>NZ_JBBOCA010000001.1:608212-912319 GCF_038002225.1 Paenibacillus sp. FSL R7-0204
GCAGAGCGGCACGCCTAATGATATTTACGATGAACCGATTAACCGGTTCGTGGCTGACTTCATCGGAGAGTCGAACATCGTGCCGGGTGTGATGATTGAGGACTATGTGGTGGAGTGGGGCGGCCACCGGTTCGAATGTGTCGATGCCGGTCTGAAGCCGAATGAAGCGGTGGAGATTGTGATCCGGCCTGAGGATCTGGAGATTGCCACCCTGGAAGCGGGCAAGCTGAAGGTGCGTGTGGATTCCCAGCTGTTCCGCGGGGTTCACTACGAGATCAGCTGCTATGATGGCTCGGGCCATGAATGGCTTGTCCATTCCACCCGTAAGGCGGAGGTTGGCTCCGAGATCGGGCTGTATTTTGACCCGGAAGCGATCCATGTTATGCGGTTCGGTGAAACGGAGGAGGAGTTCGACAAGCGTCTGGAGGCTTACGCCGAGGTGGAGAGCCATGATGAGTAAGGGGAAGTCGTATTATCTCATCCCGTACTATTTGTGGATCGCGTTGTTTGTTATTGCACCGGTGCTGCTGGTAGTCTACTATTCCCTGTTCGATCTGGAGGGGAAGCTGACGCTGAGTAACTACGCCAATTTCTTCACCCCGGTCTATATGAGGATGATGCTGAATTCGTTCTGGTACGCTTTTCTGATCACGGTGTTCTCGCTCCTCGTGGCTTACCCGGCCGCTTATCTGCTGACGCGAACGAAGCACAAGCAGCTGTGGCTGCTGCTGATTATTCTGCCGACCTGGATCAACCTGCTGCTCAAAACATACGCTTTCATCGGGATCTTCGGCACCTTCGGTCCGGTCAATAATTTCTTTGATCTGATGGGTCTGGGCGAGCAGCAGATACTGTTCACGGGCTTCAGCTTCGTGTTTGTGTCGGTCTATATTTTCATTCCATTCATGATTCTGCCGATCTTCAGTGCCCTGGATGAGATGAATCTGTCGCTGGTGGATGCCGCGCGCGATCTGGGTGCATCGGGATGGACGACGTTCCGGCGGGTGGTTTTTCCGCTGACGATCTCGGGCGTACGCTCCGGCTGTATGGCGGTATTCATTCCGGCGCTGTCGCTGTTCATGATTACGCGTCTGATTGCCGGGAACCGGGTCATTACGCTCGGCACCGCGATTGAGCAGCACTTCCTGGTCACACAGGACTGGGGTATGGGCTCGACCGTTGCGGTGTTCCTGATCGCCATTATGGCGCTGTTTATGATTCTGACCGGCGGCTCGCGGAAGGGGGTGCGCGGATGAAGAACAGACGCAGGGTTAAGAACAAGAACGGCATCGCCAATATCTATCTGGTGCTGGTCTTCCTGGTGCTGTACGCGCCGATCTTCTATCTGATGTACTACTCGTTCAACAGCGGCGGCACGATGCACAAGTTCGAAGGCTTCACGCTGGATTATTACCGTGAAGTGGTTGCGGATACCCGGCTGATGATTATTGTGATTAACACACTGGTCATTGCCCTCCTGTCATCGGCCATTGCGACCATAATAGCGGTGATCGGTGCGCTGGCGATCCATCATGTCCGCAGCCGCCGGGCGAAGAACACGCTGCTCTCGCTGAACAATGTGCTTATTGTCAGCCCGGATGTCATCATCGGAGCCTCCTTCCTGATCCTCTTCACAATTGTCGGGATCAAGCTGGGCTTCACCTCCGTGCTGCTCTCGCATGTGGCGTTCAGTATTCCGATTGCGGTCATTATGATCCTGCCGCATCTGCAGGAGATGAGCCCGACCCTGACGGATGCCGCCCGCGATCTCGGCGCTACGCGCCGGGATGTGCTCACGAAGGTCATTCTGCCGATCATCAAGCCGGGAATCTTCAGCGGTTTCTTCATGGCCCTGACCTATTCCCTGGATGATTTCGCAGTTACCTTCTTCGTCACGGGCAATGGTTATTCCACTCTGTCGGTGGAGATCTATTCCCGGGCCCGGCAAGGGGTCTCGTTGTCGATTAACGCGCTGTCGACCCTGATTTTCCTCTTCACGATTCTGCTGGTCATCGGTTATTACTACCTGAACCAGCGTAAGAGCCGCCCGGCGGTACAGATTGCCGAGCCGGTGGCCGAAGCGGGGGTGCCTAGATGAAGCAGCTAGTCAATACGTTCCTGGCGATTCTGATCGTTGCCTTTGGACTGATGTTCCTGGCCTCCCGGCTGAACTCAGCCCAAGGCTATTCGGGCGGGAATACGCTCACGATCTACAACTGGGGTGACTATGTGGACCCCGATCTGCTGAAGCAGTTCCAGGAGGAAACTGGAATTACGGTCATCTACCAGACATTCGATTCTAATGAAGCGATGCTGACTAAGGTCGAGCAAGGCGGCACGATCTTCGATGTCGTAATCCCGTCTGACTATGCGATTGCTAAGATGCGGGAAGAGAATCTGCTGCTGCCGCTGGATCACAGCAAGCTGCCGAATCTCGCTAACATCGATTCCAAGTTCATGAATCTGTCCTTCGATCCCGGTAACAAGTATTCGGTTCCTTATTTCTGGGGGACGGTGGGGATCATCTTTAACCCCGACATGACAAAGGGCATTGATTTCAGCAGCTGGGATTCCCTGTGGGACAAGCGGCTGAAGAATAATATCTTCCTCGTGGACGGAGCCCGTGAGGTCATGGGTATGGCGCTGAACAGCCTGCACTACTCTGTCAACGACACGAAGGAGGAGCATTTGCAGGAGGCGCTCGTCAAGCTGAACAAGCTGTCTCCGAATGTGAAGGCCATTGTGGGTGACGAGGTCAAAATGCTGCTCGCGAACGAAGAAGCGGCGGTCGGCATTGTCTGGTCCGGCGACGCTTCGGAGATCATGGATGACAACGACAAGCTGGACTTCGTCGTGCCGGAGGAAGGCTCGAACAAATGGTTCGACAACATGGTCATTCCGCGTACTGCAGGCAATGTTGAAGGCGCGCATAAGTTCATCAACTTCATGCTGCGGCCGGAAGTCGCCGCACAGAATGCAGAATACGTCGGTTATTCCACGCCGAACGTGCCTGCGCTGAAGCTGCTGCCGGAAGACATCTCCGGCGACGAGCGCTTCTACCCGCCCGCTGAGATCACTGACCGGCTGGAGGTCTACGACAACCTCGGCAAGCGGATGCTTGCCCACTACAATGAACTGTTCCTGATGTTCAAGATGAATAAGAAGTAGCTGGCAGGATGTAAGCTGGCAGTGAAGCCCCCGTTTGTGCTTATGCGCAGGCGGGGGTTTTTGCTTAAAATATAAGAATTTATATGTTTCACGCTATGGATTATCCTTCTATTTCCCGCTGAAACGGTACCGTCCTTTAAAAGGACGGCAAAGCCGTTTCCACTTGATGGGTGTGCTAGGGGGGGGAGTTGTGTTGTGTAGTGTAGGGGATAAGAGTCGGGCAATGGCGGCGTGGTGGAGTGGGGACTGACGAGGATTGAAGAAGAGAAGTACTGGTGGCTGATAGTTTGATAGAGGATAAGAACGGGTGCTACCGATGCTTGTGGAGTAATCTGTGTTTGTGGAATCGGGTGATAGTGCTGTAGAAGCAGGTAACAGATGGATTTTATCCACCTACTGATGAGTATTAATGGATTGTGGGGGAGAGAGTTGGAAAAACAGCACTTAAATTTCCCCAGATCGCCCCATAGCGGCAAAACCAAGAGTAACAGATGCTGTTTTTCCACTTGTTGCCGGTCATTCCTCAGGAATCAGGAAATTAAGGTGCGTTAATCCAATTGTTTGCCGAAGGCTAATTAAAATATTCCAGTACGCCGCGCTTCAAATCATATCGTGCGGTTCGTTCCTGATTGCTGGTGGGAACCGGTATGAGCCAGCCTTTGTCAACTAGACTGTGCAACGTCCGGATGGCGGTTCTGTAATCGATGGAGAAATGCTGTTTCACATCCTGCGGGCGGATCGGCCGGGCCAGATGAAGGGTTAGCCGGATCACTTCTTGCTCCAATAGCCGTATACGTGATACCGGGGCTTCGGCAGGCTGATATTTGCCCAGAACCATCCGCAGCAATGTCATGCAGAGCTCGGGCCGCTGTTCAACATCATCGTATGCGAAGGAAATCACATGATAGCCCATAGCATAGAGGAAGGTCTCGCGGTTCAGTTCGCCGCAGTATTTGTTGCGGTCCATATCGCGGACATGCGCTGCATACCCCTTGATCTCTATCAGGAGCTTCACATATCCGGGCAGCCAAGCAAAGTCAGCGAAATAAGATCGTCCCCGCCAATCCAGGACCTCGTACTCCGGATGAAGCCCGTCAAAATGGCCCCGCAGCGGCCACCATACCTTATGCAGGAATAGGCTCTCGGCATGCCGATGCCCCCGTTCCAACCGTGCCCGACGTTCTCCATCAGCTCTGCTGTCCAAGTGTCCGCTGATAAACTGGTCATGTGCTTCTTCAAAAGTCATGCTCCTCATCCTCTCCGGAAAATAGAAAACGCCCCGGCTTTCCCATAAAGGGCAACCGGGACGTTCTTCGTCTCGCTGATGTTAAGTATAGGGTAGAGCTTGAATGCAGTGAGAAATGCGGTAGTCGATGGCGTTCCGCATACGGTAAATAAGAAGTGTTCGTGATTGTCTGACGACAGTCCAGTAAGACATATAGCTTATGTGCAGACTTTAAGAAATCTTCAAAAACAGTAAGGATATTTAGCTACCGCCAACACCGTGAGACATAGTTTGAAATGAACTTTGTGTGTCACTGCCTGAAGCAGCCTCAATTATCTCAATAGAAGAAATAATCACAGTAACCATACTACATATAACTAGAAGCTTTAAAAGCCTTTTGATCATTTGTATTACGCACCTCTCTAATTAGGAGTTTGTATGTCTCGATTTCATCATCACTTGCTATATGTCTGTATTGTTCAAATAGATCTACGCAGGTGATGACTACACTCTCGTTGTTAATTTTAGCAGAGGATTCCAAACTTTTTAAGATAAAGATAATACCTTCACTTCGATTATTTTTTACATAATAGGTGGCCAATTCTGCTAGAAATCGGGCATGCTTGTCTGCCATAACTTGCTGGTTGTATTCCCGGAATTCCGATTTATAAATTCGGTAAGGGATATGCTCAGAGAAGCGTTCCAGAATATCATCCACATTCCAATCATACCGGTTCGCTGACTTAACAATATGGTACATAGCTGTAAATATCTCGTCTGGCTGCGTAGAGATATACTCCACATAATCAGATAATACCTCTAGCTGTCCATCAAGCAGACGATATAGGAAGATATTTGCCTTCCCCCACTCCCTGAACTGGGCTAATGTCCGAGCTGCTTCATCATCCTTCTCTTGTATCCAGCTACCATCTATATAGAGAGGGACATGCTCAATCGCAGATTTGTAATCCCCATATTCCATATAAATGCTCGAGATTAAAAGCCGGGCATTTAGAATATATAAATACAGCGGCTTTGAAGGCAATTTTTCGTTGTCCGGTTTACGTTTCGAGCGGTGCTGTAGATTGTAACGGAGGGTAGCGAGATCAAGCATTTTCTCGGCAAGCTCGTTCACTTTAGCCCACTTCTGCAGAGAGTAGTAGACATCCAGCAGGTCTTTCAATCCGTCCAGTTGATCCGCCTCATTCAGCCGGTCGATGAAGCACTCGAACAGGATGGCTACCCGCAGATTGCTGCTCTGGTCATCACCGAGGCCAATTCGGAATAACCTGTATTGGCATACGGCGAGCCGGTCGGAATTCTGATATTTCTCACTGGTGCTCACATTCTCATACAATAATGCTGCTGCGTTCCACAATCCCTGCTCGAACAGCCCTTCTGCAACTTCGAATAGCATAGGGGCATAGACCAGATTCTCCAGCAGGTTCCTAACTACCTGTTCGACACAGTCAAGGCGGCCGAGCGCCGCTGAACGCACAAGAAACGGCCGCAAGCGCCGCCAGGTGGGAGCTGAATGGTGAAAGCATTCGTCCACATATAAGCTATAGAAGTGGTCCTCCGGCAGGCCCATGCCCCGGGTAATGCGCTCCAGATGATCCATGGCAATCGGCTGACGGTCTTTAACGACACGGCTGAGTGTGCCGGAATTGATTCCTGACGAAATGGCAAACTGATTAATGGACAGGCTCTGATTAGACAAATATGCGGTTACCTGATCGCGAATCGTGGTTGTGGACTTCATACAAACACCACCTGACCTAATCCCAGTAAATAGATTTTTAATTCATTGGTGTAATAATATGTGATAATATTCCAACGGTCAATAGAGCGGATTAGTAAATACGGTGAACAAAAGGAAGGGCAGACTGGAACTATATCCCTGGCTAAGCTTACCGTGACACATTGAAACGCCCCGGTTCCTTTGCGGGGATAACCGGGGCGTGCTTGATTCAGCTTGTTCTATTAGACCGAGCTAGGGTGCTAACAGAAATGGTTATTTCACGGCGATCCGCATCCGGTAGCTAATCTGCACCTGCAAGGTCCGGCCCTGGAAGAATGCCTCTACCTCTGCCGAGAATTCGGCAATATCCTGCACAAGTGAGGTCGGGCTAAGCTTCAGGAGGGACTGGATGCCGCCCTGGCTGAGGGCCAAGCCGATATAGCGCTGTGCATCGCATGATTCTGTATTGTGAAAAACAATCTCTCGCGCATACGTAAACCGTCCGCTGGCTTTGATCCGGCCCAGATGTCCTTCTTTATCCCATTTGCTGGCCTGATCGGTGTCCGGCTGAAGCTCTGTAAGCAAGGCATCTGAAGCTGCAATCAGCCGGTTATACCGGGCTTCGATGGCAGGCTGCAGCACCAGAGGCCAGTCACAATCGTAGGCGGCGAAGACGCCGCCGGGCCACAGGCAACGCGAGATCTCCTGAAGGGTGCTGTCCGGGTCCATCCAGTGGAACGACTGCGAGCAGGTGATGATGTCCACACTCCCCGTGTCAAAAGGAAGCTGGTTAGAGTAGCCCTGCACAAAACACACGTTATTCGCTCCGCTGCCGAGAAGACGCAGCTTATCCTGAGCCTTGCTGAGCATATCCGGGTTAGGTTCCACTCCGGTTACTTCATCGGCGGCATCTTTCCATAGAAAGGTGGACAGGCCGGTGCCGCAGCCAATATCAGCCACATGGGCAGGGCGGCGGCCCAGGTAATTGCTTAGCAATGTAATAACTAGCGGCGGAGCTTCAGGCCGGTAGCGGTCATATTCATCCTGGTACCCCAGGAAACGGTCGATATTCGCCTTGCTGTTGTCTGAAGGGATAATAAGAACAGCCTCCTGTGCAAGAAAAGTGGAGTTGCAGCTTGAACACCGGGGAATCCATACCCGTACAACCGTATTCGTGCTAACGCAGCAGCGCCGGGTCAACGGCAGGGACAAGCCCTTCCGCAGCGGCCCGTGTCAGCAGTGCAGAGATGGCTGCATAGCCATCCTCGCCCAGATTCATTGTGAATCCGTTGACATAGAGGTCAATATGGGACTTGGCGACTTCCGGCGAGAGCTCCTGGGCATGGCTCAGCACATACTCCTGGCAGTCCAGGGGATGGTCCCAGGCATACTGGAGTGAGCTGCGAATCCAGCCGGTAATGGCCTCATGGTCCAGATCGCGGCGGGCAATAATCGCACCGAGCGGAATCGGCAAGCCGGTATCGCTCTCCCACCAGCTGCCGAGGTCAGTCAGCAGGTTGAGATTGTAGGACGGGTAAGTGAAACGGGCTTCGTGGATAACGAGTCCGGCATCGATCTCTCCCTTCTGCACGGCAGGCATGATCTCGTCGAACGGAAGGACGACGATCTCTGCCGGACCGCCTGGAACCTGCTGCGCGGCCCACAACCGGAACAGCAGGTAAGCTGTGGAGCGTTCGCTCGGGACGGCAATTCTGCGGCCGGACAGCTCGCGTGGATGCTTGATCGCGCCTGCGCCTTTGCGGGTTAGTACAAGCGGGCCGCAGCCCCGTCCCAGCGCACCGCCGCAAGGGAGCAGCTTGTACCTGTCCAGCACCCAGGGAAGGGCGGCGTAGGAGATTTTGAGCACCTCAGGCCCGGCACCGTCTGCAGCAAGCCCGTTCGTAATATCGATATCGGCAAACATTACATCCAGCTTGGGTGCGCCGGGAATCAGGTCATGCGCCCAGGCATGAAAGACAAAGGTATCGTTCGGACAAGGGGAATAAGCAATATGAAGCTCTTGTGTCATTACAGCACCTCCCGTAAAATAGCCGCCGCCGCTGCCAGCGCGTCCAGGGCTTCATTGATTTTCCACGCGGCCCGGTCGCGCGGGCCGACCGGATTCGAGATCGCGCGCAGCTCCAGCGCCGCGATCCCCAGCGCTTGGGCGGCCACGGCAACCCCGTGGCCTTCCATCGCCTCCGCCGCCGCCTCCGGGTGGCGTGCGGCCAGAGCCGCGGCCGTCCCGGCGGTGCCGGTCGCGGTCGATACGGTAAGCACAGTCCCTGTGCTTACCGTGAGGCCGGCCGCTGCCAGCGCGGCCGCAAGGGCCTGCACCGCAGCGCCCGGTGCAGGCACGGACACGCTGCCGAAGCCCAGCTCGGCAGCGCTGCGGAAGCCCTCCGGCGTCTCTGCGCCGAGGGCCGCGTCCCGCATCTCGCTGGCGACGACCAGCGAGCCTACGGGTGCCCGGCCCGGAAAGCCGCCGCCGATCCCGGCGCTGACGACGCAGCCGTACGGGCCGGCTGCCAGAGCGGCGGCGGTGCCCGCCGCTGCCGCTGCGGTGCCGGCGCCCGCCGCGATGACGTCGAAGCGGCGGCTGCCGTGCAGGCCGCGCAGGACCGCCTCGCGCTCAGCCGCGACTGCCGTCACGATCAGCACGCGCGGCGCGTCGGCCCCGGAATGATGATGATCCTTCGATTCCATAATCAGCCTCCTTTTGTAGCTTTGGTATAAGTTAGGACAAGATTCATTTGAAGTATTAGGAATAACCAATAAGTTGCTTCTTATAAAATCCGTTTGCTCCGGTGTATACTCACCTTTTGAAAGTCTACGCCGTTTTGAAGAACAGGTCAAATATGCAGGGCGGGAGATAGATGGATTTTGTCCACCTGCTGAGGAACGAATAGACCCTGCTAAAACAGCAGATGGATAAATGGAACTTAATTAAGGAGGATTCACCCAAAGCGGCGGCAGTTACCTCTATTAGATGTTGATTTGCAGTTGCTTAAGTACAATTTACGAAAATAGAAAAATTAAGATACAGTTTTCCACTGGATTGCTGCGGGAGTTGGAGGAACTGATTGTTGTGCGGGTTGGGGGAGTATTACCGCAGGAGTTAGAGTATATGTCGCAGAAATCGGGGTGAGCAGAATGAAAATAAATTCACCTCACACACTTGACAGACTGCTCCCCATAACGTATAGTTATCTTAACTTAAAGATAATTAATTTAAAGACAAACACAGCCGGACAGGAGGTGCAGCGAATGAGCAGCAAGAATAAGACGGCAGGAACAGAAGCAGACACTACGCAGGAACAAGAGCAGGCAGCATCGCTTAAATTGTTCGTCGTTCTATCGAAGGCGTACAAGAGCCTGATGGATCAGGCGGTGAAGGATATGAAGAGTCACGGGCTGGCATCGGCGGAGTTCATGGTGCTGGAGGTGCTGTATCATAGAAATCGGATTCCACTTCAGCAGATTGGCGAGAAGATCCTGGTTACCAGCGGAAGCATCACCTACAATATCGACAAGCTGGAGAAGCGGGGGCTGTTGAAGCGCGTTCCTTGTGAGGATGACCGCCGTGTTACGTATGCCGAGATTACAGAGGCGGGGCGTGAGCTGTTCGATAATATTTTTCCGCAGCATATTAATTCTATTCATAACCTGATGAGCGGACTGGATAGCGAAGAGAAGGCTCAGGCGACACTGCTGCTGAAGAAGCTGGGCAAGGGCGTATAGAAGTCAGTCTGTAGCAGCCCAGCTGCGGTAAGGTTGTCTGCTTGTTATCGAGCTGAACTAAGGGAGAGAATAATAACTCAGCAAATTTTTTTAGCTAATATCTTAACATTAAGATAATTAAAACCAAGAGAATGGAGAGTGTTTAAAATGGTTAGTGTAGGTTTATTGTTGATGAGATTGGTGATTGGTGTAGCGTTTATCGGGCATGGTGCACAGAAGCTGTTCGGCTGGTTCGGCGGATATGGGCCTAAGGGAACAGGCGGCTGGATGGAGTCAATTGGTATCAAGCCGGGCGTGCGTATGGCGGTGCTGGCAGGTCTGATGGAGCTGTTCGGTGGCCTGCTGTTCACTCTGGGTCTGCTGACTCCGGTGGCTGCGGTATTGATTGCGGCAACGATGCTCGGTGCCATTGTGAAGGTGCATGCTCCTAACGGATTCTGGTCGACGGCAAACGGAATTGAGTTTCCGTTAACGGTGCTGGTGGTCGCTGTAGGTATAGCGCTGACAGGCGCGGGTTCGATTTCACTGGACGCAATATTCTTCAACTAAAATAAAAATAAGCGCATCACCATCATAACTAACAGGAGGGTTCACTCATGACTATGCATACTGCAGGGATTCACCATGTTACCGCTTTTGTAGGAGACGCACAGCGTAATGCTGATTTCTATGCCGGAATTCTGGGCCTGCGGCTCGTCAAAAAAACCATCAATTTCGACGCCCCCGAGGTCTACCACCTCTACTTCGGCAATGAGCAGGGTGCACCGGGTACGATCATCACCTTCTTCCCATGGGCTCATGGCCGTAAAGGCAGAATCGGCGGCGGCCAGGTCGGTTTGACCACGTATGCAGTACCGGCCGGCTCTTTCGGATTCTGGGAGCAGCGGCTGGCCGCTTACCAGATCTCTGTGACTAAGGTTACCCGGATCGGCGAGTCTTATCTCTCCTTCGCAGATTATGACGGACTGCGGATTGAGCTGGTGGAGCGGGAAGAAGGTGCGCTGAGCACCTGGTCGTTCGGCGGCGTTCCGGTAGAGCATGCGGTCAAAGGCTTCGGAGGTGCTGTCCTCTACAGCACAGCACCGGAACGCACAGCTGATACACTCTCCCGCACACTGGGGATGGAACGTATTGCTGAAGGGGACGGTTATATCCGGTATAGAGCTTCCGGCAATATCGGCAATATTATTGATCTGAAGGCGACTCCGGTTCCGCAAGGCGGCGGCGGGACGGGTACGGTTCACCATATTGCCTGGCGGGCCGCAGATGACAGTGAGCAGCTGGAGTGGGGCCGCCGGGTTCAGAGTCACGGCTACCAGCCGACTCCAGTGCAGGACCGCCAGTACTTCAATGCCATCTACTTCCGGGAAGAAGGCGGAATTCTGTTCGAGATTGCAACCGATCCTCCAGGCTTCGCCCGTGATGAAGCACCTGAGGCGCTGGGGCAGAAGCTGATGCTTCCGGCGTGGTTTGAGCCGCAGCGTGCGGCAATTGAAGCGAATTTAAGCCCGTTTGAAATCCGTGAACTGGAGGTGAAGCCGGTATGATTCATGTATTTGAGCAAGGTTGGGACGTAACACAGCCAACGCTGGTTTTATTCCATGGCACAGGCGGCAATGAACGTGATTTGCTGCCGCTGGCCGAGCTGCTGGCACCTGGAGCATCTGTGCTGGGTATCCGCGGCAATGTGCTGGAGAATGGCATGCCCCGCTTTTTCCGGCGGCTGGCGGAGGGGATTTTTGATGAGGAGGATCTGATCTTCCGCACCCATGAGGTGAAGCAGTTCCTGGAGGAAGCGGCTGCAAAATATGGCTTCGATGCCGGTAATCTGGTCGCTGTCGGCTATTCCAACGGTGCGAACATCGCGGGCAGCCTGCTCTTCCATTACGGAGCCCTCTTCCGGGCGGCAGTGCTGCTGCACCCGATGGTTCCGCTGCGTGGCCTGGCGATTCCTTCGCTACAGGGCGTTCCGGTCTTTATCGGGGCAGGAACCAATGATCCGATTATCCGCTCCGAGGAGACCCGGGAGCTGGAGGCTCTGCTTAGCGGCGCCGGAGCAGAGGTTACCTCACATTGGGGCAATCAGGGGCACCGCCTGAGCGCCGCCGAGGCAGAGGCGGCAAGAGACTGGCTGGCTCCTCTGACGGGTTCAGTGAAGTAACAACAGCACCACCCGGAATAACCGCATGCGGGCCTGCCGATCACCGAGAGGATTGGCAGGCCCGCATGCGGCTTTCTGTTGTATTCGAAGTGATGCTTATCGTCTATTGTGTGCTGTCGGTGGATGGGAGGGCGGACAGGATGTACGTGAAAACCGAACACAATGGGCAGAGTTGGGGGGCGGGCTGCGAATGTTGCATTTCGTGCAGGATTTGCTGATAAGCCGCCCGACTTGAGCAACATTGTTGTATTTTCTGCAGGATCTCCATGTAGGCCTGCCGATCCACTCCTCCTAAGCCACACCAATCAAGCCGCCTATCAAACCCGCTTTTATCAGACAGCACCTACTCATCTGCTCCCTCTGCATCAGTCCCCCTAATTTCACCGTCCACCCGCTGCCGCGCTTTCCCGCCGAACCATAAATTCATTGAACAATCCGGCGGTAATCGGGTAGTATGAAGAAATATATAAACGGACCTGAATATAAATGGCTCTGCCGTCTTACTAAAGGTTACCGGCAAGAAAGGATGTATCCTGTTCATGATGAAGCAAAATTCGGTGACAAGCCTGGCCGAGGGCGCGCCGTCCAGAAGCCAGCGGCTGCAGCTTGCCGTGATTCTGGGAGCCATCGCTACCATTGGTCCGCTGTCGATTGATATGTATCTGCCTGCCTTGCCTGCTCTTGGCCTCTATTTCGATACCAGTCCCGCCATGATTCAGCTTACCCTGACCTTCTTCCTGCTGGGGCTGGCTTCGGGCCAGCTTGTAGCCGGCCCGCTCAGTGATGTGCATGGGCGCCGGATTCCGCTGTTGTTCGGAATGGTCATCTATGCAGTGTCTTCGCTGCTCTGCGCGTTCAGCCCGTCCATCGGACTGCTGATTGTGCTGCGCTTCATTCAAGGCCTGGCCGGATCGGTAGGGGTGGTAATCTCCCGTGCGGCGGTCCGCGATATGTACAGCGGCTCGGAATTAACCAAGTTCTTCTCGCTGCTGATGATTGTCAACGGACTGGGTCCGATCGCTGCTCCGGTCATCGGGGGGCAGCTGCTGAGAGTGACGGACTGGAAGGGTGTATTTATCGTCTTGTTCGTATGCGGGCTGCTCTTCGCGGCGGTCATTCTCCTGCGGCTGCCGGAGACCCTGCCTAAGGAACGGCGTATCCGCAGCGGGCTCAGAGGGACCCTGCGTACCTTCCGCATCCTGCTCGGGAATGCCGGATTCATGGGCTACGCGCTCTCCCAGGGCTTTGTTATGGCAGGAATGTTCGCTTATATCTCAGGTTCATCCTTTGTTCTGCAGACGATTTACGGGGTATCCCCGCAAATGTACAGCCTGATCTTCGCCGTGAATGGCTTGGGTATTATTCTGACCGGGCAGATTGCCGGGCGGATGTCGGCCAGAGTGGGTGAGCGTAAGCTGCTGATCTGCGGCCTTCTGCTTAGTACCTCCGGAGGTATTCTGCTGCTGATTACCCTCCTCGCCGGAGGCGGACTGCTGCCGATCCTAATCTGTCTGTTCGCTGTGGTTGCAAGTGTAGGTCTGGTGGGTACGACGAGCTTCTCGCTGGCGATGCAGGATCAGGGGGAGACCGCTGGCAGCGCCTCTGCGCTTCTTGGTCTGCTTCCCTTGCTGCTGGGGAGCTGTGCGGCTCCGCTGGTCGGACTTGGCGGCAGCGGCTCGGCTCTGCCGATGGCCCTGGTCATCGCGGGAGCGGGTCTCCTGTCGGTTCTGTCCTATCTGCTGCTGTGCAGAAGAGAGGCCAAGCTGTGAGCCGCAAGGACTTTGCTACCCTGCTGCTGCTTGCTTTTGCCTGGGGAGCCTCCTTCCTGTTCATGCGGATTGCCTCGCCGGAGCTTGGTCCTGTCTTCACAACAGAGCTGAGGGTTACGATAGCCGGTGCTGCTCTGCTGCTCTATGCGCTGCTGACCCGGCGCAGGCTGGGCCTCCTGAAGTACTGGAAGTCTTTCCTGCTGCTCGGGGCAATTAACGCAGCGCTTCCGTTCACGCTGATCTGTATGGCTGAGCTGCATCTGAGCGCCTCGCTGGCGGCGATTCTGAATGCTACAACCCCGATGTTCGCGGCACTGGCGGCGTGGGGGACCCGGAAGGAGAAGCCGGGGGCGGCCAAATCGGCCGGATTGATTATAGGCCTTGTAGGTGTTGGTGTGCTGGTCGGCTGGAGCCCGCTCCCGCTGACCAGCACGGTTCTTTTATCCGTAGGCTATTCGCTTGGAGCTGCGCTCTGTTATGCGTTCGGAGGATTGTACGCGTCACGCGTAGGCTCCGGTCTCTCTCCGCTGGCGCTCGCTGCGGGACAGCAGCTTGGCGCAAGTATGGTGCTGCTGCCGCTGGCGGTGATTTTTGCCCCGGATCATTTGCCTTCTTCCGCTGCTGTATATTCTGTCCTCGGCCTGTCGCTGATCTGTACCTCGGTGGCATATCTGCTGTATTTCCGGCTGATTGCCAGTGTCGGCCCGGTCAAGACCGTCAGCGTTACCTTCCTCGTGCCTGTATTTGGCCTGTTGTGGGGCGTGATTTTCCTGCAGGAGCAGGTCTATGCCAATACTATTGCCGGGCTGGTCATTATCCTGCTGAGCGTTATGCTGGTGAACCGGAGAGCGCGGAAGGATTAAAGACCGGATTTTCAGCAAACTTTCAGCGCATTTTAAGTTCATTGTAGAGAAAAGGAATATATTGAAGAGGTGAAAGGAGGGACCGCCCGTGAATGTCTCATCCGTAGCCGCTTCAGCCTCCGTATCTTATACCTCCTCCAGCGCCAGCGACACCGCTGCACTTGAGAAGCAGAAGGCGAAGCTGGAAGCTGAGCTTGAGAAAGTAAGCGCAAGCCAGGACAACGAGCAGGCCAAAGAAACACAAACCAAGCAGCTAGAACAGCAGATCAAGCAGATCGAAGCACAAATTGCCCAGAAGTCACAGGCTTCTGCCAACAGCGCTGCTGCGTCTCCGGACAAGCCTTCCGGTAACAATAATAAGCTGACAGCAGCATCCGTTCAGGAGATTGCTAACGCAACCACCGACAGCTCAGGGAGATTCGACATTAGAGTATAACCTTGAGCGAGAACAGCGTGCCTATGAAGAGAGCCGCCATTGCCGTGATGACAGGCTCTCCGTTAGGGGATGATAAAAGCACCCGGACTAATCGCAGTCCGGGTGCTTTTATGCAAAGATAGATGTATACACTTCACACCATCACTGGAACAAATATAGCCCATGTGCAGGGAATATCCTCCGCCTGCCGTCTAACTCTTGTAAGCGTGTGACCATTATACGGGAGTTCTGCTGCGGATCTTGTTATAATGGGTTCGTATGAAGAGGGCTGAATATGTTCAGGCAACAAGAGCGTTCGGCAGTGAGGACAGGTGAAGTCATGCATACTGTAATCAAAAATAAATTGGAACGCTTCAAAATCGTACGGCTGCTGATATCCATTTACCGGATTAAGGCGGTGCGGGCGCTTTTTCCGCTGCTGATTATCGGGCTGGTCTATCTGGAGGGCCAGCATGAGCTGAAGCAGATTCACTTAGGCAAAATCATCCGAGATCTGAAATCCGTTCCCGTGCCCTCTATTATGCAGATGCTGGGAATATCCCTGCTGTCAGTGGCAGTTATGAGTACTTATGATTACTTGATCCGGCGGCATTTCCGCCTGCAGATCGGCTGGCTGCGGACCTTCCGTTATGCCTGGATTGCCAATACGTTCAATAATATGATCGGGTTCGCCGGTCTGGCTGGCGCGGGGCTTAGAACGCTGCTCTATAAGCGGAGCAGTGTGCCTGCGTCCTTGCTCGCGCCGGCCATTGTGTTTCTGTCACCACTGATGATTACGGGGCTGTCGCTGCTCGGGTGGGGGACGATAACCGGACTTCTGCCGGCGGACCGGCTGTTGGAGGCGCATCGCTGGCTGGGTTTTGCAGTCTGGGGGATAGCGCTGTATCTGCCGTTCTTTGTACTCCTCCAGCGCTCTGCGCTCTTCGCCAAATGGGTCAACCGGGGTGAGGGGAGAACCGCCTGGCTTACCGTGGTTGCTTCTGTGGGTGCGTCCTTCCTGGAGTGGGTGTTCGCCGGGCTGACCTTCTGGTTCATTGCCGGTGAGATGCTCGGAAGCGCTCCGTTTCTCACCGTCTTCAGTATCTATGTTGTGGCTGCAATAGCGGGAATTCTAAGTATGGCTCCCGGCGGCATCGGCGCGTTCGATCTGATTGCGCTGCTTGGACTTACACAGCTGGGTATCAAGAGCGACCACGCTATGGCAGTCCTGGTCATCTACAGATTATTCTATTACATTATCCCCTGGCTGATCGGGCTGGTGCTGGCTGCGCTGGAGTTCGGGCTGCCGGGTACGAAGGGCGCTGAACGCAGCGGCGACAGAGTTGAAGCCCCCCTGACGGTCTGGCAGAAAATATGGGGCTGGCCCGGCCAATATACCTTCCTCAGCGATCTGGGCGTATGGGCACTCGGCAAGCTGGTCTTGGCCAGCGGTCTGCTTCTGCTGCTGTCCGCAGCTACGCCTGAGCTGCTCTACAGGCTGAAGGTGACAGAGGAACTGCTGTCGCTGCCCATGATGCGGATCTCGCACCATCTGTCCGTGCTGATTGGTTTTATGCTGATTCTGCTGTCGCGGGGAATCTCCCTGCGTGTCCGTAGGGCTTATGTCTGGACGAGCCTGCTCCTATTGGGCGGGGCGGTCTTTGCATTCACGAAGGGGTTCGATTACGAGGAGGCCCTGTTCCTGCTGGTGGTGGCGATGATTCTCTGGATCTCACGAAGCCGGTTCTACCGGGTCAGCGTTCCGTTTAGCGCCAAAAGCACCTTATGGTGGCTGCTCCTGACTTCGGCTGTAGCCCTCAGCTATTACGGGCTGGCGAGTTATACCCATCACGGCTTCCTGAAGCATCTCCCGCCCGGCATCCAGCCGGAATGGCTGCGGCAGCACAGTAATGTGGCCGTTACGGCGGCCGGCGGACTGATCTTCTCCTGGCTGCTGCTGACTATGCTTGTAGCCCTCAGGCCGCAGCACAAGGCAGATACGCTTCTCGCGGATAAGGGTATGGCGCGGCTGGAGCGCTTTCTCTCAGAAGGCTGGGGCAATGCCTTGAGCCACATGCTGTTCCTTGGCGACAAAAGCTTCTATTGGGCCCAGGAAGGCCGGGTGCTGTTCGCCTTCGCCAGAGTCCGGGACAAGCTGGTGGTGCTGGGTGACCCGTTGGGGCCGATGGATCTGCTTAACAATGGAATCAGTGAGTTCAGGCAGGCTGCGGACTTATATGGCCTATCTGTAGTCTTTTATCAGACAACCCCGGCGCATCTTCCGCTCTATCATGAGCAGGGCTACCGGTTCTTCAAGCTGGGGGAAGAGGCGCTGGTCCCGCTGGCGGACTTTGGTATTAGCGGTTCGCGGAACGCCAGCCTGCGTAATGTGAAGGGGCGGTTCGAGCGCGAGGGCTACCGTTTCGAGATCACAGAGGCGCAGCATTCGAAGGAGCTGCTGCAGGAGCTTCGCCTGTTGTCAGAGGAATGGCTGGCCGGGCGAATGGAAAAAGGCTACTCGCTGGGCTGGTTCAGCGAGCCGTACCTCCAGCTCGCACCGCTGGCGCTGCTGCGCGGACCGGAGGGCCATCTGCTGGCTTTTGCCTCCATGGCTCCTGGCTATGACGGACAGAAGACGGTCTCGGTGGATCTGATGCGCCATCACAAGGATACCCCGAACGGGACTATGGATTACCTGTTCCTGTGCCTGCTGGAATGGGCGAAAGCCCGCGGATACAGAAGCTTCAATCTCGGGTCTGCCCCGCTGTCCAATGTCGGGGGCCGTTTTGGAGCGCTGCGGGAGGAGAAGCTTGCCCGGCTTGTTTTTGAACGCGGCGGCCACTGGTACGGCTTCTCCGGTCTACGCCGGTATAAGGAGAAGTTCAACCCGGTGTGGGAGCCGCGTTATCTGGCCTATCCCGCTGCTGTGACTCTCCCTCTGTTGACCCTGGATCTGGTGAGGCTGGTCTCCAGGCATCCGGAGGAGAAGGGACGAGATCAATAGCCTGCTGGTGATTGGCGAATAAGCCTTGTAGTAGAAGGAAGGCCGGATACGGCGATAAGGAGTTGCAGAAAATATTTGATTTTCTGCAACTTTTTATATACTCGGGCGTCATAAACAAGGATTCAAAATCGCGTAACAGGAGGATTACTCTATGTTCAAGAAGGTATTGGTTATTTCCGCGTTGATTATGGGCCTGCTGATTTCCGCCGGTCCGGCGAATGCCAGTCCCAAAGAGCAGCCGCTTAATGAGCAGACCGATGTGGTATGGATTAGCGGAAATGCAGTGGCACTTGTGGATCATGTGAATAATAAAGCAGATATCGTTGACTTACATACAAACACTGCAATTACGATATCAGAGGACTCCAGCCGTATCCTGGACTTACAGGTGATGAGCAGTCCCCCGAAAATTGTGCTGCTTAAACAAGGCAAGGGCACTAAAATATCGAAATCCGTATTCTCTTCTAATGGAAGTCTCCTCAGCCAAAGGGATATTCCGCTTAAAACGGCAGGGGATAAAGTGAAATGGGTAGCTCCAACCGGCAAAACCAATGAACGGATCATGGTCCAGGCGGGAAATGCCTTCAGCCTCTATCAGTATCCCTGGGTGAAGCCGAATGTAACTTACAATGCCAAGTTCGATGACAAGGGATATGAGAATGTATCCGTAATGGATTGGGATTTTCAGGGATACCCGTATTTGGCGGTTAAGTATCAGGCACAAGGGATTATGAGCACGGACTATCTGGTGAAGCTGGTTAATTTGTATTCAAGAAATGAGACGGTAATCAAGGACTTCGATACGGACTTCTCCATTCAATCCAGCGGTAACTCCTATGCAGCATTTACTTCTTACACCTATCAGCCCGTGCCGGGGAATGTCAGCCGTCCTGCAGCCGATGAGGCTCAGAAGGTCTTCCTGTTATTCAGTAAAGCTACCGGCAAAGAAACAGCTTCTGTCAAACAAGTCTTCAAAGAGGAAGGCGACATTTCCGGGTGGGTTACGGAGGCTATTAGCGGCCAGGTATTTGTGGGGGATCTGCAGGGGCGCTCATGGTCCCTATTCTCTCAGGGAGGTGCGGTGCTGGTGAAGAATCAGGAATGGCCGAAGAATGGCACCACCAAATTTCTGTACGCTAATGCGAAGTCGAAAACAGCGTATTTCCTGGATTATTCCTCCGGTGATATCTCGGTCCTTGCGAGTACATTGAAGTAAATAAAGCTGCTGTAGCTGCAAAAAAGGGGAAGTGCTCGGAAGCAGGCTGAATGAGTAAATGGTGTGCCAAGATTGTATGCGAAAAACAGCATACAATGGGCAGTTAGAGGGTGCGCGAGTCAAATGTATGCCAAAAACAACATACAATTTACTGGCATGCAGGCGCACAGGCCGAATGTATGCCGAAAACAGCATACAATGTGCTGCCGCGCAGGCGCGCGGACCGAATTAGGCCCAAGGTGAGCAAAAATCAGGGGCAAAAGTGCCCCTGATTTCACCGGATGCCCCACAAGTGGGCGGATAGGTAAGGTGGGGAGAACTGTACTAGCTGCGCAGCCGTAGAAGTTCTTACACTATCCATCCGCTATGGTGATTTTGTTCGCTGAATCGACCCGTACCCGCTCAGCTAATACGCGCTACCCACCATAGTATAGCTGCGACCGTCAGGATACCTAGCGATGCCAGCGTGTCACGCCTGCTCCAGCGGAGGTGATAGACGGGGGTCCGCTGCTTGGCGGGATCATACCCCCGCGATTCTACGGCTGTTGCCAGCTCGTCACCCATGCCTAAGACAAGAATCAGCAGAGGCACGATAATTAGGGCGATCTGCTTTGGAGACCAGCTGGTCACCCCGCGGGCGCGCCTTCCGCGTGAGACCAGCGCAAGCTGCAGCTGGGCCAGCTTGCCGAGAATCCATGGCACGAACTGCAGGGTCACGGATACGGCAAGCGACCAGTTACGGGTGCGGATGCCCAGGGCCCGCAGCGGAGAGATGCCCCATTCCAGACCCTCGCGCAAGGGGGCACCGGTGGTCGTCTCGGTGAACAGGAAGCCCAGGGCAATTAACAGCAGGAAGCGCAGCGCGTTGATTCCCCCGCGCACGAGTCCTTCATAGCTGAAGCTAAGCGGCCCGAATGCGAAGTCGGGAGAGCTCCAGCTAAGCCCGGACAGGAGCCAGAGGAACAGGAACATCAGCAGGAACGGGCGGAAAAAGCGGAACGCCCGGCGCCAGGAGATGTGAGCTGAAGCTGCGAGCCCGGCCAGCAGACCGGCAGTAAGCAGCAGCGGGAGCAGAGTGTTCATCCCTAGCAGGACCAGCGAGCCGAGAATCATCCCCAGCCATTTGGCCCGGGGATCGAGTCCTTGCCAGCCGGGCCTGCGAGGGGTGTTCTGTGCTTGTCTTGGATTGCCAGGCCTGATTATTGACTGGTCCGTCTGCGCCCCGGCAGGTTGAGGAGGATTCCCCCGGTGCCGTTTATCTTCTGCACTGTATTGCGCGCGGTGTTCGCTGGTTTTGGTATTCTGGCTGCTGGGTGGTATGGCGCCGCTGCGGACAGAACCGCCAGAGTCTACCGGCTGGCTGTCCGTCTGCGGCATAGGCAGCGGGTGCTTTTCCAGTGCGGTCAGCAGCTCCTCCAGACTATCCGGGACTGCTTCCAGCAGGCCATACTGCACCGCTCTGCGTCCCATAGAAGCATAGACGGGAGACGTGAGTCCGGCGTATACCAGCAGGCTGGGATCGGCAGTCAATGCCGGAGCAGGACCATCATAATGGATAGCACCCTGCTTCATCACGATGACCTTGTCGGCAACCGGCAGGAAACTGTCCAGATCATGGGTGCCGATGATCAGGGTCAGGCCGCTACTGCGCAGCTGCTGTACCATTTCGAGCAGTGCCTGCGCTGCCTGGGGGTCCAGCCCTGCGGTCGGCTCATCCAGAATCAGGAGCCCGGGCTGTACGGCCAGGGCGCCCGCAATACATACGCGCCGTTTCTCGCCCCCGCTAAGCAGAAAGGGGGAGCGCCCGGCGAATTCATCGTAAGCCAGCCCGGTCTTCGCCAGGGCTCTGGTGATGATCTCCGTCCGCTTCTCCTTGGACACCCTGCGCTCTATCAGGCCGTATTCAATATCCTTATGCACTGTACCCGCGAACAGCTGCGTCTCCGGCTGCTGGAATACCATGGATACCGCTTCGACGGTCGTGTTGCCCGTCTTCTTCCCGTCATCGTAAAGAATCTGCCCGGAGGAAGGCTGTGCAAGACCCGCGAGCAGACGGAGCAGCGTAGACTTGCCGCTCCCGTTCACCCCGCAGAGGACGGTCAGTGTACCTGTAGGGATATCCAGAGAGATATCCTGAACGGCTGGCTTACTGCCTTCATAGCAGAAGGAGAGTTGCTCCGTATGAATTCTCATAGCAGCTCCTCCAGATCCTGTCCGGTCAGCGGCAGCAGGTGAAGCGGCCAGCCCTGCTTCTGCAGCAGCTTCCCGACCCGGACGGCCGGAGAAGGAAGCCAGCCGAGGGTCTCCGGCAGCTCCGAGGTATAGAACAGGCTGCGCGGGCTGCCGTCATAGAGCAATTGCCCCTTGCCCAGCACCGCGATGCGCGGGCTTGCGGCCAGCTCTTCCATCCGCTGCGTGACCCAAAGGACGGTAGTGCCCGCCTGCCATAGCCCCTGAGCCAGCTCCATAATATCTGATCTCCCCTCAGGGTCCAGCATCGAGGTAGCCTCATCAAAGATAATCATTTCGGCTTCCAGTGCCAGGCAGCAGCCTATCGCCAGACGTTGGCGCTCTCCGCCGGATAGCGTAGATACCTCTGCCTGCGCTTTATGGCTTAGTCCTATCTGCTGTAGAATCTCATGGATTCGTGCAATCATCCGCTCCCGTTCCAGTCCCCGGTTCTCCAGCCCGAAGGCGATATCCTCGAAGGGGGTGGAGCCCACCGTCTGTGCTTCGGGATTCTGAAATACAAGCTGCACACGTTGCTTCACAGCCGTCCGGTTCTCCGGCAGGCGCAGGTCCAGTCCAGCCACGGACAGACTGCCGCCGGAGGGGGTGTTCAGTCCGTTGAAGGAGCGGATGAGCGAGGTTTTGCCGCAGCCGTTGGCTCCCGTTATCGCTACCCATTCTCCAGGCTCTATATGAATGTTAATCGCTTGCAGTACCGTACGGCGATGCTGCCCCTCCCGCACGGACAAGCTTATATTATGCGCCCTGATCATCCTCATGCCTGCTTTCCGTCCAGCTCTAGTCAACAATTGCTACCCATTATAACAAAGATTTCAGGATTGCTGTATCTGGAGGGTGATGTTATAGTGATCCCAAGTGGAAACGGCTTTGCCGTCCTTTTAAAGGACGGTACCGTTTTGGCGAGAAATAGAAGGATAATTTGTAGCGTGATACATATAAATTCTATATTTTTAAAAAGGGGGAACCTCCCGGCCATGAAGAAATGGACCACCCGCGGCCTGATATTCAGTGCTTTATTTGCCGCTGTCATGATAGCTCTGAGTTATTTGAAAATCTCGCTGCCCTTCTCCACGGTACCCATCACCATGCAGACCCTCGCGGTAATGCTTGCTGGTTCGATCCTTGGGGCCCGTTACGGGGCGCTTGCTGTACTGATCGTGATCGGACTCGCCGCTGCCGGATTCCAGGTGATGGGCGGAAGCGGAGGATTGGCGGTCCTGGTTGGCCCTACCGCAGGATATATCTTCTCCTGGCCGTTCGTGGCCTGGCTGATCGGCTTTTTCGCCGAACGTATTAAGCAGGACAAATACACCTTCATGAAGCTGCTGGCCGCTAACTTTATCTTCGGGGCACTGTTAGTTTATCCGGGCGGTGTGGGGTGGCTGGCCCATTCTACAGGCATGGATTCACTCGGCAAGGCACTGACGGCAGGCATGTGGCCGTTTCTTCCGGGCGACCTGCTCAAAGCAGTCTTGTGTTCGGCTGTAGTAACAGCGGTATGGAAGGTATATCCTATCGAACGTATTCTGAACAATGACACAGGCGTCTGGGCTGGAGAGGACAACACAACCACAAGCCGCTAACCGCAAGCTGCTAACCAGTAAATGCAAATGCTAATTGCAAGCTATGTCTTGCTCAGCATAAATAGGCGAATTCATAGCCCTTGCGGCGTGGATTCGCCTATTTCGCTTTGTTTACAATAGGAATTCTGTGGGCGTTCATCACATGTTCAGCGTTGTGGATAAACTGTTGATAACATCGTGGATAAATCTTTCTTCAGCAGAATCGCACGCAGGACAAATTTGCTTTTACACCGGTGGCTCCAGCTCACCCATATGACTCCTCTGCTAATGTGAATCCCGTGCTGAAAGTGGGCCGGATGAGTAAATGAGAGGGATAAATCCCATTGGTGGGGCTGAAAATGAGCCGGATGAGTAAATTAAAGGGATAAATCCCGTTGGTGGAGCCGAAAGTGGGCCGGATGAGTAAATGAAAGGGATAAATTCATAGGTGGTTCTGAAAATGGGTCGGATGAGTACCAGATGAGGAAATGAGTGAATTGTTTAGGTTTATAGAGAGTAATATATTTCTTTTGTGGATAATATGTGGATAAAATGGGAGGGGTTTGCGAAGGCAGTGAAGTCGCAGAGGAATAGATGTGTTGGAGTACTAAAAGTAAAATGAGTGTACTTGAGGTGGTTACTTGATTTAAAGAACAAAAGTGAGCCTGCGAATGAAATGAGGAACACTACTGCACTTGAATTCACTACCCGAGTAGCTTCTCACCTATAAAACAATGCCGTCCCCCTAACAACAGGGACGGCATTCATCATCTTTACAAGCTCACTCCTCCGCGCATGCATCGGCCGGCTTCGGCTCGGGCAGCGCCCAGACGGAGACGCTGCCGCCGTTCACCGGGAATACGGCCCAGCCGTCTTCGCCGATGGTGACGGACTCGCCGCGGTTATGGGTGAAATCCTCCCATACCTCTCCGCTGCGCGCTTCGCCCACGAACATCCGCTTCTCTCCATTGTCTCCGTTGGAGATGACTACAGCGCAGCCGGAGCCTTCGATCTCCTGAACGCCGCGGCGGACCCAGCCGATGGTGTTCGGATGGTCGAAGTAATCGTCCTGCTCCCCGTAGGCCTTGGTGTAGCGGGCGCAGAGCAGAGGGTCGATGGCGTCCTTCTTGCCTTCCATCGGGGCAGGACCGCCGATGCCGTAATAATCCCCGTAGAAGACCACGGGATATCCGTCGCGCCGCAGCAGAATCAGGGCGTAGGCGCTTTGCTTGAACCAGTCGCCCACCCAGGATTCCAGCGCCTCATGAGGCTGGGAATCATGATTGTCGACGAAGGTGACAGCATTCGCGGGATGTGTCTGGACCAGCGTATCATCGAAGATATGCGTCAGGTCGAAGTCCCGGCCTGCCAGTGCGGCGGAGTACAGCTTGTAATGAAGAGAGACATCGAACAGATCGATCTGGTAATCTACAGTGTTCAGGAATTCGCGGCAGGCCTCCAGATTGGAGTTCCAGAATTCACCGACGATGTAGAAGTCCTCGCCGCGCTTCTTTTTCATCTCCATGGCGAATTCCTTGATGAACTCATGGTTGATATGCTTGATCGCATCCAGGCGGTACCCGCTGCATTGCAGGGTGTCAACCAGCCACTTGCCCCAGTTCAGCATCTCATTCTTCACATCTTCATTGAGGTAATCGATGTTGGCGAACATCAGATAGTCGTAGTTGCCGAATTCGTCATCCACATTCTGATTCCAGCCTTTACTCGTGCCGTCAATCCGGAAGACGCCGTTGCGGCCTTCCTTGGCATCGAAATCGGTTCCGTTGAAGTGGATGTGATTCCACTTGAAGCTGGAGTATTCCTCGCCGCGTCCCGGGAAATCGAATTTGGTCCAGCCTTCAATCTCGAACGGCTCGGAGATATCCTTGTTGCGGTCGTTCGGGTCCACCTCAATAACCTCGAAGACCTCGGTCTCATCCGCTCCGGCTTTATGATTCATGACCAGATCCACGTAGACCGCAATGCCGTTCTTCAGGCACTCGGCAATCGCGTCGATTAACTCCTGCTTGGTTCCATACTTCGTGCGCACATCACCCTTTTGATCGAATTCACCGAGGTCATACAGATCGTAGACTCCATAACCGGTATCTTCGGGCGAGACGGCCTTGGTAACAGGGGGAACCCATACCGAATCAATGCCCGCCGCCTTCAGTTCCGGGGCCATCTGGGCAAGGCGTTTCCAGTGTTCTCCGTCCGCCGCGACATGCCATTCAAAAAATTGCATCATAGTATGATTTCTCTTCATATAGGTAGACCTCCTTTACATGTGTAAGACGACTCCGACAGTTACCCTGATCTGGAGATATTGATAATACTGGCACTTCAGCAAGGAGTAGAAGAGATATATGTAGACCTCTGTACATCAGGTGAATAAGTCCAGCTGGCGCGGGGCCAGCCCGCCGTCGATCCCAAGCAGCGATTGCAGCTCTTGGGCATTAGGAGTGGCATCCCCGGCGGAATTATTATTAAATACCACGTAGATATTCTTACAGGTCTGTTCAAGCTCCAGCAGCCGGTCCCGCCACTGCGTTAAATCTTCGGTGCTGTAACGGTACAGATAGCGAAGCTTGCGCCAGTCCGGGTGACTGCTCTGGTTCCAGCCTGCGGTGTTGCGCCCGTGCAGCCGTACGTAGGTGAGGTCCGGCCGGGTGGCGACAGGCACAATCGGGATGGAGCCGGAACCTGCCTGCGGCTCGTCGGCTATCGTATGAATCCAGCCTTCCTGCGCAAGGAACCGGAGGGTCCGCTCACGCATCTCAGGGCTGTACCAGGAATCATTACGGAATTCGATGGCAGCGGGCACATCCAGCAGCCGCTCTTTCGCCTCACGCAGGAAATCCACGTTGTCTTTGGTGCAGTCGAACCAGGGCGGGAATTGAAACAGGGCCATCGCCAGCTTGCCCGCTGAGCGGACAGGAGCGATAGAGGTATGGAAGGCCAGGTACATCTCCTCCGGCGTATCGTAGTAATTCTTTTCCCCCCGCAGATGTCCGGTCATACCCTGATAAGCCTTCACAATGAACTGGAACGCCTCCGGCGTCTGGTTGACCCATTTCTCGTAATTTCGGACCGGCTGAACCGCGTAGAAGGAACTGTCAATTTCCACAATGGGAAAATGGGCGCTGTAGGCGGGCAGGCGGTCGGCAGGTTTGATTTTGCCGTACAGCTCCTCATGGTCTCCGAAGCCGGTCAGCCCGATCTTGATCATAGAACCCCCTCCATGTCGCATGAACCTGAATTCTGCCGAACGGATCGGCTAACTCTTATTAAACTGAAAACCCGCCTATGCAAACAACAGGAGAACAGGAATGACGGAAATCAGTGCAGGGACAGGAAAGAACTGGAGAAAAAGGGGCTATGGAAGCTGGTATCACCAAAAGAGCAGGCGGATATACCCGGCGGGTGCCATTTATTCTTATGCTGAGGGAAAGCAGGAGGTGCCGCGCGGGGCAGGAAAAGAGGGCTTCCCTCCATCACATGGGCTTGAAGCGGGTGATGGAGGAGACGCCATACAGATGAACGCTATTGCGGCCGTTCCGCTTGGAGGAGTACAGGGCATGATCTGCTTCTGAGAGCAGCTCCTCCAGTGAGATCGAACGGCGGAAGGCTTCAGTCACGCCGAAGCTGGCTGTGATTTTAATTGTTCCTGTGAAGGTGGAGAAGGTGCTGTGCTCGATGTCCCTGCGGATGCGCTCAGAGATCAGGGCCGCTTCCTTCAAGGGGGCTCCCGGCAGGCTTAAGACGAATTCCTCGCCTCCGTACCGTCCGAAGACATCGCTCTCCCGGACATGCTGACGGCATACGCTTACTACATGCTGCAAGGCCATATCCCCGTGCTGATGCCCGTAGCGGTCGTTAATGCTCTTGAAGAAATCAATATCCAGCAGGATGACCGAGAAGGGGGCGGCGGAGTCCGCAGCCTCCTTCAGCCGCTGCCGGCTCAGCTCCATGAAGCGGGTCCGGTTGTAGATGCCGGTCAGGCTGTCGATGGTGGCGAGCTGCAGCAGCTTTTCCTGGAGCAGGGTGCGTTCGGTAACATCGATCAGCATGATCATCCGCCCGGCCAGATGGCCGTCATGCTTCTGCACCGGGGAGGAACGGACCTGATAATAGCGGACTTCTCCGCCGGAATGCCATACCAGCTCCTGCTCTTCGCTGATCTGCGGATTGGAGTTCATTACATAATCGACAGCGTCCTTGCCGGCAGGCAGGAAGAGCTGGGCCAGCGGCCGGCCGATGGCGGCGGCATCCAGATCCTCAAGCATCTCTGCAGCGGCCCGGTTATAGTCCACCAGCTTGTCGGAGAGGTCCGTGACCAGTACGCCGTCGCGCATGCTCTCGAACAGATTCTCGCGGGCAATCGGCGCGGCGGTCAGCATCCCTCTGGACAGAATGGCCCATATATACAGGGACGAGGTTACGCTCATCACTACGGGAACAGGGTCTGTTCCATACGGAGTCAGGTCCATCAGATAGAGGAAGGCCCCCAGTGCAGGCAGGAATTGTCCGACAAAAATAATCAGCATCTGCCGCAGATAAGCCCGCCGCATCCGCCCCCAGCGCCAGAAGATCAGGCACATACCGGCCAGCATACAGCCGAAGGTCAGACTGCCCTGCACGATATACCAAGGTCCCATGACGATATCCACCAGCGGTGTAGGTGCGTCTCCCCGGAAGTAGATAGACTTATAGAACAGGTGATGGGAGTCGTTGGTCCACACAAGCACCGTGGAGATCACGGGGACGGAGTAGAGGAGGACCAGCAGTTTTTTGGAGACCAGCTTCTCTAAGCCCACGAAATGCATGATCATCAGCAGACTGGAGGGCGCAATGTACGGCATTCCGAGATACTCCAGCTTGATCCAGAACTTAATCTGATCCATCGAGTTCCCTGAGAGCTCAAGTGCGAAGGCGAATGTGTATACCGCCGAGGCGGCGGAGCTGACGATGAATGCGCGCAGACCCGAGAAGTCAGTCTTCCTGTAAAAAGCAAACAGGGCGAGCAAGGCGTTCAGCACACCGGAGATCGAAACGATAATAATGTAGTTGGAAATCATAGATGCCATGGGGAGTGCCTCCATGGGTTAGGATGAGCATAGGACATAGGGAATAGTCTCCTGGACACAAAATGAAATGTAAGTAAAGGATAGCACACATCCGAATCAAGGGGATACATCCCAGGGCTCGGGCTGGTGCGGCTGTGGGAGAGAAGCGAGAAACATAGAATGTATGCGAAAAACCGAACACATTGTGCTGGTGCAAGGCCCGCAGGCCGAATGTAATCGAAAAACCGATCACATTCGGCGCGACGTGGGCGCGTGAACTAAATGTAATCGAAAAACCGATCACATTCGGCGCGGCGTGGGCGCGTGAACCAAATGTAATCGAAAAACCGATCACATTCGGCGCGGCGTGGGCACGTGGTCCAAATGTAATCGAAAAACCGATTACATTCGGCGCGGCGTGGGCGCGTGAACCAAATGTAATCGAAAAACCGATCACATTCGGCGCGGCGTGGGCGCGTGAACTAAATGTAATCGAAAAACCGATCACATTCGGCGCGGCGTGGGCGCGTGAACTAAATGTAATCGAAAAACCGATCACATTCGGCGCGGCGTGGGCACGTGGTCCAAATGTAATCGAAAAACCGATCACATTCGGCGCGGCGTGGGCGCGTGAACCAAATGTAATCGAAAAACCGATCACATTCGGCGCGGCGTGGGCGCGTGAACTAAATGTAATCGAAAAACCGATCACATTCGGCGCGGCGTGGGCGCGTGAACCAAATGTAATCGAAAAACCGATCACATTCGGCGCGGCGTGGGCACGTGGTCCAAATGTAATCGAAAAACCGATCACATTCGGCGCGACGTGGGCACGTGGTCCAAATGTAATCGAAAAACCGATCACATTCGGCGCGGCGTGGGCGCGTGAACTAAATGTAATCGAAAAACCGATCACATTGTGCTGGTGCGGGCCCGTGATCCAAATGTATATGTTTCACGCGAACACGTATCCCTCTGTTTCATGTAAGAACGGTACCTTTCCTGTGAGGACGGCAAAGCCGTTTCCACTTATAGTTACTTACTATTTTTATCGGCAATCTGTTCTATTATTTACACTGTAAGCGGCCCCTTAGACAAAGTGACGGAATTTCACAGCCTCAATGTTACGCTTTGTCTAATGTGGGATTCGCGGGCAACGTGTAACATGTTAATTAATACTACATGAAGACAGAAAAAATACTGAAATTGCGAATAATATGTTACGTTAGTTAACATTGAATAGATTCATGGATGGAGGGGGACTGGAGATGTCACTAGTAGCAGCAACAATTCCTGAAATACAGCTGGAGCATGTCGAAATGCGTTACCAGACGGAGACGGCAGACGTGCTGGCCCTGCATCAGGTAAGTCTTGATATTGCCAAGGGGGAGTTCGTCTCCCTGCTGGGCCCTTCCGGTTGCGGAAAGACTACGCTGCTGAGGCTGATGGCAGATCTTATCACACCAACGGCAGGAAATATCATGGTGGCAGGCAGAAGCGCCAAGGAGGCCCGGCTGGCCCGGAAATACGGTATTGTGTTCCAGAGTCCGGTGCTGTATGACTGGCGGAAGGTCAAGCATAATATTACGCTGCCGCTGGAGCTGATGGGCGTCAAGAAATCCGTCCGTGAAGACAAGGCGCTGGAACTGCTTGATCTTGTGGGCCTGCAGGGGTTCGCTGACAAGTATCCCTGGCAGCTCAGCGGGGGGATGCAGCAGCGCGTAGCCATTGCCCGGGCACTCTCCATGGAGCCGGAAATTCTGCTCATGGATGAACCGTTCTCGGCGCTGGATGAATTCACGCGCGAGCGGCTGAATGAAGAGCTGCTCTCCGTCTGGAGTAAGGTACAGAGCACAATTGTATTCGTTACCCATAGCATTCCCGAATCGATCTTCCTGTCGGACCGCGTGTTCGTCCTGTCTCCGCATCCGGGCAGACTCTCGGCGGTTGTCGATATTCCGCTGCCCCGTCCGCGAACGGCGGACATGAGGAACAGTCCGGAGTTCTTCGAGCTGATTGCCCGTATCCGCGACAGCTTCGAAGGGGTGTAGCTATGAAGCTGAACCGTGCGTTAATGCGGAGCCGCGTACTGCCGCTGCTTGTCTGGATCTGCGGGCTGCTGGTGCTGTGGGAGGCGGTCTCCTGGTGGCTGCTGCATGTGGCGAAGACGCCGCTGGCCCAGTCCAAGCTGCCTTATGTCCACGAGGTGGCGCTCACTCTATGGCAGTACAGCGGCACCCTTCTCCGGGAAGGGGGAGCCACCTTCGGCAATGCCGGGGTAGGCTTCCTGATCGGAGCGCTCTCCGGGGTGCTGCTGGCCGTGCTGATGAGTCTCTCCCGGACGATAGAGCAGCTTGCCTTCCCGTATGCCGTTGCTTCGCAGATGATTCCGATTCTGGGGCTGGCGCCGATCATATACGGAATTGTGCGTGATGAGCAGATGTCGAGGATCATCATCTCGGGCTATATCACCTTTTTCCCGGTGGCGCTGAATATGCTGCGCGGTCTGCGGAGTGTGGACCCTTCTGCCCTGGAGCTGATGCACTCTTATGCCGCTAAGCCGTGGGCTGTATATTGGAAGCTGCGCTTCCCGGCAGCGCTGCCGGGGCTGTTCAGCGGGCTGAAGATTGCAGCGACGCTGGCTGTAACGGGCGCAATTCTGGTTGAGCTGATGGGTGCGCAGCGCGGGATCGGGGTTATTATGCTCCGCAATCTCTATTATGGACCCTCCCATACCTACATGTTCTGGTCCACGGTACTGGTCGGTGCTCTGCTGGGTATGGCCAGCTATTGGCTGATGAGTCTGGTGGAACGTCTGGTAGCCCCTTGGCAGCCGGAATTCCGTCCCCAAGGAGGCAGCCGCTAATGGACAGCAATACGATTCGCGAATTTACATCATCTAACAACGTCATTTCACCAGATACAGAGCAAGGCGGAGATCCATGGAAATTCCTGAAATGGCTGAATCCCGGGTTCGTACTGCCGCTGCTTGCCGGAGCTTTGTTCCTGCTGCTGTGGGAGCTTCAGATCTTTCACCGCATTTTCGATCTGAAGAAATATCAGCTCCCCTTGCCCTCCGCCATCGCTGAAGCGATGCGGGATAATCTCAGTCTGCTGCTCTCTTACACCGGGTATACCCTCACTGAAGCTGTGCTTGGCATGCTGATCGGCTCCAGCTGCGGCTTCCTGATTGCCTTAGCTGCCACAGCCTGGCCCCGCTGGGGCGGCGGCAGTCTCACGATGGTAGCTGCACTCAATGCAGTGCCCATTGTGGCGCTTGCCCCGATCATGAACCTGTGGTTCGGAGACGGTATAGGCTCGCGGGCGGCGATTGTGACCGCGACTACGATGGCGGCTATGGCGATCAATGCCTACAAGGGCATGGCAGCTGTGGACCCGCTGGCGCTGGACCTGATGCATTCTTATGCGGCAGGCAAGCGGGCGGTATTCCGCCATCTGCGGATTCAGAACAGTCTGCCTTATGTATTCACCGCCTTGAAGATCAATGCTACAGCGAGCATGATCGGGGCCATTGTCGGAGAGTTCTTCTTCTCCTCGCGTGGGCTGGGTTATCTGCTCTCGAATTCCATCAAGGTGGCGAAGATGCCGCTGGGCTGGGCCTGCATCGTGCTTGCTGCGATTGCGGGAGTAATCTTTTACCTGGTCGTGGAGCGCTTGGAAAAGGTATTTATCAAGTGGCACCCTTCCCGGCGCGCGTAGTGTGTAATTCCTGCATAGAGCAACAAGAGCGCAATCATACTGTGTCAGGCTGTCTTACAAAAAACTTGAGTGGTAGGGGGAGTTGCTATGATGAAGGGCAAACAGGGCAAAACTCGTGGAGGATTATGGCTTGCGGCGGCTCTAATGCTGATCTCGCTGCTTGCGGGCTGCGGCGGCAACAACAACGCCAGTCCCTCCGCAGCAGAAGCGACTGCGGGGAATGCGGCGGCAGCTTCGCCGGAAGCGGCGGCAACCACAGAACCGGCGGCTGAGCCGGTCACCGTGAAGCTGCAGCTCAAATGGGTGCCGCAGGCCCAGTTCGCAGGGTACTTCCTGGCGCAGGACAAAGGGTATTATGCGGCAGAGGGCCTGAAGGTCGAGATTCTGCCGGGCGGGCCGGATATCGTGCCTGAGCAGCAGGTGGCCGGCGGCTCGGCCGATATCGGGGTGGACTGGGTGGCGAGCCTGCTGACCAGCCAGGAGCAGGAGATGCCGCTGGTGCAGATCGCCCAGATTTTCCAGAAGAGCGGGCTGGTGCTGGTCTCCAAGAAGGAGGCGGGCATCACTACACCTGCTGAGCTGAAGGGCAAGAAGGTCGGCAACTGGATGGGCGGCAATGAGTTTGAGATTCTGGCGCTTTTTGATAAATACAAGCTGGATTCAGGCAAGGATCTGAACTTCACCAAGCAGGGCTTCACAATGGACCAGTTCCTGGGCGGTGAGCTGGATGCAGCCTCGGCCATGACCTACAACGAATATCAGGTGGTGCTGGAGTCGGGCATTAAGGCAGAGGACCTCAGTGTTATCGACATGAATGACGAAGGGGTGGCGATGCTCGAAGACAATCTGTTCGCCAATAAGGAATGGCTGGAGGGCAACAAGGAGACGGCGGCCAAGTTCGTCCGCGCTTCTCTGAAGGGCTGGGCGGATGCGATTGCTGATCCCGAAGCGGCTGTGGACAGTGTGATGAAGCTGGCGGAAGCGGGCAGCACGACCCGGGAGCATCAGCTGACGATGATGACGGAGGTTGCCAAGCTGATCCAGCCGGAGGGCTTCGATGCTTCCAAGCTGGGCTATACGGATGCTGCCGCCTTCCAGCAGACCGCCGATATCGCGCTGAAATTCGGAGTCATTAAGACGGCTTCCAAGGTGGAGGAGGCCTACACGAACGAGATTGTAGAGATGGCTGCGAAATAACAGGTAACAGAATTCCTTCATAGCTGAAGCAGATGGCCGCCTGGTAAGGCGGTCATCTCTTCTAGGGTAGCGGACGAACACAGGGAAAGAGGTGCAGACGATGACACTGCTCACGGGGCAGGCCGGTAAAGTGATGAACTATGTGAACGGAGCTTGGGTGGAGTCTTCATCCGGGCGGCAGGAGGAAGTGTTCAACCCGGCGACAGGTGAGGTGATTGCCTATGTGCCGATCTCCAGCCGGGAGGAGCTGGATGCAGCCGTGCGGGCAGCTTCCAGAGCCTATTCCGAGTGGAAAAGAGTCGCTGTGCCGCGCCGTGCCCGCTATTTCTTCCAGTACCAGCAGCTGCTGGTGCAGCACAGCAAGGAGCTGGCCGAGCTAATTACGCTGGAGAACGGCAAAAGCCTGGAGGAAGCGCTGGGCGAGGTGCAGCGCGGCATCGAATGCGTGGAATTCGCCGCCGGCGCTCCCACGCTGATGATGGGCAGCCAGCTGCCGGATATCGCGACAGGCGTAGAGTCCGGCATGTTCCGTTATCCCCTGGGAGTTGTGGGCGGCATCGCCCCGTTCAACTTCCCGATGATGGTGCCCTGCTGGATGTTCCCACTGGCGGTAGCCTGCGGTAATACCTTTGTGCTGAAGCCCTCCGAGCGGACCCCGCTGCTGGTGAACCGGCTGGCGGAGCTGTTCGCAGAAGCGGGCTTCCCGCCGGGGGTGCTGAATGTGGTACACGGGGCGCATGAGGTGGTTGACGGCCTGCTGGCGCATAAGGAGGTGAAGGCGGTCTCCTTCGTCGGCTCCCAGCCGGTGGCGGAATATGTCTATAAGCAAGGGACTGCTCACGGCAAGCGGGTGCAGGCGCTGGCAGGTGCGAAGAATCATTCGATTGTGCTGAAGGATGCAGATCTGGACCATGCGGTGAAGAATATTCTATCCGCAGCCTTCGGCTCCGCCGGCGAACGGTGCATGGCCTGCGCAGTAGTGGTGGTGCAGGAGGCCATTGCCGATGAGCTGGTGAGCCGGATCGTGGAGGCTGCGGATGGATTGAAGATCGGGAACGGCAAGGAGGAGGGGGTGTTCCTGGGCCCGGTCATCCGGCAGGCGAACAAAGACCGGACGATCGATTACATTGAAGCTGGGCTTGCCGAGGAGGCGGTGCTGGTGAGGGATGGCCGTAAGGATGCTGCGGCCGCGGGCAGCGGGTATTTCCTGGGCCCGACGATCTTCGATCATGTGCGGCCGGGCATGAAGATCTGGCGTGATGAGATTTTTGCGCCGCTGCTGTCAGTGGTGCGTGTGAAGGATCTGGCGGAGGCGATAGCGGTCACTAATGAGTCACCCTTTGCCAACGGAGCGTGTATCTATACGGACAGCGCCAGGGCGGTCCGCGAATTCCGCGAGGAGATTGATGCGGGGATGCTGGGCGTCAATCTGGGCGTGCCGGCACCGATGGCATTCTTCCCTTTCTCAGGATACAAGAAATCATTCTATGGAGACCTGCATGCGAACGGGCGTGACGGTGTGGAGTTCTACACCCGCAAGAAAATGATTACCGCGCGTTACTAAAAGAAGGAAACCCAAGGGAGGAGAGTGTGCCGTGCAGAGTCTGGGCAAAGAAAGTGAGCTGGCGGTTAAGAAGGACCAGCGGTATTTGTGGCATAATATGACCCCTTACAGTGAGCAGCATCCGCCGATGATTGCAGCTTCCGCAAGCGGCTCATGGGTTACCGATATCGACGGCAACAAATTCCTGGACGGCATGTCCGGCCTGTGGTGTGTGAATGTGGGGTACGGGCGCAAGGAGCTGGCGGAGGCGGCGTATAATCAACTGCTGAGCCTGCCGTATTTCCCGCTGACGCAGAGCCATATGCCGGCCATCGCGCTGGCTGAGAAGCTGAATGAATGGCTGGAGGATGAGTATGTCATCTTCTTCTCCAACAGCGGGTCGGAAGCGAACGAAGCAGCCTTCAAAATCGCCCGCCAGTACCAGCAGCAGACCGGCCAGCCGGACCGCCATAAATTCATTGCCCGCTACCGGGGCTATCACGGAAGCTCGCTTGGCGCCCTGGCGGCGACCGGGCAGGCGCAGCGCAAGTACAAGTACGAGCCGCTGGGCGGCGGGTTCCTGCATGTGGCGCCGCCGGATAGCTACCGCCGTCCGCCCGGCATGACCGAAGAGGCCTTCAACCTCCAGTGTGCGCAGGCGATTGAGGATATGATCGTCTGGGAAGGTGTAGCCTCTGTAGCGGCGGTGATTATGGAGCCGGTCATTACCGGCGGGGGCGTGATCGTCCCGCATCAGGTCTATATGGACCGGGTGCAGGAGATCTGCCGTACCCATGGCGTATTGCTGATTATCGACGAGGTGATCTGCGGCTTCGGGCGGTCCGGCCGCAAGTTCGGTCACCACAATTTCGGAATCAAGCCCGATATTGTCACGATGGCGAAGGGGCTGACGAGCGGCTATCTGCCGTTATCCGCTACCGCTGTGCGCAAGGAGATCTATGAGGCCTTCAAGGATAACAGTGATGACTACGGGCACTTCCGTCATGTGAACACCTTCGGCGGTAATCCGGCTGCCTGTGCACTGGCCTTGCGCAACCTGGAGATTCTGGAGCAGGAGCAGCTTGTGGAGCGCGCCGGAATTCTGGGACGTATGCTGGCGGACGGGTTCGCCGGGCTGCTTGGGCATAAGCTGGTTGGCGATATCCGCAGCTTCGGGCTGGTCGTTGGGATTGAGCTGGTGGCGGATAAATCCACCAAACAGCCCGCCGAGCTAAGCATCGTCAAGGGGATTATAGCCGACTGCAAAGCCAAGGGGCTGATCATCGGCAAGAACGGCGATACGGTGGCTGGCTTCAATAATGTGCTCACCTTCGCTCCGCCGTTATCCTCGACGGATGAGGATGTGCAGTTCATCATCGATACCTTCACAGCTGTGCTGAACGGGAGCTGGGCAGAGTGAATTTCTCCGGGTACAGGAACTGGTAGGCGCGCAGAGCGACCTGAATGGAGATCCGGTTCTCCGGGAGCATGAAGTCCTCTCCGAGCAGCTCGGTGATTTTGTCCAGCCGGTAGTAGAGGGATTGCCGGACGATGAAGAGGCTGCGGGCGGCGATCTGCTTCGACCCGTCATGATCGAGGTAGACGCGCAGCGTCAGCAGCAGCTCGCTGCCTTTTGCCTCATCGTGGTCAATCAGCGGGCCGATATAGCTGCGGATGAAATTCTCCAGAGTCTTGCCGTCATTCAGGCTCAGCAGCAGCTGGAAGACGCCTAACTCCTCATACATGAGGACCGGCTTCTGGTAACAGGAATAGAGGGACAGCGCTTGTACGGCTTCCTGGTAACCGGCATGAGCATGCTTCAGGCCCCGGTGGGACTTGCTGACTCCGATGACGAGCTGCAGGTCCTTCAGCTTCTCATCCGCACGGATATGCTGCAGGGAATCAAGCGCCTGCTGCAGGCGCAGCTTGCCGGGCAGCTTGGACTGGATATCCAGCGCAATGACGGTCAGCCGGTTGTTCTTCAAGGTGATCAGCGGCCGGAGGGAGTGCTTCTCGAAGATGGAGCGCAGGATGAGCGAGAGATGGAAGGTGATGGATTCCCAGTCATTCTCCGAGCTGTTCCATTTGACATCCCGGGGATTCTCGATCTCGATCAGGCAGACCCGGTAGGGCAGCTCATTGACCAGGTTGAAGTCCGGGCCGACCAGTGCCTTGAGCCGGTTGTCGTCCTGAGTGCGTCCCCCTACCAGCTCATCCACCCACAGATTCTCCGAGAACAGCTTCCGTTCTTCCATGTACCGCGTGCGCAGCAGCTCCTGTGCGATGGATAAGGAGGCCGAATCGAGCAGCAGGCAGTCGAATTCCTGCGGCTTGTGATTACAGACCATCAGGATATAGGCCCAGGTCTGGTCCAAGGCTCCTACGGGCTTCACGGCGATGGTCTTGTGGCCGTATTCCCGGATATAGGGGGCGGCCTCCGGCGCTGCTCCCTCCATCTCTTCGCTGAAGGTCTCGAAGAAGCCAAGCAGCGGACGCTGCTCCTCGGGCGCAAGGGCCGGGAAGAAGAGAGGTTTGCCTTGCAGCTGCATATAGAGAATCTGTGTGCGGGTGCTTTTACATAACAATTGCAGGACCTTAAGGGTTCCCTGGGAGGTTAGGGTCAGCCGGTGGAATTCGCGGGAGATACTCTCCAGCTCTTGCAGCATCCGGTGGTGGCGGTTGATGATGAGGGAATGCAGATCGAGTGTAATGTCGACGAACCGTACAGTGCGGGTGAACTGGATCAGCGGAAAATCATGCAGGTTCGAAAGGGCGATCATCTCCTGCGGAATGGCACTGAAGTAGGCTCCCAGCTCGATGCATAGGCAGGCGGCGTTCTTATCAATCAGATTCTGCATGAAAGACAGGGCGGCGTCCAGATCCGTGCTTGCGCTCATTCCGGTGGTCAGAATCATCTCTTCCCCATGAATCAGACTCTCCAGGCTCGCACTCTCCAGCACATGCACCCAGCGGATGGCCCGGTTCAGGCCGTTTCTTCCCCCGATCAGCTCAGCTTCAGCGAACAGCGGCCGCTTCAGCGCGTCGCGGATCGTAAATACAAGTTCCCAGTCCATAAGCTTCCCCCTCATTCACTTCGTTCTCAGGCTATTCTTACACGTAAAAAATAGACATTTGAAATTAGACAATCTGTCTAATGTAACGAAAAAACGGATTGACTATAGTTTAAATATAATATGTCAGGAAACTTAACTTAAGTCAGAGTGTGATTAGCGAATTTATCGGCTTGAAGTTTATTTTACTACAATAATTCTTACAAGTATGCAAAACATTAAGGCAATCATCGTAATAATGTTATATTATATAACATAAATCGAAGCGAGAGTGGAAGCTACTCTGGCCAGAAGGAGGGGTACCCGATGGAGCAATCTTCACCGTTTACCACATTGACACCTGAGCTGTTCATGCGTAATTTTGCCGAGGCAGAGCCGGGGCTTACCCGCAAGGGGGCCACCGAGGAATCCAACCGCTGTCTGTACTGTTATGATGCGCCGTGTATCAAGGCCTGTCCGACCAGCATTAATATCCCTTCCTTCATTAAAAGAATCGCAACGGACAATCTCAGAGGATCGGCGCAGACCATCATGGATGCCAATCCGGTCGGCGCAAGCTGCGCACGGGTATGTCCTACGGAGGAGCTGTGCGAGGGAGCCTGTGTGTTAAACGGTACTTCTGCGCCGATTGAGATTGGCCTGCTGCAGCGTTACGCCACGGATTGGGCGATCCGCAGCGGGCTCCAGCTCTTCCGGGCAGGTGAGCCTAACGGCAAAAAAGTAGCGGTGATCGGCGGCGGACCGGCAGGTCTGTCAGCGGCCAGAGAGCTGGCGCGCGAAGGCTTCCAGGTGGTGATCTATGAGGCGAAGCCGCTGGCCGGCGGCCTGGATACCCACGGGATTGTCTCCTTCCGGCTGCCGCAGGACATCTCGCTCTGGGAAGTGGAGCAGGTGGAGAGACTGGGCGTAGAGATCCGCACAGGAATGAAGGTGGGAGTGGATATTTCCATAGAAGAGCTTAAGGCCGGATATGATGCGATTGTGCTGGCGGCCGGAATGGGTTATGTGCCTCCGCTGGAGATTGAAGGCGAGAAGCTGTCCGGTGTCTATGATGCAATCGAGCTGGTGGAGACCACCAAGACCGGGATTCCTGCCCTGGAGCTGATGGGACGGCGTGTTGCTGTCATTGGTGCAGGCAATACGGCCATTGATGCGGCCACCTGCTCGGTGCGGCTCGGCGCGGTGAACGTGAAGATGATCTACCGCCGGACGCGCGGGGAGATGACGGCTTATGATTTCGAATATGAATTCGCGAAGCAGGAGGGTGTGGAGTTCAACTGGCTGACCCTGCCGAAGCGGATTGTCGGGGATGGAGAGGGGAATGTTGCGGCGCTGGAATGTGTGCGGATGGAGCTGACTGGTGAGGCCGGGCCGGATGGACGCCCCTCTCCCGTGCCGGTGGCGGGCTCGGAATTCTTGCTCCCGGTGGATGCCGTAGTGGTGGCTATCGGCCAGAAACGGCGGATTGACCTCATTGAGGCGCTGGGGCTTAAGCATAAGCGGGGCGTAGTGGAGATTGATCCCGCGACCGGCCGTACCTCTGATCCACAGATTTATGCGGCCGGCGATATTGTTTTTGGCGCAGGGACGGGGGAGGCCATGGTGGTCTCTGCCGCGCAGCAGGGCAAGGATGCTGCCTATGCGATTGTGAAGCAGTGGTCAGGCCGTCAGGACGGCGTAATCGGCTCTGCCGTATAACACGGATTTCATAGAAGGGGGAGGGAATGGCAATGGCAGATCTCAGCATTGATTTTGCAGGCATCAAGTCACCGAATCCGTTCTGGCTGGCCTCTGCGCCGCCTACCAATACAGGCTATCAGGTGCAGCGCGCGTTCGAGGCAGGCTGGGGAGGCGCGGTGTGGAAGACGCTCGGGGAGCCGGTCATCAACACCTCGGCCCGGTTCGCCGCCGTTCATTTTGGCGGACAGCGTGTAGCGGGCTTCAATAACATTGAGCTGATTACCGACCGTCCGCTGGAGGTTAACTTGAAGGAAATCTATGAAACGAAGCGGAGATTCCCGCACCATACGATCATTGCTTCCCTGATGGTGGAGCCGAAGCGGGAGAAGTGGCATGAGATTGTGAAGCGCGTGGAGGCCATCGGCGTAGACGGGCTGGAGCTGAACTTCGGCTGTCCGCACGGCATGGCTGAACGCGGGATGGGTGCGGCTTCGGGCCAGCAGCCTGATCTGGTGCAGGCGCAGACCGCCTGGGTCAAGGAGGTGGCGACTACACCAGTCATTGTGAAGCTGACGCCGAACATCACCGACATTACCGTGGTGGCCCGGCATGCCGTCAAGGGCGGAGCGGATGCAATCAGCCTGATCAATACAATCAACAGTCTGGCCGGGGTGGACATCCACAGCTGGAATACGATTCCGAATGTCGGCGGCCAGGGGGCGCACGGCGGTTATTGCGGCCCTGCCGTTAAGCCGATTGCCCTTAGCATGGTGGCGGAATGTGCCCGGGACCGTGAAGTCGGCGTGCCGATCTCCGGCATCGGCGGCATCTCCACCTGGCAGGATGTCGTCGAATTCATGCTGATGGGCTCAACAGGGATTCAGGTCTGCACAGCGGTTATGCATCATGGCTTCAGGATTGTGGAGGAGATGATCGACGGTCTGAACCATTACCTGGACGAGAAGGGACTGGCTTCGGTAACCGAGCTGATTGGCAAGTCGGTGCCCAAGTATTCCAACTGGGGCGATCTTGATCTTAACTATCAAGTCGTTGCGCGGATCAACGAGGAGAACTGCATCAACTGCAATAAATGCCATATTGCCTGTGAAGACGCCTCTCATCAATGCATCGATATGCTGACGAATGCGGAGGGCAAGGCGATTCTGCAAGTGCGTGAGGAGGATTGTGTAGGCTGCAATCTGTGTTCGATTGTCTGCCCGGCAGACAGAGCCATTGATATGATTGCGCTGGACAATGGAGCGGCCCCGATGAGCTGGAATCAGCGCAGCCGGATCATCAGCGGGGTCAACGGTGCTTATTCGGAAGCGGAGGCGGGTTAAGATGAAGAAGATCATCAAGCACGGAATGATCGTTACAGCGGCAGATACGTATACGGGGGATGTCCTGATTGAGGATGGAATCATCAGCGGCATCGGCCTGAATCTGGAAGCGCCGGGAGCGGAGATCATTGATGCTTCCGGCTGTTATGTCTTTCCGGGAGGGATTGATCCCCACACCCATCTGGATATGCCCTTCGGCGGTACGGTTACCGCCGATGACTTCGAGACCGGTACGATTGCCGCTGCTTACGGCGGAACCACCACGGTCATCGACTTCTGCCTGACCACGAAGGGGCAGCCGCTTCAGCAGGCCGTAGATACCTGGCATCACAAATCGCAGGATAAAGCGGTCATCGACTACAGCTTCCACCTGATGGTGTCAGAGCTGAATGACAAGGTGCTCAGCGAGCTGCCGCAGATTATCGAGCAGGAGGGCATCACCTCGCTGAAGGTGTTCATGGCCTACAAGAACACGTTCCAGGCGGACGACGGGGTGTTGTATAAGACGCTTCAGGCGGCGAAGCGCGAAGGGGCGCTGGTCATGGTGCATGCCGAGAACGGGGATGTCATTGAGTATCTGGTGGACCAGGCGCTTGCCGCAGGCAACACCGATCCGCTCTATCATGCGCTGACCCGCCCCCCTGAACTGGAGGGCGAGGCGACGGGCCGGGCGGCTTATTTGACCGGGCTGACGGATTCACAGCTCTATGTGGTGCATGTTACCTGCGCCGAGGCAGCCTGGAAGATTGCCGAAGCCCGCAAGAAAGGGCTGCGCGTCTACGGCGAGACCTGCCCGCAGTATCTGGTGCTCGATCAGTCGGCGCTGGCGAAGCCGGACTTCGAAGGCGCCAAGTATGTCTGGTCTCCTCCGCTGCGCGAGCAGTGGAATCAGGAGGTCCTCTGGGATGCCCTCTGGAGCGGGACGCTGCAGACCATCGGCTCTGACCAGTGCTCGTTCAACTTCAAGGGGCAGAAGGAGCTGGGACGGGGAGATTTCTCGAAGATCCCGAACGGTGGACCCACCATCGAAGACCGGTTCAGTGTCCTCTACTCCGAAGGGGTGCAGAAGGGGCGGATCACGCTCAACAAATTCGTGGATATCATCGCCACCTCAAGCGCCAAGCTGTTCGGCCTGTTCCCGCAAAAGGGTACGATTGCCGTGGGCAGCGATGCCGATATCGTGATCTTCGATCCTGCAGTGGAACGGACACTGTCGGCAGAGACCCATCATATGAATGTGGACTACAATCCGTTCGAGGGGCTTATGGTCAAGGGCGAGCCGGTCTCTGTGCTTAGCAGGGGAGAGTTCGTGATCCGTGACAAGGTATTTGTCGGTGCCGCAGGACAGGGTAAATACCTGCACCGCAAGCGCTTCGAGGCCGAGGCTCCCCATCCGGCCCAGACTGAAATCAGCGGAGGAGTGGTCTGAGATGTCAGCATTTGCAGAGTTCGACCGGGAACGGCAGGAAATCGACAATCTCATCGGGCTGGGCTATACCATTGCCGGAATCTATGAAGATCTGGACGGTGCCAGGGTTACCTTCATCCGCAGTGAACCGGCCGGCGGACCGGTGGAGCTGCTGCTGCTCACAGCGGACGCGCGCAAGCATGTGACGACCCTGCTTGTTGGCCGAACCCGACAGACTGCGGCTGAGATTCATAGGTGAACCCGCATTACATTTATCAATCCTCCTTATATTCCTGACGAAGGATCGACATGATGGTCAGCGATTCAAATCCACCCTCCGTGTATACATTCGCGGAGGGTGCCTTCCTTTTTGAAACCGGACGCTTCATAAGTACAAGAATTATAGACGGCAGCCAATTATGTAAGGGATATGTATGTGGATGAAGCTGCCGCAGTTGCAGGGTACACTGCTACGTCAGACGGTTAACGGACTCCAGTGCAGAGAAGACGGAGACGGACGGAGATTGGGTAATTTCGATCCTTGCCGGGGCGTTCGCAGTGACATCGGGCGAGTAGAGATAGATGCTATTCGCGGCTTCAGAGGTGCGGATTCTGGTGAATTCATTGGCCAGGCTGATCGTTGCGGAGGAGGCAAGCGTAAGTTCTTTGACCCTCAGCTTGAACGTGACCAGCGTCTGATCTACTGCCGGAATCGCCTGCTGCCCGCTGCGCGCTTCAACCTGAATATCAATGCCGCGCATATTTGTGTTCTTACCGAGATAGATACTGCCATCCACGGGACTCTGGAAATTGAACTGGAACAGGTCATCTACCTCACTTCCAGCCGTATAATTTCCTTCCGCATAGACCGAATCCTGTGTATATTCAAGGTTATCAAATACCTGGCTGTCATATTGGATAATGAAGTTAAGATAGCTGTAGCCACGGTCATTTGGCGCGAAGTCTTTTAAATGCACCAGCACGGTAACTTCATCCCCCGGATTATAGGCCTCTTTGTCAGTGGTCACCTCAACAGACATCACAGGAGCGGTGTTATCCACTGCAGCCTCACGAATCATGGACATCATAAGCGGCAGTACCTTCATCCCTCTGATTGCACGCTTGAACCTATTCCTTTTATTCATGTTACATCCCCCATTGCCATCATAATGATGCATCCCTATGCACGAATGATCTTGTATATGAACAATGGTAACAATTGTCACTGATAAAACACTGATAAACGTCGAAATGTGGCGTAAAATATCGAATATTTTTGTATTGTGAATACATATAAGTATAAAAAAAGTTATTTTTCTCTGTAGCATCATTCCTTTAGACAACTTTCTTATGAAAAACTGCAAGTATAATGTCGTATTTTACAATATATTGATATAGTTGTTTAAAAACTTTGTAAAATCTATATTTTAAAAAAAAGTTTGCAAGATAGAAAAAATGGAATAGTATGGACTCTTTAATTACAAATATTTCTTTTTATGAGAGGATGATTTAATAAAAGGATTTTTATTAAAAAAATTAAATTATAAGGAGAAAAAAATGAACTTTAAAAATGCGGCAATGTCAGTAATAATTATGAGCTCGTTGTTATTTTCTTCATCTGTAGGAGCAGAATCAGCAAATCTCTTAGAAGTAGCTAATGATCCAGCAAATGGTGTTAAGATTCTAAATGAGATAGGTATTTCACAGAATGTGGTTGATCAATTTATCTCGGAGGCTGCTAGCGAGGTTCAGAAAGAGAAGCTTATAAAAAGTTTAAAAAGATTTGCTACTGCATCATTTTCAGAGCAAGTGTATGATTATATAAGTGTTGCAGAAGATGGTTATTATTTTTACGAGGAAGATGTTAATCATGAAAAGAAAGCGTTCTTTATTCCCGTTGATCACTCGGAATTAAATATATCAACTTCTGGAACTATTGCTGCACCATCACAAGTAGTCAAAGAGTCTGGTGAGAATGCTTATACCTATATTGGTTTTATGGCTGGAGCTAACTCTGCTGATATGGGATTAATGTATGATGATTCTGTGGGTATAGGTAATGCTGAGAAAGGGTGGAAGCCTGCAATTCAAATTAATGGTAGTACCACTAATGCTTCATTTGAAGCGCCTTATAATCAAGTTCAGAGTGCTAATGCCTACATGGCAGGTTCTCAAGTTACTTTTTATGCATGGTACAATAATAATAAGAAAATCCGTTTGAAAATTGATGGTACTGCTATTTGTGGTGATATTGGGTGTAGTAGTTCAGCTGATAAACCGTTGACAACAATAGTAGTATCCAATACCGATTATAATATTCAATCATCAAGTTTTCAGAAGTGGAAGCTCTTATCAGTAGTGACTGGAGATGAGGACGGAAGAAACAAGTCGGAATTTACTAATATCAAAGTTGACGGAGTGCCTGTGCCTAGTATTTGGAATATTAGGGAGTTGGCTATATCACTTAAGATTCTTCGATGAAATAAAAACCAAAGGAGCTGAATTGTAAGATATGAGCAAATCAATAAAAGTGCTGTTCTCATTTTTCCTTGTTATATTCTTTATTGCAATGGTCAGTAAAGAGTCTGCTTTTGCGAAAAATGGAATTAGAGTGATTTTGTATGGAAATCCCATTCAAGAAAAGCACTCACCAATTATGAAGAACAACACGGTATTGGTTCCATTTAAAGGGATATTCGAAAAATTGGGTTTTAATGTTAGTTACGACTCAGCAAGCAAAACAATTTCTGTTCAGAAGACAGGCACTACTATTAAATTAGTAATTAATCAAAATACGGCTTGGATAAATGATACTCCAACTATACTTCAAGTAGCTCCACAGATAATTGATGGGGCAACGTTTGTACCACTTCGTTTTATTGGGGAAGCCAGCGGACTCGAAGTGAAGTGGTACGGGGACTCTCAGATTGTTTCATTATACTCTAAGCAAAATCTTTTTCCGGTATCACGCGGAGGGAAATTTGGCTATATTGATACGGAAGGCAAAATTGTTATTGATTATCAAACAAAATTTACAGATGCCTATGCCTTTAATGAAGGGCTAGCCATTGTTTATTCAAATGCTAAATTTGACGGATTCATCAATCAACAAGGGAATAAAGTAATACCTAAGGGAAATTATTATGATGCCAAGGAATTTTCAGAAGGACTTGCAGCGTATAGAACGCTTAAAACTGCAACTGATTTTGCTGTATCTAACTATGGTTATATGGATCTTACAGGAACTAGTGTTATTAAACCGCAATTCAAAAAAGCTAATAATTTCTCCGAAGGATTGGCTGCTGTCCAAGTGGGAAGTGGATATGGATACATTAATTCTTCCGGGAAAATAGTAATAAAAGCCCAATATAACAGCGCTGAGGATTTCTCTGAAGGTGCTGCTCTGGTTACAATAAATGGAATATCCCATTATATTGATAAGAAAGGGAAGTTTTTGTTCAATTCAAGTTATAAAAATGGGGAGTCTTTTTCAGAGGGATTGGCGGCTGTTAAAGCAGGAGCTAACTATGGCTTTATTAATAAGAAAGGAAAATTAGAGATTCCTGCTATTTATGAGGAGGTCCACTCTTTTTCGGAAGGATTGGCGGCTGTTAAAATAAATGGAAAGTCAGGTTATATAGATAACAAAGGAAAACTACTTATTCCTAACCAATTTGATGCAGCGAGTGACTTTCATGAAGGACTTGCAGTTGCCGAATCGGGAGGGAAGACCGGATTCATTAATAAAACAGGGGCTTGGGTTATTCAACCAACGCTTGATTGGGCTGGACGCTTTTCTAAGGGGCTTTCTTACGCATATAGTGTTGATGGAGAAGTATACATTAATAAAAATGGTCAGATTGTGTGGAGAAGAAGCCAACCTTAACAGAGGAATGAGAAATGATGAAAAAGCCACAATATGAACAAAATTAATTTTCGTAGCAAGTCTTTATATGCAACTATTTCTATATTTTCTATTCTTGTAATATTTTTAGTGCTTATTGTTGTGTACAATAGTAATTCGCCTGAAATATCCGCATTGGAGAAGATGCCAAACTATACAGAAATTAAAGGGAAGTATAATGCTGAAGGATTGAAATATGAAAAACAACCGCGTATGGGAAATGCCAATGCAAAAGTAAAGATTATTGAGTTTGCAGATTTTAAATGCCCCGCATGTAAAAAATGGAAGGAGGCAAATTGGGATAGTTTAAAGAAGGAGTTCTTAGATACGGGAAAAGCGGAAATTTATTTTGTTAACTATGCATTCATAGACCGTGATTCTATTCTTGCGGCAAGCGCAGGAGAAGCTATTGCCAAACAGAATAATGAGAAGTTTTGGGAATACTATGAAAAGCTGTATGACCATCAAGGGGATGAAACTGAAATTTGGGCAACTCCAGGATTCCTTTTGGATTTTGTGAAGAATAATATTGATGGCATTGATTATAAATTATTTGAGGAGGATTTCAAAGGCCATAAATATATGTTGGATGTTAAGGAAGATTATAAAACTGCTGGACATTATGGAATTAATGGTACACCACAGTTTATGGTTAACGGGAAGCTCCTTCCTGATGCCTCTTATCAGGGTTTGTCCTCAGCTATCGAAAATGAATTATCATCTAAATAATACAAGTGAATAAAAGAAAGTTCATGATAAAAAAGACTGACTGTAAACGTAGATGTATTTTAAAGGGACGATAATCATTCGCCAAGTTCGAGTGATTATCGTCTTTTTTACTGTTAGCTTCCTAGAGTATATGATAAAAAATATTTCTCATTGTCTCGAAAGCATTCTCAGCCCCCCTATCTCCCCAACCTCCGGTACGCTTCCACGAACCAGTCCGGCAACGCATCGCCGGTCTCTGCGATGTAGGATTCGCTGAATTGGGTGAATTTGCGCTGGGCGCGCAGGGGCTTGTCGGTCTCGTAATAGATGGCGATCAGCCGCAGGGCGTAGCTCTCCTCCAGCGGCTCCAGCTCCGTCAGGCGCACGGCGTAATCTTCGGCCTCGTGTGGCCGTGCAGCCTGCACCAATCCCAGCGTAAGCTGCTCCAGCAGCTTGAGGTACAGCCGGCGGTATTTGTCACGGGCGGAATACACCCAGAGGCTGTCCAGTGACTGAAGCAGATCACCGGTGTACAGGGCGCAGGCCTTCTGCAGTTCCTCCAGTTGGCTATTCTGCATTGCAAGGGCCGCAGCTTCCTGGAATTTCTCAATGTCCCCCTCAATCCCCCTCGATTCCAGCCTGTAATTCTCCCTGCCGAAGGTCAGCTCAATGCGATCCTCCAGCGCAGCCTTCTTTAAGGTTTTGCGGATCTGATAGACTGTGGTGTGCAGATATTGCTTTCCCTTCTCATAGTTCCATTGCGGAAACACATCATTCAGAATTACGCTTACGCTGCCCTGCCTGTGAATCCACAGATACGCAAATAATTCCTGTGCTTTATGAGTCCTCCACTTCACTAAGCCCTGAGGGCTGGTCAATTTATAATCCCCCAGGAGGCGGAACGCGGTTGTCATCCCGGCTGCTCCGGCTGCTCCGGTTGCCCCGGCAGCTTCGGCAGCCGCCGGCGATAGACGCTTACTGAGCAGCTTGTTCCACGTCTTCAGCAGGCGGGAGGGGGCTACGGGCTTCAGGAGATAATCCATTGCCGACAGCTCGAAGGCTTCTACAGCATAATTCCGGTAGGCCGTCACAAATACGATATCCGTACCCGGGGAGAAGGGGAGCAGTTTCTCGGCAAAAGCCAGGCCGGATAGCTCAGGCATCTGGATGTCCAGGAACAGAACATCCGGCTTCAGTTCCGCAGCAGCAGCGAGGGCTTCGCGCGGGTTATCATACGTCAGGACAGAGGAAATTCCTTCACACTGGAGCAGCAGCTCCTTCATTTGCTCCAGTGCCGGCCATTCGTCATCAATTACCATTACAGAGATGCTCATACTCTGGTGACCTCATCCTTCCATGGGATTGTTATCACTACATCTATACCTCCGCTCGCTCCCCGTGTAAGGATAAGCGGTCGCCCGAACTGTGTCAGCAGCCGGCGGTTAATGTTCCGCAGGCCGATTCCGGTGCCTTCTCCATGTGGAGAACGGTAATCGTCCTTCATCCACGAGGACAGCTGTTCATCGCTCATTCCCTTTCCGTTGTCCGAGACGGTAATCAGGATATCATCGCCCTCCTGCCGGGTGGAGATGATAACCGTTCCTCCGCCGATCTTCTCCATCAGTCCGTGACGGACGGCATTCTCCACGATGGGCTGCACAATCAGCGGCGGCAGCGGGAATTCACTAACCCCGATATGATACTCGGTGTTCAGCCGCTTTCCGAAACGGGCCTGCTCCAGCGACAGATAGGCTTGGATCAGCTCCAGCTCCTTCTCAAACGGTATAGCGGTCTCCTGATTGTTGAAGTCGAAGCTGCCACGCAGGAAATGGCTCAGATCATATAACAGCAGCTGAGTCTTCTCGGTGTCACGCGAACTCATCCAGATGATTGTATTAATCGCGTTGTAGAGAAAATGCGGCTTAATCTGCGCACGCAGCATGGCGATCTCTGAACTTAGCCGGTCGGAGACGGATCTTCTCAGCTGTACCAGCGTATTGACACGTCCCTTGAGATCACTCCAGGCATAAGGCTTATGGATGAAGTCATTGGCTCCAGCGCGGAAGGCCGCCTCATTGAAGTGAAGCTGCTGCCCGGCTGTTGCCATCAGGACCGGCAGATCCAGCGGAGTGAAGGTCTGGCGGATAATCCTGCACAGCTCAAGGCCCGACATTCCCGGCATCATGACATCGATGATGCAGAGGTCGAAATCACGGTTCTCCGCCAGCAAAGCCAACGCTTCCTTACCGCTGCCCGTACTGGAGATCTTGTAATTCTCCAGCGACAGCAGGTTAGTCAGTGCCTTCAGATTGGCGTAATCATCATCCACAACCAGAATGCGGGGAGCGTATGGATCTGCCTGTCCGATGGAATGCACTAATGGAATTCTCCGGTACTTCCAGTCATCTTCCATGGCTTCCGGCGTTGGTTTTACCGGCATGATCAGCAACTGCCGGTCGTCTAGCTCCCGGGCAACTGGCATGTCAGCCTGCTGAGCGGGAAGCGTGAAGGTGAAGCTGCTTCCGAGGCCAAGCGCGGAGGACAAAGTAATGCTTCCCCCGTGCAATTCTACAAGCTTGCGGGTGATAGCCAGCCCCAGCCCCAGCCCGCCTGTCTCCAGCGAGTCAGCTTCATTGACCTGCTCGTAATCACGAAAGATATTCTCGAGCTGTTCCTCGGGAATGCCCCGACCGGTATCGGAGACCGTGACCGAGATGGAATCATCGAGCTGAGCAGCCTCAATAATCACACTGCCGCGATCTGTGAATTTCAGTGCATTATCCAGCAGGTTGTAGAGGATCTGCATCAGCCGTTGTTCATCGGCATGGACCAGGAACGCAGCAGGTGGAATGCGGTTCTTGATGCGGATCTCGCCGTTCTTGTTCAGAAACCGGAAGACCTCAATTACAATCTCCGCAACGCCTTGAACATCGACGGTATCCCGGTGCAGTGTAATCAGCTCCCGCTTGATCTGTTCATAATCGACGATATCCCTCACCAGGAAGGCGAGCCGTCTTCCGGTTCCGAGAATGAGCCGCATATCCTCGCGCTGGGATGGGCTGAGCGGCCCGCCGGCACCCTCATACATGGATAGCGAAATATTGATTATGGCATTTAGCGGTGTACGCAGCTGGGTTGAGGTCCTGAACAAGAACTCATCCTTGTCTCTGTCCTTACGTTCGAGCTGAAGGGAGAGCTGCTTGATCTTCTGATAGGCATGCGCATGGCGTGCAGACAGGAACAATCCCTCGGCGAGGATGAAGATCGGGCCGGATACCGGCGGGATTGCATATAACCCCGTGCCCAGAAACAAATTGGCTGAGAGCGAGGTGGTAAACAAAAACGCAGCGATTACGCCGATGAGCAGATAATAAGAACCGGTCTCCCGCCGCCAAGCAGCCTTCGCCATGACGTAGAAGGTGTAGCAGATGGAGATGAGGCTGAAAATCAGTAGTATGTTTGTGACACGGGAGTATACACGGATTGTACTTGTAAGTACGATCACACAGAATCCCAGTGAATACACAAGGGTAATCCGCCGGAAGAGCAAGGAATAGATTGAAGGAAACAGGGAGTATGTATAGCTTGACACGAAATAGAATCCGACTACACTGGAAATCGACTGCAGCTTGCTGAATACCTCATATGAGATCGATGGGAAATATTCAAAAAGCAGCTTCTCGCTGTGTGTCATCATGTAGAGGGCGATCGTGAAGCAATACATCGCCAGCTGCAGCGAAGAGTTGTCCTCTTTACGCTGGAAGCCCTGTCCGAGAAAGTAGAGCCCGATAAAAGCAAAACCTGCTATCAGCACAATATCATAGGTACTGTTCCGCTTGTCTAAGGTTCCAATGGAAGAGGGAGTACCGATCCGGATGGATTCAGGGATTCCCCCATTAGTATAGGTGAAGTTTGCGGTATGAATCAGAATCTCCGCCTGATGAGTATTGTTGGTGCTGAAGGCAAGAAAGTACGGGTTATTACGCGGTTCAGTACTTTGACTGGATGTCCCTGGTGTTCCGCTTGCTCCAAGAGAATTGCCGTTCACAAACACCGTGCTGGCAAAGCGGATACTGGTTACCTTGAGAGCAAAGGCGTGGATATCCGGCGGGAGCTGGACCAGCAGACGGTAAGTCGCGTAGCCGTAACGGGAGAACCCGGTAGCCTCGGAACGCGGGGTCCAGATTCCTGGTACACTCAAATAGGCTGGTGCTTCCGCAGTCCCTGAGATGTTCTCCTGCGGGTCCAGCAGCTGTTGCCAGTAGAACTCCCATTCTCCGTCCAGCGTGAAGATGGAAGAATCATCAAAGGTACAGGAGGATAAATCGATTTCCCCGGGCTGCTGAGTAGCGCAGGCGGACTGAGAACTGCCCAGCAGCGGCACCAGTGCGGCTGCGGCGAGCAGGCAGATGCAGATTAGGGCCAATGCTCTTTTAGCCAGCAGACTATAATCAAATGGTTTCATGAATACCTCACTTCTGGCTGACTGTATCACTTAGAAATTCACTTTATCATATCTCCGGCAGCTTGCACTTGTCTAGTCTGCAGGCATTTTAGCGTCAGGCGGGGAGAAGTATTGTATAATTGAAGCTCATTGCTATGTATAACGACAACTATTACAGACTGTATGAGGAGCGCTGAAGAAATGTTCTATATAGAAATTATGTCATGGCTGACTGAGGAGCGCCTGTTGCAGCTGCTGGAGCAATACCGCTCGTTCGGGCCGCTGCCCGGGGTGGGGCTTACCTTCTTGAAATCGTTCGTGCCCCCGCTGCCGACCATTGCGATTGTGGGGCTTAACGGGGCGGTGTACGGATTATGGCTGGGGTTCCTGTATTCCTGGATCGGTCTGGTCGCAGGCTGCACAGTCACCTTCCTGATTATCCGCAAAATTGCCGGACATCCCTACCTCACCAAATGGGCCAAGCGGCCCAAGGTAGCCAAAGCGATGACCTGGGTCCGCCAGAGCGGGTTCAGCTATGTGTTCCTGCTTAGTCTGTTTCCGGTGGGTCCGTTCGTGGTGATTAATATGGCGGCGGGGCTAGCCGCAATGCGGCTGCGTTCCTACCTGATTGCGCTGTGTGCCGGCAAAGCCATCATGGTATTTGCGGTATCCTACATCGGCAATGATGTGCAGCGGTTCATCCGTCATCCGGCGGAGATCCTCTATGTGCTGCTGTTTATCGGAGCTTCTCTGTGGGGGGTTAAAGCGATTGAAGCCAGGTTTGCCCGGCTGGCGCGGGAGCGGGAGCTGCGCAGCCAAGCCCCGCTACAGCACAAATAATTCACGAATCTCCTCCTGTGTTGCGCCTCTCTCTCCGGTATGAATCCAGCTGTTGGTGACCGCATTGTAGTGGTAATCCTGGCTCCATTCAGCAATATTGCTGACGATAGACTGTACGGCAAAAATCATATGCTCCACCTCGCGCCCGGTCATAATCGGGTGTAGGGACAGGCGGACCCAGCCCGGCTTCAGCGACTGGTCCCCGGCGTGGATCGCCTGGATGAATGCCTGGGACTTCGCAGGGTTCAGCCCGAGCAGCTGGTGGCCGTACGGACCGGCACAGGAGCAGCCGCCGCGTGCCTGAATGCCGAAGCGGTCATTGAGCAGCCTTACCGCGAGATTGTAATGAATCTCCTTCAGCGTGAAGGAGACAATGCCATGCCGCTTACGGTGCGTGCCCTCCAGCACAGAGCAGCCGGGAATCTGCTCCAGCCCTGAGAGCAGCCTCCGGCATAGCTCCTGTTCGCGGATGATCATATATTGTCCGGTTCCGTTCATCTGCTCCTTCAGCTTCACGCAGAGGGCGGTGCGGATCGCCTGGAGGAAGCCGGGGGTGCCCCCGTCCTCGCGCACCTCAACATCATCAATGTAGCGGCGTCCGCCCCAGCGGTTCACCCATACCACGGTGCCGCCGCCGGGCTCATCCGGCAGCCGGCTGGTGCTAAGCGCGGTGTCGAACAGCAGCACGCCGCCGGTTCCCGGGCCGCCGAGGAATTTATGCGGTGAGAAGAAGATGGCATCCAGCTTCTCCAGCGGGGCTGCCGGATGCATATTGATCTCCTGATAAGGGGCACTGGCTGCGAAATCGACGAAGCATACCCCTCCATACTGGTGCATGAGCGTAGCAAGCTGGTGATATGGGGTCTCTATGCCGGTGACATTGGAGCAGGCGGTGAAGGACCCGATCTTGAAGCGGCGGTTCCGGTAGACCTGCAGCAGCTCCCCGAGCCGCTGTAGGTCTACTTCTCCGCCCGGCCCGGAGGGGACGGTAACCACATCGCCGAAGCTCTCCTGCCAGGGCAGCAGATTGGAATGATGCTCCATATGGCTGACGAAGATGACCGGGCGATCCTCCGGTGTGCAGAGGTACTCCTGCTTCAGCCATTCCGGCAGCTTCAGGCCCATGATGCGCAGCAGCTTGTTCACCGCGCCGGTGGTGCCGTTGCCGCAGAAGAGCAGTGCATCTGCGGGAGCGGCATTCACATGATGCCGGATGATGCTCCGTGCTTCGTGGTAAGCGAGGGTCATGGTCAGGCCCGTGGTGTTGGAGTCGGTATGCGGATTGCTGACATAGGGGCCGAAGCTCTCCTGTATTTTGCGCTCGATCGGCTCATACAGACGGCCGCTGGCCGTCCAGTCGGCATACAGCAGCGGCTGCCGTCCGTAGGGGGTGGAGATCAGATGGCGGCTGCCGACCGTGTGCTCACGGAATGCCGCGAAATGCACTTGCAGTGAAGACGGCGCGTCTGCCGCAGCGGCGCGGTGAATACTCAGCACGGACAATCCCTCCAGGCAATGAATGCTCTATCAATCAGACGGATTCCGGCAGGCGCTGGTGCTGCGCAAGGCAAGTATCGTATGAGTCGCAGCCTCTGCGTGCCCGCCGGGCGTAACCGATCCGTCTTCGTCTGCCTCAGTATATGCCCGGTGGTGTAATTAGGTTAAAGCCCATAGCCATCAGATAAAGAGCTGGATATCACTCTCCAGCGCATCCTTCAGATACGCGGCGGCATCGATAATCTCCACCTCGGGCAGCAGCTCCTCCGGCTTGAAGCCCATGATCTCCACCGAGAGCTTGCAGGCGTAGAACTTGATGTTCTTTTTGCGTGCCCCCTTCAGGAAATGGATCAGCTTCGGTGCCCCCTGATCCTCCATCATCTCCTCCAGCATCAGCTTGCCAAGCCCGCTGAAGTTCATCCGCGAGAGCGGCAGCTGCTCCGGCCCCTTGGGAGTAATGACATCCATCAGCTTCTCGTAGATACTCTTATCCTCTAGCGTCATAGTCTCCGGGTCGCGGACGAGAAACAGCCCCCAGAACGAGAAGAACATCGTAACCTCCACCTCAATATCCCTTGCCGCATTCGCCAGAATCAGCCCGGCCATCGCCTTGTCATACTCTCCGCTGAACATTAGCAGATTTAGTTTTTTGCCCATTCATCAGCCCTCCATCAGTATCCATAGAATGTCTTTAGTATGGTTAGGGAGAGGGGAAGTATGCCTGCGAAAATGTCAAGCTGCAAAATCCTGAAGTTAGGAAGCGTTGAGCAATATGGCTCTTATACTGGCTATAGGAAATGATGGGAAACGTCCGGAAATGGATGTATAATCTAGGAAAGCTGCAACAGGTGACGGAATTCAGTTAATAAGTACAGGACGGGCTGGTGGGGATAAAGATATGACAGCTACTATTGTTGAGAATACCCTTGGTATATTTTCCTTATGCTTGACCATCAGCTTTGCGAAGAAGAATAACGTCGTTAACCGTCAAAAAACCAAAATTTATTTGTGTGCGGCGGTTACCACCATTGTTTTGCTGTTGTTGGAGACCGGAACAGTCTATCTTGGGAATAACAGTAGCGCAAGCTATGTAATTCCGCACCGGATTATGAATAGTCTGGGCTTTTCTCTTAGCCCCCTTGTGCCCTTGCTTTTGCTTTATCTAAACAGGAACAGCAAACGTAGCGTCCTTAGTAGCCTGCTGCTGTGGACACCGCTCCTTATCAATGCATGTATATGTATGCTTAGCTACCGGACAGCTTGGGTTTTTGATGTAGATGCCACAGGCCATTATATACGCGGGAGCTTCTTTATGTTGCCGGCAATCGTAAGTACGTATTATGTTATTGGGCTCACCACGGCTCTTCTGAGAAATCACGCAGGATACGAACAGGAGGATAATAAGGTATTAATCCTCATTTTACTAGTGCCTGTCCTATGCATGGTGATCCAAATCATGTATGCCGATATCATCGTGATATGGGCAAGCGTCGCAATATCCCTGTTGATGTACTATATTTATCTGCGTGAGCTGCAGTTTACTTATGATGCACCTACCCTGATCAAGAATCGTGCTGCATTTGAAAAGGCTATAGAACATTACGGAAATACCAGCGAGCAAGTGGTGGTTGTGGTCATAGATTTGAATCAATTAAAGACAATCAATGACTGCTTTGGACATACTGCCGGAGATGAAGCCATTCTGGATTGTGCAAATGTCATTAAACAGAGCTTCAAGGGCATCGGCAGCCCTTTTAGAATCGGCGGTGATGAATTTTGTGTGCTGTGCAAGGATATACCGGCGGCGGAAGTGGACAGGGCTTTGAATGAGCTGGATCATGCGGCCAAAGATATCAACCGCAACCGGGTATTCCCCATTGTGCTTGCGTATGGATACTCTGTTTTTATTACAAGGGGCCGGGATAATATTCATACCGTTTTTACGTATGCCGACAAGGCAATGTACGAGCACAAGTCCATGCTCAAGACTTCTGTATAGTAACAGTACAGCATATTCGATGCTTGAATTCACTTCATATCGCGGGTTATTCTTTATTGTTCTCCTGCTGATCTGCTGCAGACTGGGTCTGACGGGCATTGTCATAGCGGCGGGCGGACAGCCAGATGCTGCCGGTGAACAGGACGATCAGGCCGAGGATAATGCCGAAGCGCCAGTCTCCGGCCTTGAAGTTGAGCTGAAGGACGGTAAGCACCAGGGCGACCTGGGTCCAGACGAGGGTCCGTTTGCGGAAGGCGGTAATGTCTCCGGCCATCTTCGGCATGCCGCGGATAATCCGGTACGCCAGGAGGGCGAGGATCAGCGCAAACAGGGCGGTTCCGGCCATTTCGCCGGTAGTCAATTTATTCATGGTCTCAGAATCCTTTCGGGTTAACATCGGATGAAGCTAATTATAACGATCCCCATACCCGCGTGCAAAGCATCCTGACAGCTTCAGGAGACCAGCTTGCGGATCTCATCAGCAGGCAGCGGAGGGAAGAACAGGAATCCCTGAATATGCGGGCAATTATGCTGCACCAGGAAGGCCAGCTGCTCCTGCGTCTCGACCCCTTCGGCAATCAGGTCATAGCCAAGCTGGGAGGCGACGAAGACGATCGATTTGATAATGGTCTCATCTATGGAGCTGACGCCGATGCCGGTGATGAAGGTGCGGTCAATCTTGATTTTGTTCACGGGAAAATGCTTCAGATAATTCAGCGACGAATATTTTGTGCCGAAATCATCGATGGAGACGATGATCCCGTGATCGCGCATCTGCTGCAGCAGCGGATAATGCTCCTCCAGCAGTGCGGTGCTCTCGGTAATCTCGAATTCCAGCACACCGGTATCCAGCCCGTACTCGTCAAGCACGGCGAACAGATTCTCGATCAGGTTGCGGTTGTAGAACCAGCTGTTGGAGATATTGATTGAGGTCCGCAGCACCGGCATCCCCAGGCTGCGCCACTCGCAGAGCTGGCGGCACACCTCACGCAGCACCCAGTCGGTCAGCTGGATCATCAGCCCGGCTTCTTCGACGGCAGTGATGAACGTCCCTGGTCCAATCAGTCCCTTCTCGGGGTGATTCCAGCGGATCAGCGCCTCTATGCCGATCATTTCCCCTGTGATGGCGTTGATCTGGGGTTGATAATACAGCACGAATTCTTCCCGTTCCAGGGCGGAGTGCAGATATTTGGCGATCATCGTCTTCTGCTCCAGCTTCTCGCGCAGCTCCCAGTCGAAGATGAAGTAATTGGTGTCCTCCTGCGACTTGGCCTGATACATCGACATATCGGCGAATTTCAGCAGATCATCCGTATTCTGCGAATGCTCGGGGTACAGGGAGATGCCAATGCTGGTGGACAGGCTCAGATGTGCTCCCGAGATCAGGAGAGTCTGTGCGATCAGCGTGCTGATCCGCCCGGCGATCACAGGAATATCCGTGTGCGGCAGACCCGCGAAGATCATCACGAATTCATCTCCGCCGGTACGGGCGAACAGCTTGAAGGGCAGGCTCCCGGATTTGAGCCGTCCGGCCAGGGTCTTGATCACCTGATCCCCCGTAGAGTGGCCGAGCGTATCATTAATCTCCTTGAACCGGTTCAGGTCGAAAAAGAATAAGGTATAGGTCTGTGTGGGCTCCGAGCTCTGCAGCAGACGCTCGAATTCGTCCATGAAGAACCGCCGGTTGGGGATCTCCGTCAGACTGTCGTAGTGCGCAAGCTTTTCATAGAGACGCTTGGAAATACGCAGGTCCCGGGTCCGGATTCTGACCACCCGTTCCAGCTCGCGGTTGAAGCGGCTCTGATACCAGAAAATATATAGAATGAAGGCAATCACCAGCAGAAAAGCAATATCGATCCACAGCACGCTGAGCAGCACCTGCCATTTCTTGTGGGAGGGCAGGGAGATCCCCATCAGCCAGTGCTGATTATAGGTGTTCACGGGAACGGTGAGCTGCGGGTCCTTCGTATGGGCTTCATTGCCGAACAGGAAGGTATGATCCTTGGCAGTGACATAGATATTGCTGTCCTTATACACCAGCTGGTTAATGATATTATCGATCTTCACGGTAACGGAGACGATGCCCTCCAGAGAGTTGTCCTTATAGATGGCCTGCCGGATCACCATGCCATAGCCGCCCTGGGCAAGTGTACGCGGACCGTCTATTGTAATGCTGCGGGAACGGATCGTTTCTTGGATCATGCCGGGAGAGGCCAGGGAGGAATCCAGCAGCAGGCTTCTGCCCAGCAGTGACGAATTGCCTTCAAGCGGGTAGAGGTAGCGGATCAGACCATCCGGAGCGATCATGATATTCGTGACGTTGCTGGTGTTCTTGGCGTGCGCGGTGACCAGGTAGCTCTGGATTAGTGCGGGGTCGGCATCGAAGCCGACGGTTTGGATAAAGGAGCTGACCCCTTTCACAATGGCCACCCGCTCTTCGATGTTCGAGGCCAGCATGACCGCCTGTGAGGCCAGATCCGCCTTCTCGGCTCTATATTCCCGGGCCAGGGATACGGAATAGTAATAGAACAGGCAGAGCTGCAGGACGATGATGAAGCCGATAATGATGCTTAAAGGCTTTTTACTAAGGAAAGCCATGGATTGCCCCCGATACCGGAAAAATAAAAGCCGCAGATGTCAAAGTGATAATAAGCGGTTCCTAGACCGCAGGGAGATGTCGATAAATGTCGTTTGGGTTTCTATAGCATGTCATTATTATCGTGTTTGCGCAAGGGAATTCCTAACAAAACCCGCCTGAATCCAAAAACGGATAAACACCGTCTGCATAAAAGGGCAGTAAGCATTTATCCGAGTTTTTTGACAGAGGGCATGGCCCTGCCCGGCTGGAAACCGGAGCTATTTTTTGAAGATGCCCAGCGGGGCCCCAATCGGCAGGAAGGTACGTCCGAAGTGGGCGTTGAGCACAGATGCGCCGCAGCCGTATAGGGATACGATACCGATCGCCATTTCCGATACGGCAGCCAGCTTGTGGAAGAATTCCGCAGCGACGCCGAAGGCATCCATCGAGAGTCCGAGGAACAGGAAGTCGATCAGGATGAAGATAATGAGCAGTACGCGGTTCGCCTCAACGGCGCCGAGCGTCATGAAGAGGGTGAACACAAGATATCCTGCAAAAACAAATCCCAGCTGCTTGGGGTCAACGCCCTCTGCCAGCACTGCACCGAATACACCGAGCTTGATCAGCCAGCTTGCTCCCATGCCGAACCAGAAGAACGCATAGGCGCCGAAGGCAGTCATGCCGAAGGTGTTGTTGTGCTTGGCATCCTGGATGGATGCGAATAGCTGGGCGAAGGCTCCAAGGAAGATAGCCCAAGGAATACAGTAGCTGAGACCTGTTGTAATTTCGAGCTTTTGTGAAGAAGCGACCAGGGTAACGATGGCTAGTCCGAATAAGCCGATGGCGCTGGGGTCGGCGGTAACGATTTTGACGGACTGTGCGGTGTGCGGTTGCGCTGACATAACAATGAAAGCCTCCAATTTTCATAAGTGTTCGCATAGGATAACAGCACCCTAAGCCGGGTGCTGTTATCAGCCTGCCTATCATATCATATCGCCAGTAGCTTGCCTATAAAAGAAGTCGCTTATCGCCCGGTGTAATAATTACCTTGCTCCAGAAAAGAATACAGCGCCTGGGCCTGAAGCGGCCGGCTGATATAGTAACCCTGAAGCTCGTCGCTGCCCAGCTCCCGCAGCATATCGAATTGCTCTCTATGCTCGATGCCTTCCGAGACTACGCGCAGCCCCAGATTATGGCTCAGCTCGATTATCGCCTTGACGAGCACATCCCCTTGGGCCTCCCGTGACATCTCGGAGATGAAGGAGCGGTCAATCTTGATCACATCCACCGGGAAGCGGCGCAGATAGCTGAGGGAGGAGAAGCCGGTACCGAAATCATCCAGCGAGATCCGGAACCCGTGGGCCCGAAGCTGCTGCAACGACAGGAAGATGCCGTCCCCGGAGACGAGCACGCTCTCCGTGATTTCCAGCTCCAGGCTGGAGGCCGGCAGCTCATATTCATCCAGCAGCTCTAAGAGCAGCTCCAGCAGGCCCGGCTGCATGAGCTGCAGCGCGGAGATATTCACTGCGGCGGTAAGCTCAAGCCCCCGGCTGCGGAAATCGCGCATATCCGAGCAGACCTGGCGCAGCACCCAGCTGCCGATGCCGACAATGGAGCCGCTGCTCTCCGCCAGCGGAATGAATTCGGCCGGAGAGATATTGCCATAGCCCGGATTGTTCCAGCGCAGCAGGGCCTCCACCTTGGATACCTGCAGCTGTCCCGTGCTGAGAATCGGCTGGTAGTGCAGCTCGAACTCGTTCCCGGCGGCAGCGGAGAGGAGCTGCTGGGCCAGTACTTTTTTGCGCCGGATGCCTGCTTCGAGATCCTCTGAATACTGGAAAATGTTATTGCGGCCGGTCTCCTTAACATGGAACATGGCCAGGTCTGCCTGCTTGACCAGATCATCGGCGTCTTCCCCGTTCTGCGGATAAATACTGATGCCGATGCTGGCGGTATTATATAGAAGATGTCCCTTGATCCGGTGCGGCATGGACAGGGCTTCCTGAATCCGGGAGAGCTGCCGGGCAATGCTGCCTTCATCAGGCACATCGTAGAGCAGAATGGTGAATTCATCCCCGCCTAGACGGGAGACCACATCATGCTTGCCGACAACCTGTGTGATGCGGAACGCAGTCTCCTTCAGAATAGCATCGCCGAAGTCATGGCCGAGGGTATCGTTCACCGTCTTGAAATGATCCAGATCAATGAAGACCAGCACAATTTGGCGGTCACTGCCCTTGACGGCGGCAATTGCTTCATTTAATTTGTCAAAAAACAGCGAGCGGTTGGGCAGCCGGGTCAGCGGGTCCAGCATCGATTGCTGCCGCAGCTCGTCCTGGGTCTGCTCCAGCGAATCAATCATCCGGTTGAATTCGACCTCAACCTCGCTGAATTCATCCTGCCCGGAGCTGGGAATCCGGATTGACAGATCCTTGCTGCTGCCGATTCTACGGATGTTGCGGACCAGAGAAGACATTCTTCTCAGAATGAACCGGTTCACGAAGAGGATGCTTGCGCCCAGCATTAACATAATGGAGATAAAATAGAACATACGGAAGGTGGAGAGCGACTTGAGCCCGCTGTTGTAGAACTGGCGGGGCTCCTTCAGGGTGAGGACCATTCCGGGATCGCCGAACAGATCGTCTAGTACAGTATGAATGCACATCTGCCCTTCCGAGACAGGGCTGGTCCAGACGCGTTGACCTCCGCTGTCCGCAAGCAGAGGGGTGGTAAGGCGTGACATCTTCATCGTGGACAGGGTATCCTCCCAGATCTGCGCGATTCCGTCCTGGTGCAGCATCCGTCCGGCAATGGCCGTTCCGATGAACGGCTTGTCCTTGCTGCTGTTAAGAATAGGGGTAAGAGTAATTAGCATAGTCCCCTTGTCCAGATTAACGAAGCCGCTCCGGCTCTCGCCGGGAGCTTGCGGCACAGGCAGACGGCTTCGGACCAGCTTCATTAGCGTTAGCTGCTCCTGGGTTAACGGGGTGACTATTCCTGCCGTCAGATCATAAGAGCCGCCATACAGCGGTTGTCCGTCTAGATCAAGCAGGGCAATCATATCGAAATGATTCTTTGGATAAGTAGCCGGTTCAAGGCTGCTGCGGATGAAGGCGGCAGCCGTACTGCCGGAGTCAGCAGAGCCGGTAGCCGCTGCGGTCTCCATGAACCGATAGGTTTCATCCCGGACAGCAACATCGAGGAGTCCCGTTCTCAGGTTCTCCAGCTCTTGATGATAAGCAGCGGTAGCCTTGCTCAGGTTGCGCTTCAGCTCTGCCTCATCCAGCTTCTCGAAGCGGTTCAGCAGAATCAAATGAAGCATCAGATAGGTGGCACCAATGCCGAGGATAGCGACAAAACTAATGAAGATGATTATTTTTTTGCGGAGTTTCATCTGATCCCCTTCATTATTTAAGATTTAATAGGAAATAAGTACCATAGATTATAGTGTACCACGATAAGGGAATATTTTGCAGCGTAAATCTGCCCAAAGTGTCGAATTTTGATGTATAATAATTTAATGATAATCATTATCAAATCATAATAAAAGGAGATATTTCTTGGCATGATGGAGAAGTGGACCATATTTAAGAAAGCCTCACGGTTTGGAGTGATTCCCGTTATGCTCATACCGGTTGTCCTGGGAACAGCCGGGGCCTATGTATGGCAGGGAGTATTCCATCCGTTTTTATTTGTAATAACGTTCATTGGAGCGGCTGCAGCGCATTTATTCTCCAATATGGTAAATGACTTGTGGGATTTCCGCAACGGAACCGATACAGAGGCCCAGCATACTCCTGGAGCTATCTCCACGAACTCCGGGTTCCTGTCCGGGGGCGTTATGCGTGAGTCGCTGTTTGCCCTGCTGACCTGGGGGCTGCTGGCCGTTGCGGCTGGCTGCGGCCTGCTGCTCAGCCTGTACAGCGGCTGGGAGATTCTGTGGTTCGTGGCCGGAGGGGCGCTGATTGCTTATTTCTATGTGGCGCCGCCGCTGCGGTTCGGTTACCGGGGCAAGGGCTACAGCGAGCTGGCCATCTTCCTGGCCTTTGGATTAATGCCGGTGCTCGGCGCGTATTTCGTTCAGACAGGAGCGTTCAGCCTGAAGCCGGTACTGCTGTCGCTGCCCAGCGGGCTGCTTACTACCCTGCTGCTGTTCAATCATCACTTTCTGCACTGGAGAGCTGACAAGCAGGCCGGCAAGCTTACACTGGTCGTGGTATGGGGGGAACGCAGAGCACTGATGTTCTCCCGGGTGCTGCTCTACATCTCTTATGCTTCACTGATTGCGTGTGTGCTTCTTCATATCTTGCCGGTATATGCGCTGCTCGCTCTGCTGACAGCCATTGCCCCGATACGGATCTACCGCAGCCTCCAGCCGGAGAATCCTTCTGAAGCCTATCTGCCCCTTATGGGTGCTTCACAGCGCGCATCGGTACGCTGCGGGGCGGTCATGACGGTGGCGCTGCTGATCCAGGGTCTATTTTGAAATTTGAAAGGCTACTACACTACAGAAAGCGGGAGAATTCATGGACAAGCATCTGCCAGCGAACGAAGATATGCCTGCAATACAGGGCAAGCAAACGGTGATCGGGGATTTCCATACCATTCTGGAAGAGGGAAAGGTCTGGCAAACGGGCGGCTTCAAGCTGCCGGACGGCTCGTTCTGGGCGTATCGTGAGCCGGAAGCGGTGGTGATCGTGCGTAATGATCATCTGTACGTGCGGGCTCAGCTGAGCCGCCGTCATGATCAGGTGCAAATTCTGGATAATGCCAAGCATATGTATTATTCAGCCCGGCCGGTAGATATCCCGGAGGAAGGCGAAATCCGCTTCGAGCTCCAGATCCGCGCCCGTACACAGGGCACTGCTCCGGGGGATCTGTATGACGGCTATGTGTCGCTGAATCTGCTGGACTTCACCACAGGCGCTGCGCTTGATTTCTTCGCGGGCAACGATAAATATGCGAGTGTGTACGGCATCCTTCCGTTCCCCGGGGTAACTGTACCCGAGACGGGAGGAACCAAATACTTCTGTATTTTCAAGGAGGATACGGATTTCAAGCCGCGTGAATTCAACACGTACGCTATCACCTACCACCGGGGCAACAATGAGGCTGTCTTCTATGTAAATGGCAATGAGGTGCGGCGCGAGCGGAATGTGCCCGTGAAATTCAACAGCTTCACCATCGCTCTGGGCATTATGACGGAGAAAGACCTGACCCCGGAAGGCAGCGTGTCGGCGCACGGACAGACGGTTATCGCTGAATGGTCGCCGATTACTATTACAACCACCGCACAGTAACGTGCTCATATGACTGATAAGGATGAATGGCCGTGAATATAAGAACTTTCTTCAAGTTTGTTGAGCTGCCGACGAAGGTGGCCAGTATGCTCCCGCTGCTGCTGGGAACGCTGTATGCCCTGTACCGGTTCGAGGACTTCTATATCCTGCGCTTCGTGCTGATGCTGGTGTCCCTCTTAAGCTTTGATATGGCAACAACAGCGATCAACAACTATTATGATTTCAAAAAGGCCGCCAAAACCCATGGTTACGGGTATGAGACCCATAATCCGATTGTCCGCTTCAAGCTGAAGGAGTCTACGGTGGTGGCGCTGATCGTCATTCTCCTTGTGCTGGCGGCAGGCGGGGGCATTGCCCTGGTATTCCAGACCGGACTGCTGGTATTCCTGCTTGGGGGACTCTCTTTCCTGATAGGCATCCTTTACTCCTTCGGACCGATCCCCATCTCGCGGATGCCGCTCGGTGAGCTGTTCTCCGGGCTGTTCATGGGGTTCGTCATTATTTTCATCTCGGCCTATATTCATTCGGATCAGGCGGTGGTCACTCTGCTGCTGAAGGGCGAATGGATCAGCCTGCATATCAATTTTCTTGAGGTGCTGTATCTGTTCTGGTTCTCCGTCCCGGCCATTCTGGGTATTGCCGGAATTATGCTGGCGAACAATATTTGCGATATTGAGGATGATATCGAGAACCGCAGATACACGCTGCCGGTGTACATCGGACGGGAGAATGCGCTGCTGCTGTGGAGGCTGCTCTATTATGTGTCTTTTGCCGATCTGATTGTGCTGGTGCTGCTCGGGGTTCATCCGGTACTGGTCCTGCTGCTCCTGCTGACCCTGATTCCGCTGCGCCGCAATATTGCACGCTTCTATCAAGAGCAGCATAAAGGCACGACCTTCATTCTGGCGGTCAAGAATTTCGTACTTATGAGTGCGGCAAGAATCCTTGTGCTGGGTATAGCTGTTATATGGGTCACACTAAGATAAGGAAGGTGATAACTTTGGCAGAGAAGCTTCGCTGGGGAATTATGGGGTGTGCGCAGATCGCTACAGGTTCGGTAATGCCGGCTATCCAGGAGTCCGAGACCGGGGTGATCCGGGCGGTGGCCAGCCGCGGACTTACGAAGAGCAGCAGCGTAGCTGCCGAATTCGGCATTGAGCAGGCTTACGGCAGCTATGAAGAGCTGCTTGCGGACCCGGAGGTGGATGCCGTCTACATTCCGCTTCCGAATCATCTGCACTGTGAGTGGGTGATCCGCGCGGCTGAAGCGGGTAAGCATATCTTATGCGAGAAGCCGATTGCGCTGAACAGCCGTGAGGCCGCCGAGATGGTAGAGGCTTGCCGGAAGGCGGGCGTTCACTTGGCGGAGGCTTACATGTACCGCCATCATCCGCGTATCAATGAGCTGCGGGTGATTATCGCCAGCGGTGAGATCGGCGCGGTGCGTACCATCCGCGGCACGTTCACCTACAACGATGCTACGGATACCTCCAACATCCGCTTCAATGCTGCCTGGGGAGGCGGATCGCTCTATGATGTCGGCTGCTACCCGCTCACAGCCGCACGGCTGCTGTTCGGTACAGAGCCGGAGGCGGTAACCGTGCACGCGCTGTTCTCGCCGGAGCATGATAATGTAGATATGATGGCCTCCGGGCTGGTGGAGTTTCCCGGCGGGAAGAGCCTGATCTTCGACTGCGGGATGTGGGCGTATAACCGCCAGCTCCTGGAGGTGCTCGGTACGCAGGGACGGATCGAGATTCCGATGCCGTTCAATGCGAGATTCGATGATGCAGAGTTCTTCGTGTACAGCGGAGGAGAGCCCCGGCGTGTCGAGGCCTTCGGAGCCAACCCTTACGTCCAGCAGGCCGACCATTTTGCCACGGCGGTCTTCAGCGGCAAGCCCTGGATTGGGGAAGAGGACCCGCTGCTGAATATGAGGCTGATTGAGAGCTGCCTTGCGTCAGCCCGGAGGCGTGAGCGGATCAGTATGACGTAATCACTTGTTCCATCTGATAATAACGCCAAGCAGCGATTCTTCCAGTCACGGAGGAATCGCTGCTTTTTGGCGTCTTTATGCTTTTACCGAGAAGAGAGGGGCTTGCTTAGATTGGGTTCAGGAGGAGCTCATCATCCTCTTTGTCGCCACGGTTGAAGGCCTCGCGGTCGAATTCGCCCTCTGAGTTAGCCACCAGCAGGGCTGTCACGGTAGTCCCGGTAGCATTCACTGCGGTGCGGCCCATATCGATAAGGGCTTCCACCCCTGCAACGATGGCTATACCCTCAAGCGGCAAGCCTAGCGCGGTCAATACAACGGTGGTGGAGATTACAGCCGGTCCAGGCACTCCCGCTACCCCAATAGAGGAGATAATGCTGACTAGTACCAGCGTGATATAGTCGGTTCCGGTAAGCTGAATCCCGTAGACCTGGGCGGTGAACACAGCCACAATGGCCGGCCATACGCCGCCGCAGCCATTGAAGTTCACGGATGCACCCAGCGGAGCCACGAAGCTGGCAATGCGCGGTGAGACATGCAGCCGTTTCGTGATGACCTCCAGATTCACCGGCAGGGTGGCGTAGCTGCTTCTGGTGGTGAAGGCCACGGTCAGCATCGGGTAGATTTTGCGGAAGAAGCGGATAGGGCTCACCTTGGCAACAAACAGCACCAGCCCGCCGAAGATCAGGACAAAATGCAGAATCAGTGCGGCGTAAGAGGTTAGGATGACACTGCCCAGCTCCTGAAGGGTATCCCAGCCGTAGCGCGCCGTGATTCCGGCAATCAATGCGAATACGCCGTAGGGCGTCAGGCGGATGACGAATTTTACAACCTGGTGCAGCACTGTCGTCAAGGATTCAATAAGATCGCGGACAGGCTTCACGGCCTCCGGCTTCTTGGAGCCGACCTTGATAATGGCTACTGCCAGGAAGATAGCAAAAATCAACAGAGGCACCACCTTGCCGGTAGCCGCTTCATTCACGGGATTGGAAGGGACAAGGTCGAGGATCACCTGTGAGAAGGTAGGAATTTCACGGGCGGTGAAGTCCTCGGGAACGGTCTGCTGGATGCCTTTGCCCGGGTTGAACAGCAGAGCTACAGACAGACCGATGATGGAGGCAACACCGGTGGTGCCTAGGAACCAGGCGAAGGTCTTGATTCCGATTTTGCGGAGGTATTCAAGGTTAGTTAAGGAGGAGATGCTGTTGAGCACCAGAATGAACACCAGCGGCACAACAAGCATACGGATCAGACTGACATAGATGCTGCCGAACGTGCTGATGGCCTTAGTCTCCAACGTGAAATATTGAAAAAATATTCCCGCAATCAATCCGATGCCCAGCCCTGTCAGCACACGGGTGCCGAAGCCGATTCTCTTGCGGGCCATGAAGAACAGGATGGCGAAAACGATAATAGAAACCACGAAGCCATACCAGTTCGTCTCAATGGCTGATAATAAATTGTTGTCGATATTATTCATGCTGCTCTAAAGCCTCCTAATAATAGTTTTTTGGTCGGAATTATGGGTTTAAATGTATATGGAAATTTTATGAATGTCAATGTATGAATATGTTAATTTTCGTTTTCGGGTCGATGCAGAATTCCCGCTGCGATAAATCACAGGAATCAAGTGCTAAAATTTGCTAGAATAGGGTTAATGGTACTTTCTGTTGCTGGATGGAAGAGTATGCTTACCGAAGGGAGAGAGACGTCAATGGGTTTAACTGAAGAGCCGGTGATTTCAATTGAGGGCTTGTGGATGAATTACAGTGACCGGATGGTGCTGCGGGGGATTGATCTGAAGGTATACCGCGGACAGATTATCGGATATATCGGACCCAATGGGGCCGGCAAAAGCACGACAGTCAAGATTATGCTCGGGCTGGTGGAGGGTTATAACGGAACGATACGGATTTTTGGCAGGGATATCTCAGACGGGGATACAGCGTACAAAAGAAGGATCGGCTACGTGCCCGAGGTGGCAGAGCTGTATGACAGTCTGACGGCGCGGGAGTATCTGACCTTCACCGGTGAGCTGTATGGACTGAAGCAGGCCGATGCCGATGACAAGGCGCGGAAGCTGATGGGGCTGCTGGGAATGGAGAAGGCCTATGATATGCGGATTGCCTCCTACTCCAAGGGGATGAAGCAGAAGGTGCTGCTGATTGCCAGCATGCTGCATGACCCGGATATTCTGTTCCTGGATGAGCCGCTCAGCGGGCTGGATGCTAATAGTGTCATGGTGGTCAAGGAGATCTTCGCCACGCTTGCCGCCAGGGGCAAGACCATCTTTTATTCCTCGCATATTATGGATGTGGTTGAGAGAATCAGCAGCCGGATCATCCTGCTGGACGGAGGCGATATTGTCGCGGACGGAACCTTCACGCAGCTGCGGGAGCAGAGCCGGGAGGGATCACTGGAGGAGATTTTCAATCAGCTGACCGGGTTCGATCAATACAGGGATATTGCAAGCGAGTTCGTGGCTGTGATAGGCGAGGGTGCGGGGCATGAATGAATTCCTGATTCTGAAGCTGCTTGACCGGGTACAGTGGATCTTTAAGAGCCTGGGAGCCGATTATGCGCTCATGCGCCGTATTCTTCAGGTCAAGCTGACGATGGATGGCAGACGGACACCTACCCTGTTCTCCGGGTCGCACAATTCCAAGCTGGAGATGGAGGGATCGCCCTTTAGAGTACAGTGGCTCTATCTGCTGCTGGGGCTGATGCTGATTGCCATGGTTGCGCCTAGAGACCACCATATCCTGATGATGAGTCTGCTGTTCAGTATAGTGATGTTCCTGATCACCACCACGCTGATCTCCGATTTCTCGACGGTGATGCTGGATTTGCGTGATAAGAACATCCTCTTCTCCAAGCCGGTGGACCGCCGCACGCTGAATATGGCCAAGAGCTTACATATTCTGATCTATCTGCTGACCTTAACACTGACCTTCACCGGACCCTCACTGCTGTTCTCTCTATTCCGGCACGGGCCGGGCTTCTTCTTCGTGTACGCAGCTGAGATTCTGCTGATGGACGGCTTCATTCTGGTGTTCACTGCGCTAATCTATCTGCTGATTTTGAGGTTCTTTGACGGGGAAAAGCTCAAGGACATCATCAACTACGTACAGATTGTCCTGTCTGTGGCAGTAACTGTCGGTGCCCAGCTGGTAAGCAGGATGTTCAATCTATCGGCGCTGGGCCTGGACTTCACTCCCGCCTGGTGGCATTTCCTGCTGGCTCCGGTCTGGTTCGGGGCGCCGTTCGAGCTGCTGGCCGGCGGAACTGGAAGCCGGTCCGTGATTATTCTGGCAGCGCTCTCTGTGGTGGTGCCTGCCTTGATGTTCGCCGCCTACATCCGGCTGATGCCGGTATTTGAACGCAGCCTTCAGAAGCTGGCTGAGCATGGCGCAGAGGGCCGGGATAGCGGATGGCTTGCCCGTGTGCTGTCCGAGACCGTATGCCTGAACAAAGCGGAGGCCATGTTCTTCCGCTTCACCTGGTCGATGATGAAGAATGAACGCGAGTTCAAGCTCCGGGTATATCCGACCATCGGCTTCTCGCTGATCTTTCCCTTTATCTTCATCTTCAATCAGGTGTGGAGCGGCGATCTGGCCGGGATCAGAAGCTCCAAGTCCTTCCTGTTTATCTATTACAGCGCGCTGCTGCTGATGACAGTCGTGCAGATGGTCCGTTACTCGGCCAGCTATAAGGGTGCATGGATCTATCAGGTGATTCCTTTGCCGGGCAAGGGGCTGGTCTACCGGGGAATGCTGAAGGCAGCGGTCGTGAAGCTGCTGGTGCCGCTCTTCCTGCTGGAGGCGGCAGTGTTCATCGCTCTCTTGGGCTCCTGGATTATTGCAGATATGGCAGTCGTCCTGCTGGCTCTGCTGCTGTATGCCGTGATTTGCTTCCTTACGTTCCCGAAGGCGCTCCCGTTCTCGGAGAAGTACGAGGCGGCGCAGCGGAAGGAATTCACCGGCAGTGCTTTTGTGCAATTGTTCATTCTTGGGGGGCTGGCCGGAGTGCACTATGTCTTCACCCTGATTCCTGCAGGAATATACATCTACATGGTAATTCTGGTAGCTGCTAATGCCTGGATCTGGCGCAGGGCGTTCCTGCCGGACACCTCCCGGGACAACGGATTTCCAACCCTTCGCGCAGGCGGCTGAGGACAAATATGGACAATTTTTGCCGGCGTTCAAAAAAGGGTCCAAGTTCCATTATTTACTTAGACAGCCCGGTGAATACAAGGTAAAATACAGCTAAAGTTAGTTTTCAGAGAATACCTGCAATCATTATATACTCTTCCATTTATCCGCTATTCGTATATTGATTTATAACTTAAGATAGACCCTGAAACGACGCTGATACTATAACCAGTGAAGAGGTCAACTATGGATCAAATGGGAATCCACTATAATATCTGGATCGTTTTACTATCCTATGCGCTTGCTGCCGCAGCAGCGTATTCCGCGCTTAATCTGATTTCGCAGGTTTCCCATTCCGCGGGCCGGGTCAGACGTCTCTGGGTGCTCTCGGGTGCCTTTGTGCTTGGCGGCGGGATCTGGGCCATGCATTTTATCGGCATTATGGCCAGCCGCCTGCCCTTCAAGGTCAGCTACCATCCGGTGATGGCTGCCGTGTCTCTGCTCATTATTATGTCCTCCTGCTATGCAGCCCTGCAGATGGTTACGGCTCCCCGCCAGAGAAGCTGGCGGCTTCTTGCGGGCGGCGGCATACTCGGCAGCGGCATATCGTTCATGCATTATGCCGGAATGTCCTCCATGGAGATGGAGGCCAGGATTCATTACAGGGCAATGGATCAGGCTGTATCGGTACTAATCGCCCTTGCCGCTTCCTACATCGGCATTCTAATGCTTCGCAGATTCAAGGATCATACGGGCTTCAGCCGCTGGAAGCTGTATTCGGCACTATTCATCGCTCTGGCGGTTACCGGTATGCATTATACGAGTCTGAGAGCAAGCGACCTGCATAGTTACAGCTGGCAGGCGCCCGCCCCGATGCTGATGGAGACCGATGTGGTTCTGCTGACAGGGATTTCACTGGTTACCCTGTTCGTGCTGGCAGTCTCCGGCGGGACTGTGTTTCTGGACAGGGATGTACTGGAGCGCATGGCCTATCATGACCCGCTCACCGATCTGCCGAACCGGCATGGTCTGGAGCGTTACTTCAAGGATGATTTCTTCGGCGGGGTGTCCGGCGCCGTGTTTTTTGTTGACCTGGACCGCTTCAAATCGATTAATGATACGCTGGGCCATGATATTGGCGACTTGCTGCTGCGGGATGTATCTGCGAGGCTGACCTGCTGCGTGGGCGGGAAGGGGAAGGTGTTCCGGCTTGGCGGGGATGAATTCCTGATTGCGCTGCCGGATTGCACCGCCGTGGCGGCGGAGGAAGTAGCACAGCATATCCTCCAGGAGCTCAAGAAGTCTTACAGTATTGAAGGTAACGAATTGTACGTAACTGCGAGTGTGGGAATCAGCATGACTCCGGCGCACGGCACCGACCGTTCGGCGCTAATGAAGGCAGCCGATACGGCGCTCTATACCTCCAAGGATTCGGGCAAGAATAAATTCAGTGTGTTCGATCTGGAGATGAACCGTCATCAGGTCCGGCGGATGTCACTTGAGAAGGATCTGCGCAAGGCGCTGGCCCGCTCGGAATTCATGGTGGTCTACCAGCCCAAATGGGATTCGCTGCTGAATGTCACCGTGGGGCTTGAAGCGCTGCTGCGCTGGAGACATCCGGAGCATGGCGTCATCTCTCCGGGAGAGTTCATTCCGATCGCCGAGGAGACCGGCCTGATTGTCCCTATTACATACTGGATGCTGCATGAGGTGTGCGGACAGAATATGCTCTGGCATCAGGCGAAGGTTGCCAGTGTAGCGGTCTCGATTAATATGTCGGCGCGGATGTTTGAAGGCGGAAGCCTGTATGAGGTAGTGGAAGAGGCGTTGTCGCGTTCGGGCCTTGCGCCGCATTTCCTTGAACTGGAGATTACCGAGTCGATTGCGATGAACAATATGGAAGAGACGGTAGCCCAGCTCTCCAAGTTGCGGGATCTCGGTGTGCGGGTGTCCCTGGATGATTTCGGAACCGGTTTCTCTTCGCTCGGCAATCTCGATGAGATTCCAGTGAACACCCTGAAGATTGATCAGGTCTTCATCCGTAAGAGCAAGATGCATTCCAAGAAAGCGATCATCAGCAACATCATTGCCATTGCCAGCAATCTGAACATGGAGGTTGTGGCGGAGGGCGTGGAGACTACGGAGCAGATTGAGCTGTTGCAATCATTGGGCTGCCGGGTGATGCAGGGCTTCTACTACGGGCGTCCGATGCCGGTAAACGAATTGGGCCAATGGTTCATTGAGAATACGGCATAATGTATCTGGTTGCTGTTGCACAAAAAGGCTGTCCTGGATGTGGAGGGTTTTTCCGCATCAGGGCAGCCTTTTTAATGTATGAGACTCCGGTCTAGATTTTGAAACTCTCGACCAATACCTGCAGCTTCTCTGCGAGGGAGGAGAGGAATGCGGCGGAGGATTCGACCTCCTGCATGGCCGCAAGCTGCTCCTGGGAGGAAGCGGACAAGGTCTCCGCGCCTTCTGCTGTCTGATTGGAGACCGCTACGATCTTCTGGATCGAAGCGACAAGCCCGTCAGAGAGCAGGGCCAGCTCACGAACTGTGGCTGAGATCTGCTGGCTATGTGCAGACATATCGGATACGGAAGACTCAATCTCGGAGAAGGAATGCCCGGCAGCCATAATCATCTCTTTGCCGTGATGCATCTCTTCCGTGGAGTGCTTCATGGTCTCTCCGGCCTTGTCCATCTGCTGGACAATCAGACTGACCAGCTCACCGATCTGACGGGCAGATCCGGCCGAACGTTCAGCCAGCTTGCGTACAGAACCTGCCACAACGGCGAACCCGCGGCCTTCTTCTCCGGCCCGTGCGGCTTCAATCGCCGCATTGAGGGATAACAGGTTTGTCTCCTCGGCAATACTGGCAATGGTGCCGACAATATTCTCAATCTCTTTGGAATGGCTGCCCAGCGTCTCGATAATGTCGGAAAGATCCGAGATGCTTGCACCCACAATAGCCATCTGTGAAGTAGTCGAGTCCATAGATTCCCGGCCTGTCCGGGCCTTCTGGGAGTTGATGGCTGCCTGGTTCATTGCGCTGTCCGCATTGCCTGCAATTTTGGTAATGAAATGCGACATATCCTGTACGGCCTTGAAGCTGCCCTCGAGATTCTGCAGCTGGGTATGTGCCCCGTCGGCCAGATCCAGCGTGACATTAACACTGTGCTCTCCGGCCCGGTTAGTCTCCTGGGCACTGGCGGACAGCTCCTCTGAAGAGGAGGCAACCAGCATGGACGTTTCATTGACCTGTGTAATCAGGTCACGCAGATTCAGGGTCATCGCATTGAAGTCGCGGGCAAGCTCGCCGATCTCGTCCTTGGCCGTGAAGAGCAGCGGTTCCCGGGTCAGATCGCCTTTGGCTACCGTGTTGACGGATGCGGACAGCTTGGTCAGCGGGCTGACCATCCGGCGGATCAGCAGATAGGCGGCGAGAATCGCGATAATCAGAATGGAGCTGCCAATCAGGAAGGGCTGCGTGATGATATCCATGGTCCGGGATTGAATTAACGGGCCGTCGAAGTTAATCGCCATTAATGCAATGATGGGTTTGGTAGGGTCGTGGTCCTGATAGATGGGGCCGTAGCCGGTTTTGAGGGAGGTGCCCTGATATGTATACACCTTCGAGTAGGCGGAGTGCTTCATCTTGATAATCATTTGTTTATCTTCATCTGAGAAGTAGAAGGAGTCTCCAGCTTTGTAGCCGCGTTTTTTGAAGTTTTTGTCAGCGGCCAGCACCTTGCCGTCCAGTGAAAGAATGAAGGCTTCTTTGAAAATAGGCTTGTGATCACTGATCCATCCGATGCGGTCTTCAATCGCAGTCAGCTTGCTGGTATCGCCTGCAGCCAGAGCAGTTATATCGGCAGGATCGATAAGGCCGGTAGTTATATTGGCGCAGCCTACCAATTCAATGCCTGCAGCTTCATCGATCTGCTTGTACGCAGCATGATAACCGAAGAAGCCTATGGATGAACCAACCAACAGCAATACAATCAGCATCATCCATGTTAATTTTGTTGCCAATTTCATAACAAATATCACCAGCCCTGACTCTAAAAGATTAAGTGAATTTTGGGGTTCACTGCTACGATTATAGCGCATACGCTTCGGTTTGAGCAGACGTCAGAAAAAAAGAATTTTCGTGTCGGAAAATGATGAATTATGTATAAAAAATCATTGAAAATAGGCGCCTAATCCTATTTCAGTTTCAAAAAATATTGTATGTCTAACTGGTATAATGTTACGCTTGAAGCAGAACAAACGGACTGGGAGCTGAAGGGATGTCACAAGAAGTCAATCCTTTGATCGAACGTGTGGGATTATCCATGTGGAAGGTTCAGCGCAGAATCATGTCGAAGATGTCAATGCATAAGGAATTGGGGCTGACTGTGCCGCAATTCGGGCTGTTGCATATGATCTTTCAGGAGCAGCAGGCACGGGTGATTCAACTGGCGGACAAGATGGAAGTAAAATCCAGTGCAGTCACCGTCATGCTGGACCGGCTGGAGCTGCTGGAGCTGATCGCCCGCGTGACGGACGAGAATGACCGCAGAGCGGTAATTGTCACGATCACCAGCAAGGGGCAAGAGGTATTGGAAGAAGCACAGCGCCGGTCACTGCTGCTGCTGGAAGAGCATCTGGCCATTCTGGAGCCGGCAGAGCTGGAGAACTTCGCGGATTATTATCTCATGCTGGAGAATCAGGAGCGTTAACATAAGCATTACAAAGAGGCAGCGCTTCTCCCGTTACGGAGAGGCGCTGCCTCTTGTCTAGTCCGGCTATTTTGCGGCAGGTTCTTTGTCCGGCAATTGTGTAACGTAGCTGTCAGACAGCTGGCGCAGCCGCAGAGCGCGGTTGTATTCATCCTCGTTGCCGGCCGGAGCAGTACCTCCGGTAGCCAGCGGATATTGGGTATTATCCTCGAAGCTGTTGCCCGGAATCAACAGGGCAGAGCTGGAAATGAAGGAGCCGGTAGGCAGGTAATACCGTTGCGGCAGCAGATTGTAGGACTGGCTGAGCAGATCCTGGCCGAAATAAATATTGTTATCCATCGATACTCCCAGCAGGCTGGCGGCCGTAGGCATAATATCGACTTCTCCGCCTACCTGCGCAAGCTTCTGCGGAGCAATTCCTTCGCCATGAATAAGCAGCGGAATGTTGAGCATATTGGCGTAGCTGTAATCATATCCGTAGATTTCCTTCATTAGCTGCTTGTCGTCATGATCCAGCGAATAGATCGGCAGTCCCATATGGTCGCCGTAGACCATAACCAGACTGTTCTCCCATAATCCATTCGCCTTCAGTTCATCTACAAACTGTCCGAAGGCATAGTCCGCATAGTTCTGCGACCGCACATAATCGCCGACAAAGGTGCCTTCATACCGCTCAGGAAGCTTCATCTTGTGCTTCTCTTCAGGAATAGTGAACGGGTGATGCGCCGACATGGAGATGACCTGGGCATAGAACGGCTGGCCCGCATCGCTCATTTCCTTCAGCTTCTCCGAGGATTTGCGGTAAAGCACCTCATCGGAAGCGCCGAAGAAGAAGGCATCCTCGTCACCGAAGAATTGGTGATCGTAATACTTCTGCCAGCCGAGGGCCTTATATAGCTCGCCCCGGTTCCAGAATTCCACCACATTGGTGTGGAACGTGGCCGTCTGGTAGCCGTTATCTCCCAGCAGACGGGGCAGACTCGGCAGCTGCTTGTCGATATAAGACATGGTAGCCGCACCCTGCGGAGGAATATAGAAGGACGAATTGACCACGAATTCCGCATCGGAGGTGTTGCCCTGGCCGACCATCTGATAGAAATTCGTGAAGTACAGGCTCTGCTCCATCAGACGGTTCAGATTAGGGGTAATCTCCTGGCCGTCTACCTTCAGAGCAAGCAGGAAGTTCTGGAAGGACTCCAATTGGATCACAATCAGATTCTTGCCCTTGGCGGCACCGGCATAAGCCGAGACTGCTGAAGGGTCGATGCCCTTGAGCTGGTTAATCGTGCTCTGTGTGATTTCACTGGCCTGGACCAGCTCGGTTTTATCTTTGGCAAAGATCGTGTATGCTTCATAATTAAGGATGCCCATCTCCTGGGCCTTCTTGATCTCATTCATGCTCGCCTTATTCGGAAGAATATTGAACAGGCAGAGTCCGAGCGAGACTGCGAACAGTACGACATGCAGCGTCCGTCCGTTTGGCCGGTTGATCTGGTCTTTTTTATAAGTGCGGCCGTTCTTGTTAATGAAGAAGTAGAAGCCCAGCACAATGATATCGGTGAAGATCAGCAGATAATAAGGGTCCATTAATGAGAACACGCTGTTCTTGACGGCCGTGACCTGGTTCACCTGCTCGGCGGCATGGTAAGTGACAATGACCCCATAATATTTGAAGTACATAATGGCGGCAAAAAAGATCGCGGTAACCAGCAGATTGACCGTCATGTAATAGCCGAGCTTCCGTCTGGAGGCAAAGCGCTCAATCAGGAAAAACAGGGCCCAGACAAAGGGCAGCTCCGTCAATACGGATTGCCAGAACTTTAAATCATCAAAGATTACACCCCAGGCCAGCAGGCTTTTGAACAGAAAAAGAATGGAAAAGAACACAAATGGCTTAAGGAGCCATCGTTTTACAGTTTGGGATGACACAGCTTCGCCTTCTTTCTGAAGAATGAACAGGTTTCCCGGCTGATAGGAAACAGCAGCATGAGAACAGAAGAATACCATTATCAATAGAACTTATTATGAAGTGCCAGGGAAGGAATGTCAAAAATCAGAAGCGGCCGTATACTCCCTGAAACTCGCGTAAACTACGGCTAGAATGAATCCGGCGCAGGCCACTCCCTCAGGGCGGGGAAATATCGGCGTTAAACGAAGAATATGAGCCATACGCAGCGGAAGCTGGCGGAAATTATTGGAGGTGGGGACGGATGGAGCATATAGAAATCACACTGTCCGTGAGGGCGCTTGTGGAATTTGCCTACAGCAGCGGCAGTTTGGAGCCGGGCTTCCGCAGCGGTGCCGCCATGGTGGAGGGGACGCGCAGCCATCAGCTGATCCAGAAGCAATACAAGGAAGGGGACCGCAAGGAGGTCTATTTGAAGACCGGAATCCCTTACGGAGATCTGCTGTTTCAGATTGACGGGCGCTGCGACGGCCTGCTTACGGCAGCGGATGGGAGCCTGACGGTAGAGGAGATTAAGTCCATGGCCGGAATCCCGGACCCTGCGTTTGAAGGGAAGGAGGTACACTGGGCCCAGGCTTACATGTATGCTTACATGCTGGCAACGGATCTTGAGCTTCCCGACATCCAGGTGAAGCTCACCTATGTGCAGCGGGGAAGCGAGGCACAGTACAGCCTCTACCGGGAGATGTCCCGCGAAGCGCTGACGGCCTTTACGCTAGAGACCGTAAGCAGGTATGCACCTTATGCCGAGATGATGGTTCGTTACAAGGCGAAGAGAGGGGAGAGCATCACGGCCCTGTCTTTTCCGTTCTCGGCCTACCGGCCCGGCCAGCGCCATTTCGCTGCCGCAGTATATACCTCCATTGCTGAGGGGGCGAACCTCTTCGCCCAGGCACCGACAGGCATCGGTAAAACCATGTCTACCCTGTTCCCGGCGGTCAAAGCGCTGGGCGAAGGCAAAGCAGCCGGTATCTTCTATTTGACCGCCAAGACTGTTACACGGATCGCGGCGCAGGAGGCGGCCTCGATGCTGAACCGCCGGGGGCTGCATCTGCATGTCATTGCGCTGACGGCGAAGGAGAAGGCCTGCTTCCGGGAGGAGGGAATCTGCGGAAATGATTCCTGCGCTTATGCGGAGGGGTATTACGACCGGATCAACGGCGCGCTGATCGATATGCTGGAGCATGAGACGCTGATGACCCGGGAGACGATTGCCGGCTATGCCCATAAGCATCAGGTCTGCCCGTTTGAATTCTCGCTGGATGCCGCCTATGCCTGCGATGTTGTTATCTGCGATTACAATTATATCTACGACCCGCGCATCAGTCTGAAGCGCATGTCCGAGGAGCGCAAGAAGAACACTGTGCTGCTGGTGGATGAAGCGCATAATCTGGTGGACCGGGGCCGGGAGATGTATTCTGCTTCGCTTTCCAAGGCGCCCTTCCTGGCGCTTAGCCGGACCTACAAAACAGCGAATCCCCGGCTCGGCACTGCCGCCAAAGCAGTGAACACTTTCTTCATCGCGCTGCGCAAGAGCTGTAGCGACAAGGGTGCGGGAGAGTGGGCGGCCTATCCGGAGAAGCTGCCGGAGCTGCTGGAGAACTTCGCCGCTGAAGCCGAGCTGGAGCTGCTGAATCCCTCTTCTCCTGTAGGCTCTGCGCAGGCAGAGGAAGAGGGGGAGAACAGCCTGCTGGATACCTATTACGCGGCACAGGCGATGCTCCGTACCTTCAAAACCTACGATGAACGTTACATCACCTATGCCGAGGTGCGCAGCGGAGATGTGTATCTGAAGCTGTTCAATCTCGATCCGTCGCATCTGCTGCAGCAAATGGGCAAGAGCTTTCGCAGCCAGATTCTGTTCTCTGCGACCCTCTCGCCGCTCTCGTATTACAGGGATATGATCGGTGCAGGCGCGGAGGACTACAGTCTGAGCCTGGCCTCACCTTTTCACAAAGAGCAATGGCAGGTATCTGTGCTGCCGGTATCCACCCGGTTTCATGATCGTGAGGCTTCTATACAGCCGCTTAGTGATGCGCTCAAAGGTCTGGTCTCGAAGAAGGGCAACTACCTGGTCTTCTTTCCCTCCTATCTCTACTTGAAGCATGTCTATGAGGTGTTCACTGAGAAGTACCCTGAAGTCCCCACGCTGTTGCAGGGCAGCGGGATGAGCGAGCCGGAGCGGGAGAGCTTCCTGGCGGCCTTCCGCCCGGATAACCCGGAGCCGCTGCTTGGCTTTGCCGTGCTGGGCGGTATTTTCTCCGAAGGGGTGGATCTGCCCGGTGACCGGTTGAACGGGGTAATGGTGGTAGGGGTCGGACTCCCGCAGGTGGGGCTGGAGCGCAATCTGCTGCGGAGCTATTTCCAGGCGCAGGGCAAGAACGGCTTCGATTATGCTTATATCTACCCTGGCATGTGCAAGGTGCAACAGGCCGGAGGACGGCTGATCCGCAGTGAGAGCGACAGCGGGGTCATTGTGCTCGCTGACGACCGCTTCATGCAGCCTTCTTACCGGCAGCTGCTTCCAGAGGAGTGGCGGGACTACTCTGTGATGACCTAAGCGGGTATAATCTTTGACAAGGCATTCACCAGACAACTCAGGAGGTAATGACATGACGCTTAATATCGGACTTGTTGGAACAGGCTGGTTCTCCAAGGTACATGCGGATTTGCTGGCAGGCATGGAGGATGTGTCGCTGAAGGCAGTCTGCGGCAGCAGCAAGCTTAAGGGAGAAGAGATGGCCCGCCCTTACGGGGCCGAAGGCTATGGGGAGATTACCGAGATGCTGGACAGCCACAAGCTCGATGCCGTCTACATCTGTGTGCCGCCACAGTCGCACGGGGCGATTGAGCGGGCGCTGATCCGTAGAGATATCCCCTTTTTCATCGAGAAGCCGCTAGGCTCAAGTACGGCCATTCCGGCCAGTCTGCTTGAGGATATCAAGCAGCATCAGCTGCTGACCTCGGTAGGTTATCACTTCCGCTATCAGGAGAATATCCAGCGGCTGAAGCAGACGCTTGCCGGAGACAAGGTAGGGATGATTACCGGAGAATGGATGGGCGGAATGCCCGGTGTGGCGTGGTGGCGTAATCAGGAGCAGTCCGGCGGGCAATTCACGGAGCAGACGACGCATATTGTTGATCTGCTGCGTTATCTGGCCGGGGAGGTGACAGAGGTCTACGGCATGTTCGGCAACCGTATTATGCATGAGAAGCATGAAGGGGTGACCGTAGCCGATGTCGGCACTGTGTCGCTGAAGCTTGCAAGCGGCATTATCGCCAGCATCTCCAATACCTGTGTGCTGCCCGGTGAGGTGAACAAGGCCGGAATCAGCTTCTATAATGACAACGGCATGCTTGACTGGAACCCGGAGCGTCTTCTTGAGGTCCGCAGCGGGGACAGCAAGGAATACAAGAATACGGGCAACCCTTACGCGGTAGAGAGCGAGGCATTCCTGTACGCTGTCCGCACCGGAGACCGCTCCCGTATTCTCAGCGATTATGAGGACGGGTACAAGACGCTGAAGGTAACCTGCGCCGCGTATGAATCTGCCCAGAGCGGATTGCCTGTGAAGCTGTAGGACTCTGTCTTAGGGCCAGGGGGCTGCTTAATGAATGAACAAGGCGATCAGTGCGGGTGCCAGTCCGATGGAGAACAGCGCCGCCAGAATCATTGAGATACTGGAGATGGTGCCCGTCAGCGAGCTGAGCTCGAAGGCCTTGGAAGTGCCGGTGCCATGCGCTGCGGTGCCAAGCGAGACTCCGCGCGCCACTTCATTCTCAATGTGGAAGAGTCGCAGCACCGAGGGTCCCATCATGGTTCCAAGTACACCCGTGAGAATGACGAAGACTGCGGTGATGCTGGGAACTCCGCCGATGCTCTGCGAGATGCTCATGGCAATCGGCGTGGTTACCGAACGGGGGACCAGGCTGGTGGCGAGATCTCCGCTCAGGTGCATTAATTTGGCCAGCAGCATGGAAGACAGTACAGCCATTACCGTTCCAGACAGCACGCCTGCCGCAATTTCGGCGGCGTGCTTTTTGAGCAGCTTGAAGTTCTTGTGCAGCGGAATCGCGAAGGCGATTGTCGCCGGCTGAAGCAGGTCTGACAGCCATTTGCCGCCTGCATTGTAGGATTCATAAGAGCTGCCTGTGATTAACAGGAAGCCGATGATTACCAGCGGGGTGATGATCAGCGGAGAGGTATACATTTTGCCGCTGGCCGCATAGATCCGTTTGGTTATAAGATATACCGTGATGGTAAGTCCAAGGAATAATAGTCCAGTCATCATGAGCTTCTACGCTCCTTTACTTTATAGATCATACCTGTCAGCAGGCCTGAGCTGGCCATGACAGCAAAGGTGCCCACGAGCACAACAGCCAGTACCTGCAGGCCGAAGGATTCGAGCAGCTTCGAATAGTTCATCACCCCGATAGCCGATGGAATGAAGAACAGCAGCAGCTCAGCCAGCAGCCACGAAGCTCCTGCCTCCACCCAGTTCAGACGGATCACGCCGGATTCGAGCAGCAGGAATAATAGAATCATCCCGATAATGCTTCCGGGAAGCGGAATATGCAGTAGTGAGGTTAATCCGTTAACCAGCAGGGAGAACACGGTTAGTCCGGCCACCTGCAGTAAGCCTAAGGCAATCTTTTTCATCATGATTACCTCCTTTCATCTCTTACTGAAATTTTACATCTAATTCTTTCATAGGTACAATGAATAGATTGAATAGCTCACATTCTAATTGTCTATACATGGAGGGTGCCTAATGGATATCAGACAGCTGGAGTATTTCGTGCAGGCCGCCAGGCTGAACAGCTTCTCCAGAGCCGCAGAGTCGCTGTATATCACCCAGCCGACCATCAGCAAGATGATCCGTAATCTGGAGACGGAGCTGGGGGCCGATCTGTTCTACCGCGAGGGCAAGAGCATCCGCCTGACGGATGCCGGAGAGCTGCTGCTCATCAAGGCACAGAACATTGTAGAGTCCTTTGCCAGCCTCTCCTCCGAGCTGGACAGCCTGCGCAATCTGAAGCAGGGGCACATCCGTATCGGACTGCCGCCCATGGTGGGGGCGAGCTTCTTCCCGGCGGTCATCGGGGAATTCCACCGCAAGTATCCCGAGGTGACGATCCGGCTGCATGAGGACGGGGCGAAGAAAGTGGAGGATGACGTAGAGTCCGGCCTGCTCGACATAGGAGCGATTGTGCTGCCGGTGGACCAGGCACGGTTCCATAGCTTCATCTTTGTGGAGGAGCGGCTGGAATTGCTGGTTCCCGCCGGACACCGGCTGGACGGAACGCAGCAGGTGCCGCTGAAAGAGCTGGCCGAAGAGGAGTTCGTCCTGTTCCGGGAGGACTTCGCCCTGCATGACCGGATCATCTCGGAATGTGTCAAAGCTGGCTTTCAGCCCAAGGTGGTCTATGAAAGCTCCCAGTGGGATTTGATCAGCCGGATGGTCGCCGCCGGGATGGGCATTGCGCTGCTGCCGGAGACCATCTGCCGGGATATCGACCGTTCGCGGATTGCAGTTATTTCCCTGACCGAGCCGGTGATTCCCTGGCAGCTGGGCATGATCTGGCGCAAGGACCGCTATCTCTCCTTTGCCGCCAGGGAGTGGATTTCCTTTGCGATGAATGTACTCGGGGAACGGTATTCGCCGCCGGAACCTCCGAAGGATATATAAATAGCAAAGCTTATTTATACTTCCGCCGACATTTTTTTCTTTTTTTGCAAATTTTGTTTTTTGGCATCATGATTTATGATAGGGGAGAAGTTGATAGAGAGAAGGTGAGTAACTGTGAACCTTTACCAGAATTCTCCTGATGCCAATGGCCGGGATTACAGAGAAGATGAGCTGTTCCTTACTATAGAGAATTTAAGAAGCGAGCTGCTGGAGGTAGCCCAGGAGCGGAGTCTGAGCGATCATACGGTGCTGGAGCTAAGCCAGCGGCTTGATGGATATATTGTGATGGCCCAGAACCTGATGATGGAGAGCCTGCGCAGCCGCAAGAATGGAGCCGCGCCTTACGGCAAGAATAAGAAGAGCCAGCGGATCAGGAATCAGGCGGCTTTGCAGCAATAATCTATGTACACCCGAGTATCTGACGGTGTTTGTTATCATGGTCCTACTAAATGTGGGGCCATTTTGTTGTGCTTTTCATAGTGTTGTCCTATAATGGCAATTAATAGAAGGATAACCTGAATGATGGATAGGGAGGTGCCGGGTGGAGGCGAAGTTGACTACATTACGTACGGAAATCGAGAAGAGTCTGTCCCGCTCGGGCCATAATCTAGCCTCATTTGCCAAAGTCTCCGGTCTGAACCGCGGCAGTCTCAGCGCCATTCTTCACGGCAATCCGCCGAAGCCCATCTCGCTGGGACAGCTCGATGCCATGATCCGGGCCTTCGGCTTCCCGGAAGGCTGGCTGTATCCGCTATATGTGGATGAGTGCTTCAGTGAAGAGCGGATCTCCCGCCGCCGTATCGAGCCCTTCCTGGTCAAATGTGCCGAGATGGGCAAGCAGCAATGCATTGAAGAGGTCTTAAGGCGGATTATGGAATATCAGCGGCCGCTGGATATCATCTACAGGGTGGCAGAGAGGCTATTCTGCAGCGGCAAAGTACAGGAGTCAACCGTGTTCTACAAGCTGATAGTAGACCATGAACAAGACAGCTATTCCGAGCGCATGGCGATTAGCCAGTACCGTATCTTCAAGTCGCTGCAGTCCACTCCCGATGTGGATATGGAGCAGAAGCTGCGTGCTGTAATCAGCTTCGAGCCGTACCGTGGACTGCTTCCCGAGGAGATGCAGCTGGACGGGCTGCTGAAGCTGGCGAAGGTATGCTTCGCGCTGCACCGCTGGAAGGATGTAGAGAAGTTCGCCGACGAGCTGAGGGCATTAGCAAGCGGGATCTACCGTGAGGAGCTGCGCCGCAGTAAGGGGAAGAGGGCAGAGGCTTTTCAGGCGGAACGTCCGCTGGTGGTCTATTACGGGCACGGCTACCTGCTGAAGGCATCGGCGCTCACCAAGCAGGGGGAGTATGAGAAGGCCAAGAAATATACCGCCGGGTACGCGGACCTGGGATGGTTCGAGATGCTGGATGACGAGGGGCGCAGCAGTGTGGACAGCTTCAAGCTGTTTGCCACGGCCAACGGGTTCACGCTGGAGATTCTGATGGGCAACATCTCTGTATTGCCGTCCTATATCGCTTTCTTGTCCGAGCATCCCGGCGAGATTCTATCCGGCATGGTAATCATTATGGAGTCGGCCAACCGCTTCGGGTTCTCTGCTGATGCGGTGATGTCGCGTTTTTCCCGGGAGATGCTGCGCTTTGAACAATTCCAGGATACGATTAATGTAGACCGGGTGTATCGTCTCTATTATCAGATTGCGATCTACCATATCTCCCGCATGCAGTATACCAGGGGAATTGACTATATTATTCATTGCCTGCGCCTGACCATCAGGCTGAACAGCGGCAAGGACTTTATTAATTGTGTAACCTTATTTGAAGTGAACAGAGACTACGCTTCGGATACCCAGCAGAATGCGTACCGGGAGCTGATCAGGGAGGTGAGAGCGCATGAAGAGATCACTGTTGATGACGGCCAGCGTTTTGGTATTGTTTAGCTTCATTCTTGCGGGTACAGGAACAGATCAGAAGTCCAAGGTAAGAGGCTTTACCACTGTTGAACACGGAGTGGAATTCTAGAGCAGATCAGAGCACTTAATTGTATAGCTAAGAGAGACTCCCCGGCCCTCTGTGTCGCGGGAGCGTTTGCGCGCGGTAATGTGAATTAAATTACATAGTGAACGTGTATATTCAGGAATTGACAAATGCCAGGCACGAAAATATAATTAGGTAGCCTAATTAATACATGGTTTATTTATTTGGAAACCTAACTAAAAATGGGGTGGAAGCATTGGGATAAATCGCGAAGGTGAAAACTCAGTCGGACACAAGCTGTTCTCTGCACTCCGGAAGCTGCGCAAAGGGCATTGGCATCACTCGGTGGAGGGGCATAAGCCAAGTGAGATGACTTTACTGATATGTATTGCACGGGCGTCGCATACTTCAGATCTGGGACTTAAGGTGTCGGAGATCAGCCGTTTCTTAGGACTGACTCCGCCAACGGTAACCCAGCTGATTAACAGTCTTGAAGCCAAGCAGATGGTAGAACGGCAGGCTGATCCTTCTGACCGGAGGGTAGTGCGCATCAAGTTGACTGAACAGGGGAAAATTATTACCCGCAGGGCCAGGGACCATATGGACGCCACACTTAACAGGATGGTGGAGTATTTAGGTGAGGAAGAATCTGATCAACTGGCGGAACTGCTGCTGAAAGTCTATGCCTTTATGGAGGATAATCCTCCGCCTAATCTAGACCGGTTACAAATGAACGGAGATGAGAAGCATGATTAAATTAATGAAACAACTGAAGCCCTTCCGCTTGGCCATCGCAGGGGTACTAATTCTGGTATTCCTGCAGTCCATGGGCGATCTGTATCTTCCCACCCTGATGAGTAACATTATCGACAAAGGGATTGTGGAGGGTGACCAGCCGTATATCTGGAGAATTGGCGGCTTCATGCTGCTGGTGGCGGCTGGGGGTGTGCTATGCTCTATTATTGCCAGCTATCTGTCAGCCAGAGTGGCGGCAGGCTTCGGAAAGAATACCCGTTCGCGGGTGTTCAATCATGTGGAGAACTTTACGCTCCATGAATTCGACAAGCTGGGCACGGCCTCATTAATTACACGTACCACTAATGATATTACACAGGTTCAGACGGTCCTGACTATGATGCTCCGCATGATGGTCGGTGCTCCGATGATGATGATCGGCGGGATTATTATGGCGGTGTCAGAGGACGCCAAGCTCTCGCTGATCTTTGTAGTGGTGATTCCGCTGCTGGTTGGAGCGATATTTTTCATCGGAATGAAGGGTCTGCCGCTGTTCAAGGCGATCCAGATCAAGCTGGACAAATTAAATCTGGTGCTGCGTGAGCATCTGACCGGTATCCGCGTCATCCGCTCCTTCAACCGGATTGAGCATGAGAACAGACGCTTCAGCCTGGCCAACGCAGATCTTACGGATACTGCAATCAAAGTCAACAAGGTAATGGCGGGACTGATGCCGCTGATGATGATCGTCATGAACTTCTCGATGATTGCTATTCTGTATTATGGCGGAATCCGTATTGGCGATGGGGATTTGAAGGTTGGCTCCCTGATGGCATTCATTCAGTATGCGATGCAGATTATGTTCTCGCTGATCATGGTATCGATGATGTTCGTGCTGATTCCAAGAGCTTCTGCCTCAGCGCTGCGCATTAATGAAGTGCTGGATATGCAGCCAGAGATTAAGGACCCTACCTCTGCAGAACTGAAGACTACGGCTACAGCTACCCATGCGGACGGCCGAGACGGATTGCGCGGGTATGTGGAGTTCGACAATGTATCCTTCGCTTATCCGGGTGCAGAGCAGGCAGCCTTGTCGGGAATTACCTTCAGTGCGCGCCCCGGTGAGATTACCGCCATTATCGGCGGAACGGGATCAGGCAAGTCCACGCTGCTGAACATGATTCCGCGATTCTATGATGCTATTGAGGGTACGGTAAGTGTGGACGGTGTGGATGTGCGCCAGATGACACAGGAGGATCTGCGGAGCAAGATTGGGTATATTCCGCAAAAAGCCGTGCTGTTCACCGGTACCATCAACGAAAATATCCGTTACGGCAAAGAGGATGCTACCGAGGAAGAGATTCTTCATGCCGCCAAGGTGGCACAGGCCTATGACTTTGTCACAGCGATGAAGGAAGGCTTCGATTCAAGCATCTCTCAGGGGGGCGGCAACGTCTCCGGCGGCCAGAAGCAGCGCCTGTCGATAGCCCGTGCCCTCGTCCGCAAGCCGGAGGTATATCTGTTCGATGACAGCTTCTCCGCGCTGGACTTCAAGACCGATGCCAAGCTGCGTGCCGCGCTCAAGGAGGAGACTACGGAATCTACTGTCCTTATCGTCGCACAGCGGGTAAGCACGGTCATGGATGCAGACCGGATTATCGTACTGGATGAAGGTCAAATTGTTGGTATGGGCACGCACCGCGAGCTGCTGGACAACAATGAGGTGTACCGCGAGATCGTATCCTCGCAGCTGTCAGAGGAGGAAATAGCATGAGTGAGCAGAACAAAGCAATGAAGCCGCCCGCCCGCAGACACGGCGGATTCGGCCCCGGCCCGGGCGGACCCGGCATGGGTATGCCTCCCGAGAAGGCGAAGGATTTCAAGGGTACCCTGCGCCGCCTGGTCCGGTATTTGCGCCCGCGCCAGGTACAGCTGATTATCGTATTCGTAATGGCGATTGCCAGTACCGTATTCAGTATTTTCAGCCCTAAGGTTATGGGGAAGGCAACGACCAAGCTGTTCGAAGGCGCTTATGGCAAGATGATGGACGTGCCTGGGGCGGCGATTGATTTTGGCTATGTGAATGATATTCTGATCCTGCTGGCAGGTCTGTATCTGTTCAGTGCGCTGTTCAGTTATATCCAGCAGTATGTCATGGCTGGTGTGGCGCAGAAGGTTGTATACGATATGCGCGAGCAGATTAACAGCAAGCTGGAGCGGCTGCCGCTGAAATATTTCGATTCCCGGACCCACGGGGAGATTCTCAGCCGGGCGACCAATGATGTGGATAATATCAGTACCACCCTGCAGCAGAGCTTGACCCAGCTGATCACCTCCATTGTGACGATTGTCGGGGTTATTGTGATGATGCTGACGATCAGTCCGTGGCTGACCCTGATCACGATCGTTACGCTGCCGCTGAGCTTCGTGGTGATTATGCTGATCACCAAGCGCTCCCAGACCTATTTCGTCGGACAGCAGAAATCGCTGGGCCAGCTGAATGGTCATGTGGAGGAGATGTATACCGGGCACCGGATCATTAAGGCTTTTGGACGGGAAAAGAACTCCCTGAAGGACTTCAATGCCATCAATGAGGACCTGTATAACTCCGGCTGGCGCTCCCAGTTCATCTCCGGGATTATTATGCCGCTGATGATGTTCATCGGGAACCTGGGGTACGTGCTGGTATGTGTGGTCGGCGGGATCTTCGTGACCAAAAAAGCGATCGACGTCGGCGACATTCAGGCATTCATCCAGTATTCGCGCCAGTTCACCATGCCGATTACACAGACTGCGAATATTGCCAACATCATTCAGTCCACCATCGCTTCGGCAGAACGTGTATTTGAACTGCTGGATGAGGAAGAGGAAGTCCCTGAAGTGGCGGCTACACTGGCGAAACGTTCAGCAGCTGCAGAAGAGGGCTCTGTGGAATTCCGTCACGTGCAGTTCGGCTACAAGCCGGGTGAACTCCTGATTGAAGACATGAACATCGAGGTCACTCCGGGACAGACCATTGCGATTGTAGGGCCAACCGGAGCCGGCAAAACCACGCTGATCAACCTGCTCATGCGCTTCTATGAGATCAGCGGCGGGGAGATTGTTATTGGCGGTGTGAACATCACCGATATGAAGCGCAGCGAGCTGCGCAGCAAATTCGGTATGGTGCTCCAGGATACCTGGCTGTTCAACGGGACCATCCGCGATAATATCGCTTACGGCCGGGAAGGGGCTACGGAGGCTGATGTGGTGCGGGCAGCCAAGGCTGCGCATGCCGATCACTTCATCCGTACGCTGCCGCTCGGGTATGACACGATTCTGAATGAAGAGGCCTCCAACATCTCCCAGGGTCAAAAGCAGCTGCTTACCATCGCCCGGGCGATTCTGGCAGATCCGTCCATCCTTATTCTGGATGAAGCAACCAGCAGCGTAGATACGCGGACAGAGGTGCAGATCCAGAAGGCGATGAACACGCTGATGCACGGCAGAACCAGCTTTGTGATCGCTCACCGCCTGTCCACCATCAAGGACGCCGATCTGATCCTAGTGATGAACCAGGGCAGCGTCATTGAGAAGGGCACCCATGTGGAACTGCTGGAAGCCGGCGGCTTCTATGCCGATCTCTATAACAGCCAGTTCTCCGGGGATGACCTGCCAGACGCAGGCTGATCTGAATAGAACAGGTACCTGATATAGCCGCTGTAGACCACAGCCAGGCATAACCCAGCGTTCATGCAGAGCGTCTTCGGACATTCTCTGTATGGACGCTTTTTTATTTGCTGTTGAGAAGGCCGAAAGAGTAAATGCGGAGCCACCACTCAACTCCACCAACTGAACCTTTCCTGCACAAAATACAACTTTCCCCGCATCCAATTGGTCTAAATCTCAAATTGTCGCAAGAAAGCATCAATTCTACCTATCAATCGGCTGCCAATAACAATTCCTGCATTTTGTGCAGCAATCCTCCAAATATCAGCTTATCTGTGAGCGGAAGTTGCAATTTCTGCAAGATTCCCGTGTGCAGGGTTCAAGTCAAAGTCTCTAGCCGCCTGTGTATTATATAGTATTTTCCAGATTATACTAGGAAAAGAGTCCGGAATCCCCCTGCGTCCACGGCACAAGTTCAGGCATTCCAGGGGGCAAGCAACGGTAGTGATCACACTAGTTTTTCGAAATTTCAGAAAAAAGATTTGCTTAAAAATTTCGGGGTATATATGATAAGGATATCAAAATGACCCGTGGCTCATTTTTGGGCGGACGGATAGGAGAGAGGATGAAAGGTATGTCGGGCTACGGAAAATGGGTAGCAGGGAGCAAGACCAAATGGATCACTCTGCTGGTGTGGATTGCACTGGTCGGGGTGCTTACAATGCTATGGCCTTCGGTGAATTCACAGGTTGCCAATAATGCCTCCAATCTGCCGGAGGATTCACAATCGGTGCGGGCATTGGTCGTTGCCGAGAGAGAATTCCCGGCCGGAAGCGGAGTGCCGGCACTGCTCGTATGGCATCGTGACGGAGGAATCTCAGAGGAGGACCTCGTACATATAACCGCATTATACGGCAAGCTTGAGCAGCAGCCTCTTGCGCATCAGAACTTCGTTCCGCCCCTGGGCAAGCTGCCGCCGCAGGCGCTGCAGGCGTCCTTGTCGGAGGACCGGAGCACGCTCGTCACTCCGGTGCTGTTCGACAAGACGGCGGACAGCGACCAGCTCGGGGAGTCGCTCAAGAGCCTGAAGGAGCTGGTCCGGACGGAGACGGGGACTGACCCGTCTGCCGCTAAGCCGGACAGCAGAGACTTAAGCCTGCGCGTATCCGGCCCGGTTGGAATCTCGGTAGATGCTACAGGGCTATTCAAGAATGCCGATGTGTCGCTGCTGATTGCCACCGTCATTCTGGTGCTGGTCTTCCTGCTGCTGATCTATCGTTCACCCATTCTGGCGTTGATTCCGCTGGTTGCTGTAGGATTTGCTTATGGCGTAACCAGCCCGGTGCTTGGTCTGATGGCCAGAGAAGGCTGGATTACAGTGGATTCGCAGGCGGTCTCAATTATGACAGTGCTGCTCTTCGGGGCAGGGACAGACTATTGCCTGTTCCTGATCTCGCGCTTCCGCCAGATGCTGAAGGTAGAGGAGAATAAAGGGCGTGCACTGCTGAGCGCCATTTCCCACTCCTCCGGGGCGATTGCGATGAGCGGCTTCACCGTGGTGCTGGCCCTCTTCGCTCTGTTGCTGGCCAAATACGGCGCGTACCACCGGTTTGCAGTGCCGTTCAGCGTATCCATTCTGATTATGGGAGTAGCCAGTCTGACCCTGGTTCCGGCCTTGCTTGCGATCTTTGGACGGACCTCCTTCTTCCCGTTCGTACCGCGCACGCCGCAGATGGAAGCAGAGCGGGCCAAGGCTAAGGGCAGACCGGTGCCGCAGCCGCAGCCTGCCCGCCGCAAAGGAATCGGATACCTGGTGGTATCCCGCCCGTGGGCCATTGTCGGAATCACGGTAGTGCTTCTGGGAGTGCTGGCCTCATTCTCCAGCGGAATTAAGTTCACCTATGATATTCTGTCGTCGTTCCCGAAGACTATGGAGTCGCGGGAAGGCTTCGACCTGATCGGCAAGCAATTCTCCCCTGGTGAGCTGGCACCCGCCAAGCTGATGGTCGATACGGAAGGGTTATCCGGCGGGGAAGACCTGAAATCCGTGCTGAGCAGCCTGTCCTACGTGGATGTGGTCTCAGATCCGCAGCAGGGTGCCGTCAACCCGAAGATTACTGCCTATGATATCGAGTTCAAGGACAATCCGTATTCGATTGAGGCGATGGACCATATCCCGGCACTTCAGGCTACGGTTGAGTCGGCCCTGACGGAATCCGGGATTGAGAACGCGCAGGATAAGGTATGGATCAGCGGCCAGACTGCTACCCAGCACGATACCAAGGAGCTTGGAGAACGGGATACTGATCTGATCATACCGGTCGTTATCGGCCTGATTACGGTGCTGCTGCTGGTCTATCTCAGATCTGTGGTAGCCACAGTATATCTAGTGGGGACGGTAATCCTGTCATTCTTCTCGGCACTGGGCCTGGGCTGGATCATCATTCATTATGTGCTTGGAGCAGATGCGATTCAGGGCTCCATTCCGCTATATTCCTTCGTCTTCCTGGTGGCACTCGGGGAGGATTACAACATCTTCATGATCTCGAATATCTGGAAAAAGCGTAAGCATATGCCGCTGAAGCAGGCGATTGCAGAAGGTGTGAATGAGACCGGCTCGGTCATTACCTCCGCCGGACTTATCCTGGCCGGTACGTTCGCCGTGCTGGCAAGCCTTCCAATTCAAGTTCTGGTTCAGTTCGGGATCATCACTGCGATCGGTGTCCTGCTGGATACCTTCGTTGTCCGTCCGTTCCTGGTCCCGGCCATCACCGTCCTCTTTGGCCGCGTGGCCTTCTGGCCAGGCAAGCATCAGGAGATCAGCGAAGCCTCTGCTTCGGATACACAGCAATAACAACAGGGATGCCCCGCTAAGCCTGAACGGCTGGCGGGGCATCCCTGTGTCCATATTGCTTATGAAGTTCTAGTCAGCCTGGACATCGGGAGTCCGGCTGTGCAGCAGCTCGTACTTGTCGAGCGAGGAACCGACAATGGCTTCGTTCCGGCCGGCACCTCGGTGCGAGTCCCGGAAGGCGGGACTTGAGGTCCAGCCGTTCAGCGCTTCCTCATTCTCCCAGACCGTGCAGATCTTCAATTCCTCCACGCCTTCCTTAGGAGCGGCGTGCCACACCTCCATGCGGATGAATCCGGGGATGCTCTGTACCCCGTTATCTGCGCTGAACCGTGAGGCCAGCGCTTCACCATGCCCTTCCTTGATCTTAATTGTATTGGTAACTACCAGCATGCCAAGTCCTCCTTGTGGGGCTGTAAGTAATGTCTGTCGTTATTGCGGATTCGTGGTCCAGATGCCTGCCGTCTTCAAGAAGACGCGGTCAGGCAGCTTAAGCGCAGCGAGCGTAAGCTCTGCAACGTCCTCCGGCTGCATCATCCGGTCCTCGTCCCCGATCTTAAGACCCGCATCGGAAGCAAGGCCTGTATTAACTGTGCTTGGGGTCAGCGCTACGACACGGATATTATGCTTGCGTACCTCCATCGCCAGTGACTCCGTCATGCCCATTAGAGCAAACTTGGAGGCACAGTAGGCGGAGCCTGTGGCGAAGCCGCGTTCTCCTGCTGTGGAGGAGATGTTAATGATATTTCCGCTCGAACGCTCAATCATCGCAGGCAGGGACGCGCGGGTTACATAATAGGCCCCGAACAGGTTGATCTGCATATGCCGTTCCCAGTCTGCCGGGTCCATCTCCAGGAACGTGCCGAACTGGGCGATCCCGGCGTTGTTAATAAGCGCGTCGAAGGGTCCAAGATCCTTCTGCAGGGCTACTACCGCCCGCTCTGCTTCTTCACGGACTGCAATATCGGCGACGGCGATACTTACCTTGATGTCGTACACCTCGGTCAACGCCGCCTTCAGCGCCTCCAGATCCGCTGAGGTTCTGGAGATTAGTCCCAGGTTGGCACCTTCCTTAGCGAGCGCCATAGCGAGCGCCTTGCCGATTCCCTTGCCTGCACCTGTAATGACAATACTGGTTCCTCTCAAATCCATAACCTGTCGTCACGCTCCTTATATATAGAATGATGGGTAATTCTAGAAGATACTGTCTATTATACCTGAGCGGCCGGGCACAATCACGCCGGAGCCGCAGCTCCGGCAGTGCTGGCCACCTGGACCCCGGGCCGTTTGTGCCGCTAATGCCCCGCAGCGCCCGGTCTACTGCTTTAGTCTTCCGGCGTAATTGTCTTAAGCGGTACGGTCGCGGGACCTTCAAGCACATCGCCTTCGTAGGAGAAGCGGGAGCCGTGACACGGGCAATCCCAGGAGCGCTCGGCGTCATTCCATTCGCATTCACAGCCCATGTGGGTACAGGTTCTGTCCACAAGATGCAATTGGCCCTCGGGGTCGCGGTAGGCACCCACACGTTTGCCGTCATGGAAGACCACGGCACCCTGATCCGGCTCCAGATCCTTCGTCTTGGTGTGCACAATCTCCACTTTTCCGGCGACCAGCTCCTTGGCGACCGAGAAGTTCTGCACGATGAAGTTCTTGATGGCAGGTACCGCCTTGAAGCGTGAGGGATCATATAACCCGGTGTAGGGGTTGCTGCTCCCCAGAATGCCATCTGAGATCAGGCGGGCAGCCACGGTTCCGTTCGTCATGCCCCATTTCCCGAAGCCGGTGGCGATATAGACCTCCTCATCCCCGGCGCGCTTGCCGATATAAGGAACCCGGTCCAGCGTGATCAGATCCTGGGTGGACCAGCGGAACGGAATACTGCGGATGCCCAGCAGCTCCCCGGCGAACCGCTCCAGATTCTCATAATGGCCGAACGTACAAATGCCTTGACCGGTCTTATGGTTCTCTCCTCCGGCAATGACCAGCTTCCGGCCGCCCCATTCCACTGCCCGCAGCGAGCGGGTTGGTTCACCGGCACTCAGATACATGCCGCCCTCATAATCCGTCTCCGGCTCGAACGCCAGACAGTAGGAGCGTTCGGCATGCAGCCGCGAGAAGTAGAGGGACCCGCCGTCATAGAAGGGGAAGTGGGAAGCCGACACGGCATGGCGGCAGCGGATCTGGAACTTCTCTCCTTCAGTATGCAGGGTTAACTGTCCGTCTGTATCCACTTTCTCTCCGATCATCGTATGCTCAAATACAGTGCCGCCCCTGTCCAGAACCGCCTGCAACAGACCCTTCAGATACTCCAGCGGGTGAAAACGGGCCTGATCCGGCATCCGGATGGCCCCGCCCGCGCGCAGCGGCAGGGGTACCTGATCCAGCCACTCTCCGGGCAGTCTCAGCTTGCCATAAGCCTGGAATTCCTTATTCAGCGCCTTCAGCGTCTTCTCGTCGCCTTGATCCGCATACAGGTAGGCCGCCTCCCGCTTCATCCCGCAGGACAGGTCCAGCTCCTCCGCTGTGGCAATCATCCACTCCATGGCCTCGCTGTTCGACTGATAATACATCCGGGCCTGCTCCTCGCCGAAATGCTTCATCAGATCACTATAGATCATCCCGTGCTGGGCGGAGATCTTGGCGCTGGTGTTGCCGGTAGCTCCGGCGAGGATCTTTCCCGCTTCGAGCAGGGTGACTTTATAACCGGCCCTGGACAGCAGATAAGCTGTGGTAATCCCGGCAACTCCTGCCCCTACGATGGCTATGTCTGTGACATGATCTTCCGCAAGTCTCGGAAAAGACGGTAGCCCGGTGCTGCCGAGCCATAACGATTCCGGAAATTGGGGAAGACCTTGCGGGCGGTGCTCCTGCGAGTGCATTGTAGTTGCCTCCTTCAATATCTCTATCCATCTCATTTATTACCACTCCGCGGGGAAAAGAAACGCACCCGCTCCGCAGCACGCGCATGAAAATGTGCAAAAAGTGCCAGTCTAAGAAGAAGTCGGATGCAGATGCGGGCTTAGAGGGGGGAGAGTTCATGTCCGAGCAACAGCATAAGCAGGAAGCTTCCCTGGAGTGGATCAGAAGCCAGCTAAGCGGATTCGCCGATCTGGAGGACAAGAGCATGTCCGTTCCGGCCGGGGAGCTCAGGCTGCTGTATATCAAAAGCGTGACGGATGCACAGGCGATCAGCCGGAATCTCATTGCACCGTTCTATGAGATGAACAATCCCGCAGCGTATTACAGCTACCTCGCCGGTTACCCCGGTAGTGAGGAGGTCGCGGAGGGAGCGCGCGCGCTGGAGCTTCTGCTCAGCGGATATGCCTGTATAAGCAGGCTGGGCAAGCTCTGCTTCTTCGATGTGATTAAGTCCGAGGTCAGCGCGATTAGCGAGACGATTACGGAGAGCATCAGCCAAGGCCCTTCCGATGCGCTGGGGGAGAGCCTGGCGGTCAATCTGAACATGATCCGGCGGCGTTATCAATCCTCTGCGCTCAAGATGGAATTCACCGTGATCGGCCATGTATCCAAAACCAAGGTGGCGATTCTCTATGACAAGGACCGGGTGAATCAAGAGGTTCTGGCGGAGCTGCACGAGAAGCTGGACTCGCTTAAGCTGGATGTCCTGCAGGCTGCCGGTGAGCTGGAGAAGTATATCAGCAGCGACAAGCTGCGCATTTTTCCCAAGACGATTGTTACCGAGCGCCCGGACCGGGTTGTATTTAATCTGGCCGAAGGCAAGGTAGCGCTCCTGCTGGATACTACCGGGTACGCGATTGTGCTCCCCTCCATATTCAATGATTTCTTCACCGCGATGGATGACAAAATCCACCTTCCGTTCGTAGGCCGCTTCCTGAAGCTGCTGCGCATCATGGGGGTGGCGATGACGCTGTGGCTGCCGGCCCTGTACATTGCCTTCACCTCCTACAATCCGGAGATTGTGCGTGTGCAAATTGCCCTGCTGATCGGCGGAAGCCGCGCGACGGTGCCGTATCCTTCATTCGTTGAGGTACTTCTGATGATGCTGATGATGGAATTCCTGAACGAGGCCAGCTTGCGGTTGCCCAGGGCGATTGGCCCGACGGCCACGACGGTCGGCGGGCTGATTCTCGGACAAGCGGCTACAGCAGCGGGGCTAATCGGGAATATTATGATTATTCTTGTCTCCGTAGTGGCCATATCCAATTTCCTGGTGCCGCTGAATATGATGAGCTTCTCGATCCGTGTCCTGAAATATTTCTTTGTCGTCGCTGCGGCCATCTTGGGGCTGGTCGGTGTCGTCGTCTGTCTGGTGGGCTTCACAATGTATTTATGCAGCCAGCGCAGCTTCAGCCAGCCGTATTTTAAGATGTTTGCCCTCGATACACTGGGAGCTGCCCTGAAGAAGAAAAGAAGGGGTCCATAATGGCGAAGAGCCGCTATTTCTATTGTCTGTTTCTCATGAATTCCCTAATCAATATCATCAACTTCACCCCCCGGGAGCTGATCGATGCCCGCTTCGATGGCGCGCAGTCCTCCATTCTCGTTGCGGTGGTTACAGGGACCCTGTTCATCTATCTGTTCACTAAGGTGATACATAAATTCCCCGGGCAGGGACTGCCGGAGATTCTGAGATCGGCCCTGCCCAAGCTGCTGGCTTCTCCGCTGATTCTAGCATTTGCAGTGCTCTGGTATATGGCCGGGGCGCTGATTATCCTGTCGTTTGTGGATATTACCCTGCGGTTCATCAGCCCGGATACAGACCCTACAGCAGTCCTGCTGGGGTTCCTGGCGGTGGTCTGCCTATGCTCACGCATAGATTCGCTGTCGCTGCTCTATGGCCTGGAGGTGATGCTCAGCATCACGCTGCCCTTGATTCTGTATTCGACCGTCAAGGCGCTGGTGAATCCGAATTTTAGCTGGGATGCGGTATTGCAGGTGATGACCCATGCCTTGCACGCCCCGGATTTGAACAGTGTTGCGGCTGCGACGTTTACATTCAGCGGCTATATTAATTTAGCCATCTTCAACCGGGTATTTCATGGCTTGAAGCTGAAGCATGTGTGGATTCTGAGCCTGGAGGGCCTGCTGGTGCTGGCGATCACTTTTTTTGTGCCCATCGGCTATCATGGGACGGTTGGCATTGAACGGCATGTATATACATGGTTCACCACGGCGGATAGTATCCACATTGAGGCATTTTTGATCGAGCGGATGCTCTTTATCTTTTATTTTGCGTATAGCACGCTGTCGCTGGTCAGTGCGATTATCCAGTGGCATGTCGGCAAGGAGCTGCTCTTCAGCCTGCTTCCGTCTGCGGCAGACAAGCCCAAAACCAGGCTGTGGCAGGAGAGCATCATTCTGGGCCTGTTCGCTGTAGGCACTATGTTCCTGATGCGGTTGGATCAATATGAACTTAACATGCTGGGAGTCATGCTGCTGCATGTGCGCTGGTACGGGGAGCTGCTGATGATCCTGCTGTTGTTCTGGTGCTATTGGGTAGTCGTAAGGAGGCGCAGAGCATGAGAGTACAAGCTGGTGCCGGCAGGGCGGGGATGCTGCTGCTGTGCATGGTGTTGGCCATAACAATGACCGGGTGCAATTTCAAGGATATCGACCGGCGGATCTTCGTGGTGGCGATCGGCGTGGATTCCGGCCAGGTGGAAGGGAAATTCAAGGTCAGTCTGAAGCTGGCGATCCCGCAAGGGGATGTTACGAAGATTGACGAGAAGATGCAGATCCTCACCGAAGAATCGGATAGTATCTCCGAGGCGCTCCGTAGAATGAAGTCCAAGGTGGAGAAGGAGCTTGACTATGTGCACTGCAAATCGGTGATTCTGGGTGAAGGTCTTGCCGCCAGGGATATCCGGCATGTAACGGACTGGGCGGTCCGGCGCAGAGACATCCAGCTGATTCTAAATTTTGCCGTGGGCCGGCCCGATGCGCTGGCGGTGCTGATGGTCAAGCCGCCCTCCGAGCGCATTCCGTCCAATTCGCTGATTCTGGCCATGAGCGGGCAAGGAACAGAGTCGCCGTTCATCTCCAGTGTGTACTCCTACCAACTGATGAGGAACATCTATGAGGTGGGGATAGATCCCATCCTGCCGATCATTGAAGCACAGAAGAAGGATCAATTCCTCATTAATAAAATTGCTCTGTTCGATAAGAACAAAATCCAGCTCGTGCTTACACCTGATGAGACCCGGCTGTTTAATCTGTTGTCCCGCCCCGATCTGCGGACGAACCTTCCCGCCCATCTGGGCAATGGAATGTATCAGTACTACACCGAGAGCTCCTCCCCCGGCTACCGGATCGTCACTCCGCCGGAGGGAGAACCGTATATCCGTTACACCATCAAGATCCGTGCGATTCTGGAGGAGACCAGCACAGAGGAGATGATTACCGAATCTATGCTGAAGAAAATTGGACAGGCAGGGGAGGGCGAGCTGAACGCAGCCGTGACTGCATTGCTGAATAAGATCCGGGGCAGCGGCTTGGACCCGCTGGGCTGGGGGCTGCATTATGGTGCACGGCACTGGAATAATGATACGGAGATGGCTGACTGGGAGCGTCTGTATCCGCGGCTGCAATTTCAGGTCAAGGCCAAGGTGGACATTAAATTCTCGGGAATGATCAAATAGAGTCGCAGCGGATTGACGCTTCCGGCATCAGGACTTATACTTGATCTAAAAACAAATCAGAGGATGATCAAGATGAGAACCCTGAACCTTACCTCTCAGCGTCAAGCCGTATACGATATCGTCCGCAATTCCCATGATCACCCTACCGCTGCCGAAGTCATGAACCGGCTGGTCGAGCAGGGGCATAACCTGGCCTATGGAACGGTCTACAATTCCCTGCGCTATCTTACAGATAAGCAGATGATCCGCGAGCTGAAGCTGGGCGAGGCGGCCAGCCGCTATGACGCCCGTCTGGACGACCACCAGCATATTGTCTGTGAAATCTGCGGTGCTGTGGATGAAGTAATGAGCCAAGTCCCGCAGGAGTGGAGCGATTCGGTAGCGGCGGATACGGGCTATTCGATCACTCATACGCATGTGGTATTCGGTGGCGTATGCCCGGCCTGCCAGAGCAAGAATTCACGCCAGAACTAGGACGTTTGTATGAGCTGCGATGGTCCGCATAGTAACGGAATATAACAAAAGACCGTTTACATTGGAACGGTCTTTTTGCTGTGCTCCTATAAAAATCATCAATAAATATAGGGAAATTATCATCAATTACGGGAAAAAAGAGGGTTTCGGGGGCTGATATTTAATTATATATTAAGCCTGCTGCCATGATCCATCTTAAGACCCATGAAGAAAGAGAGTGAGTCCATCATATGAATAAAAAGGTGCGTCTGAACATCCGTACGAAGCTGATTACTACCTATCTGCTTGTCTTGCTGGTACCGAGCATCATTATAGGCTGGTTAACCTATCAATCGGCCAGCAGCACCATGGAAGAGCAGCTTACTAATAATGCCCAGGAAAGTGTAATTGCAGTGAACCAGATCATAAGTTCCAATATTCAGTCGAAAATAGATGATATCCTCTATTTTGCCGGACAGCTTCCGGCAGATTCCATTAATAACGAGGCGGCTGGTCTGACGGCCCCTGAGCTGGAGAGCAGATTGAGGGAGTATGCGGCGCTGCATCCCGATGTGCTTGATATTTATGCCGGAACCAGCAAAGGCAAGAGCATCCGTGCGGCAGAGCTGGAGCTCCCGGAGGGTTATGATCCCCGCAAGGAAAATACATATATCAATGCGCTTAAGCAGGGCAGCGGCACAGTGATCTCCCCGGTATTTCAGACGGTGAAGGGGGAGAGCGCCATTGCGGTATCGGCGGTGCTCGCGGGCGGAAACGGTGTAGTCAGCCTTGATCTGAATTTGTCCTTCCTTGCTGGTATGACGAACATCAAGGTTGGCCAGGAGGGCTACATTCTGATTATCGACAGCAGCAAGAAATTCCTGGTTCACCCCACAGAAGCGATTGGCGCGGAATCCTCGCTTGAGTTCGTGAAGCAGATGTTCGGGAGCGAGAGCGGAAGCTTCGATTATGTATATAAGGATGCACCCAAGAAGATGACCTTCATGGTGAATGAGCTGACGGGCTGGAGAATCGGGGGCACCATCAGCTTGAATGAGATTACACAGGCAACCAGCGATATCCGTGAGACGGTCTGGCTGGTCCTCCCTATATCCGTGCTGCTGGCGCTGGTGCTGATCTATTTCAACACCGCATCGATTCTGAAGCCGCTGATCCGCCTGCGCAAGGCAACCGAGCGGATTGCCGGCGGCGACCTGTCGCAGGATATCGGGGACTTCCGGGGGGATGAGATCGGTCTGCTGGCCGTGAATTTCCGCCAGATGGTGGATAATCTGCGGCAGATGATTATCGGGGTACAGACTATGACGGATAATGTCTCTTTCTCCGCCGAGCAGCTGAGCGCTGGGGCAGAGCAGACGACCAAAGCTATAGAGCATGTTACAGTGGCCATCCAGGAGATGGCGGCCGGCACGCAGCAGCAGGTGGGCAGTGTGCATAAAGGGATGGCAAGCACAGCTGCCACCACAACCGAGGTAGCCCATATCTCGGATTTCATGAAGCAGGTGTCGGTAATGATGGACAAGACCTCGCTGTCGGCTTCGGAGGGAAATGATTCGGTCATCAGCGTAGTCGACAAAATCAACGGGATTCATGAGACCGTGGAGGAAATGGGTACCGTTATCGATCAGCTGAGTGAGCGGGTCGGGCAGATCCAGGGGATTACCGGTGTGATCTCGGGAATCTCGCGGCAGACGAACCTGCTGGCGCTGAATGCGTCCATAGAAGCGGCCAGAGCCGGTGAACAGGGGCGCGGATTCGCTGTGGTAGCCTCGGAGGTCCGCAAGCTGGCCGAAGAATCCGGGAAGTCGGCCAGCCTGATCTCCGAACAGGTAACCTCTATCCATGCAGAGATGATCCGGGCTACGGCATCTATGGAGGAGGCGAAGAGCAAGGTAATGGACGGCATTATGGCTGTAGATACAACGGGACGTTCGTTCTCGCGCATCCGCAGGGCAATTAGGGGGGCCGCGGAGACCATAGGCGGGATGAATGAAGGCGTTCAGACCCTGACTGCAGAAGCAGACAGTCTGGACCAGGCCATTAGCGAGATCCGCGGCATCACCGAGGCTGCGGCAGGCAGTACCGAGACGATCTCGGCAGCAGCCCAGCAGCAGCTTGCCTCGGTGGAAGAGATCGCCTCTTCCTCAGCCGACCTTAGCCGCCAAGCCGATGAATTACAGCAGCTGGTGGGACGCTTCAAGCTTTACCCTGGTAACGAGGCTCCTGCCGTACCGGAAGCGGTCAAACCGGGGGAGACCCGCGCTGGGGGTCAGCAGAATTCATGAGGCCGAATATGCGGTCTGGTCTTTTCTTTTACCTCACTTTGCAAGTATACTGATAAGCAACAATACGGGGTGATGAAGGGGAGAAGCGTTCATGGCAGAGCAATTAAAGGGCATTACCGTGGCCCTGGCCGGTCCGCGTAAAGCGGAAGACATGGCCAAGCTGGTAGAGAATATGGGAGGAACCGCGCTGCACCGTCCCGCTCAAGGGACAACCTTTCTGGATGATGCCGCCCTGCGTGAGGGGCTGATTGCCTGGACGGAGCAGCCGCCGGATCTGGCTATTCTGACTACCGGTATGGGGCTGGACGCATTGTTCGAGACGGCTGCGAAGCTTGCGCTTGCAGACCGCTTCCTGGAGGTTCTCTCTGCCTCACCTGTTGCTGCCCGTGGCTATAAGACAGTAAACGCCCTGAAGAAACGGGGACTTGAGCCGGTCGTGCGTGACGATGACGGCAGCTCTGCCGGACTGATCCGCGGCCTGCAGGACTATGATCTGCAGGGTAAGCGCGTCATGCTTCAGCTGCACGGGGAGACTGCCCCGCAGCTGGTCGGATGGCTGGAGCAGGCAGGCGCAGCTGTAAGCTGTGTGCAGCCTTACCGGTATACTCAACCGGAGCCTGGAGCGCTGGATCTGCTGCTTACAGAGATCACGGAAGGTCAGGTGGATGCGGTGGCGTTCACAAGTGCGCCGCAATTCCGCTTCCTGGCACAGCATGCGCGGGAGCAGGGGCAGCTTGCGGCGCTGGTGCAGGCTTTTGAAGACAAGGTGCTTGCGGTATCTGTCGGCCGAATGACTTCGGAGGCCCTGAAGGAAGAAGGCGTGAAGCGGATCGTCATGCCGGAGCACGAACGGATGGGCAGCATGTTCGTTACCCTGGGCCGCTATATTGCGGCTAACCGCTAGCAGCGGACGTTCAACTACAACTACAGAGAGATATGGAGGAGGAGACCTATGGATAAGAGAAAATGCCTGTTGTTAGGCGATTACACACACCCCCGGTTTCACCCGTTGCAAGGTGTGGACAAGCAGGTCAGTGAAATTCTGAATGAGCTTCTGACTGTGCAATGCTCGGAGAACAAGAAGCTGATGCTGAGCGAGCATTTGTCCGGATATGATCTGTGCATCGCATATAATGAATTGTGGAATGAAACCGTATCTCCGCAGCAGACGGCAGGTCTGCTGAGCTATGTCAGCGGAGGAGGCGGTCTGATTGTCTTGCACACCGGGGTATCCCTGGCGAAGCGTTATGAGCTGGCCCAGCTGATCGGTGCCAGATTCACCGGCCACCCGGCCTATACTCCGCTTCAGTTCAAGGTGCAGGAGCATGATATTACCGAAGGCATCGAAGACTTCCAGCTCGATGAAGAGCCGTACCGGTTCGAGTTCGATCCGTTCACCGAGAAGCAGATTCTGCTCGAATACGAAGCGGACGGGGAGATGCTGCCTGCGGCCTGGTGCCACAGCTATGGCCTGGGACGGGTAGTCTATTTGATGCCCGGCCATCATGAGCCTTCGTTCCGGCATCCGGCGATCCGTCAGCTGATTCTGCGGGCAGCCACCTGGGCGGCGCGTATCCCCAGATAACCGGCAAATAATCAGCAATATCGGAAGCCAAGCCCCACTTTGTGGGGTTATTTTGTGAAATGGCAGGCGAAGGGGTATACTTTATCCATAACTGCAATCTTTGGGAGGGAAGTACCATGAGTGATCTGTTGAAGAAAGCTATCTCATTAGGCGTAGGCCTCACCATTGTCAGCAAGGAAAAGGTTGAAAAGGTCGTAGACGAGCTGGTGAAGCGGGGCGAGCTGGCCCCGTCGGAATCCAAGGCGCTGGTGGAACGGCTGGTAGAGCGCGGAGATGAAGAACGGGGTGTGTTCAAGTCTGCCGTGCAGGAGCAGGTTCAGCGGGTGCTGAAGGAGCTTAAGGTACCTGTACAGGAGGATATCACCAGGCTGGAGTCGCGCATTGCCCAGCTTGAGGGCCGTGTTGCCGAGCTTGAGGGCCGTGTTGCCGAGCTTGAGGGCAAGTCCCCCCAGGAGACCACCGTGCCGGAACAGCGTACGGAATAAATGGCTGTCCGCATAAGGCATGCCGGACGTTACCGGGCAATCGCCATGGCGCTTATGCGTCATGGCTTCGGCTATATGGTGGAGGAACTGGGCCTCTACCATCTTCTGTCGCTTCCCCGCCGGATCATCACACAGGAGGTTCATGAAAGTGTGACCCTCGCTGAACGGGTCCGCAGGGTGCTGGAGGAGCTGGGGCCGACCTTCGTCAAATTGGGCCAGCTTGCCAGTACGCGCTCCGATCTGCTGCCTGATGCGATTATTCAGGAGCTGGTCAAGCTGCAGGACAATGTGCCGCCGTTCTCAGCCGAGACGGCCCGCAATATTCTGGAGCAGGAGCTGGACCAGCCTATTGATGCGGTCTTCGAATACTTCGAGAACAATCCGCTCGCTGCCGCCTCCATCGGCCAGGTGCACCGTGCTGTGCTGCATGGCGGGCAGAGTGTTGCGGTCAAAATACAACGTCCAGGCGTCATGCGGACGATGGGCAGGGATCTTGAGATTCTATCGGATCTAAGCCTGCTCGCCGAGCGCAAGATGGACTGGGCCAGGCAATACGGATTAGCCCGGATGGTCGAGGAATTCTCACGGGCCCTGATGGCGGAGCTGGATTACGCCCAGGAAGGGCGCAATGCCGAACGTATAGCCGGGCAGCTGTCCGCTCAAGATAACGTATATATTCCGGCCATCTATTGGGATTTCAGCTCCACCAGGATTCTAACCATGGAGTACATGGAAGGAATTACGCTTAACCGCAAAGACGAGCTGCTGGGCTCGGGCGTGAAGCTTAAGACGATCGCCCAGCAGCTCGTTGAGATGATGCTGAATCAAATTTTTATTCATGGCTTCTTTCATGCCGACCCGCATCCCGGCAATATTATGGTGCTGAAGGACGGGAAGCTGGCTCTGATCGACTTCGGAATGGTCGGGCGGCTTAGCGAGGAGATGAAGGACGGGCTATCCGCGCTGGTGATTGCACTCATGCGCAAGAATACGGACTCGATGGTACGGGCGATTCTGCGCCTGGGGGTGATCCCGGAGGATGCTGACCGGATGGCGCTGCACGAGGATATGGACCGGCTGCGCGAGCAGTATTATGATATTCCGTTCAAGCAGGTCAGCATCGGCAAGGCGCTGAATGATCTGTTCAGCATTGCCCGCAAGCACCGGCTGGTCATTCCGCCGGATCTGGCGCTGCTGGGCAAGACGATGCTGACCCTGGAGGGTATGGTCGCCAGCCTGGACCCGGCATTCAGCATTATGCAGATGGCCGAGCCGTTCGGCAGACGTCTGGTCAAGCAGCGCTTCAGCGGAAGCCGCCTGCAGCGCAAGCTGCTGGGCGGAGTAGCTGATCTTGCCGAGAGTCTGGTCGAGCTTCCCGCCCAGGCCAGGCAGCTCTCCTCGCTGATCAGCAAGGGGAAGCTGAAGGTAGAGATCGGGGTACCCGAGCTGCAGGACCTGGAGCATAAGTTCAGCCGGATCGGTAACCGCCTCTCCTTCAGTATCGTACTGCTGGCCTTTAGCATCATCATGGCCGGACTGATTGTTGCCTCCTCCCTGCGCGGCGAGCCGTCGCTGCTCTGGGACTTCCCGATTGTGGAGATCGGTTCGGTCATCGCACTGCTGATGATTCTGTGGCTGCTGTTCTCCATCTTCAAATCGGGAAGATTCTAGCCGGAAGAGCCGGATAAATAATTATTCTTCGCCGGATGCACACAAAGGCTGCAAAATCAAGTACAATATTAAGATAACTTGCCACAATTAAAGTGTAATGGAACGCAAATGGAGTGCCGTCTGAACGTCCGGTGGATCGCTGCTGCGCCGTATAAACCGAACGTTTGACCGCTGCCTTGCGGGCCCATGGGACGGAAGGGCTCCGGTGACGGGGTGCTTCCGCTTTTATTTGAAACGATAAGAATGTGAATATAAGTTATGGACTGACAGGATGAACTGAAAATTTAGGGAAATTAGTGAGGTGGAGCAATTGCCGGGTTTTAAAGATTTAGGAGTATCAGAAGTGCTGATCGATCTGCTCAAGGGGCAGGGCATCGTGAAGCCGACGCCGGTGCAGGAAGAGGCGATTCCGCCGCTGGTGCAGGGTTTGGATGTAATTGCGCGGGCGAAAACGGGAACGGGGAAGACGCTGGCTTTTCTGCTGCCGATTATGGACAAGATCCGGGTCGAGGCCGCGTATCCGCAGGCGCTGATTCTTGCGCCGACGCGTGAGCTGGCGCTGCAGATTACCGAAGAGGCGCGCAAGCTGGCCCGTCATACGGGTGTGAAGATTCTGGCGGTCTACGGCGGCCAGGATGTGGAGAAGCAGCTGCGTAAGCTGGAAGGCGGCAGACATCTGATCATCGGTACGCCGGGACGGCTGCTGGATCACCTGCGCCGGGAGACTCTGGACCTCAGCGGTGTGAAGATGCTGGTGCTGGATGAAGCGGATCAGATGCTGCATATGGGCTTCCTGGAGGATGTGGAGACGATCATCACGGCGGTGCCTTACCGCCGCCAGACGATGCTGTTCTCTGCGACAATGCCGGACCCGATCAAGCGGCTGGCAGCGAACTATATGAAGGAGCCGCTGGATGTCATTATTAAGAGCGGCTCGCCGATCCCTCTGGATAATATCCGCCAGCAGGTGGTGGAATGCTCGGACCGCAATAAGGAAGAGGCGCTAATCTCCCTGATCGAGCGCGACCGTCCTTACCTGGCGATCATCTTCTGCCGGACGAAGCGCCGGGCCATCAAGCTGAACGAGGCGCTGCAGGCGGCCGGTTATGAATGCGACGAGCTGCATGGCGATCTGTCGCAGGGCAAGCGCGAAGCCGTCATGAAGCGGTTCCGTGACGCCAAGCTCCAATTGCTGGTGGCTACGGATGTGGCTGCACGCGGCCTGGACGTTGAAGGAATCACCCATATCTTCAACTATGATCTTCCGCTGGATGCGGACAGCTATATTCACCGGATTGGCCGCACGGGCCGCGCCGGAGGCAAGGGCCTCGCAATCACGTTCGCTTCGCCGCGCGAGCGCGACGGGCTCGAACTGATCGAGCACGGCATCTCCCAGCGGCTGGACCGCCGCCGGTACGAGAAGGATGAATTCGGCGTAGGCGAATTCACCTCTGTCCAAGGCGGCGGCTCGCCGCGCAGCCGGCAGAGCGCGGCGCCTGAAGCAGCGCGCGCCGGTCGTGGCGGCCGCGGGCAGGGCCGCAGCGGCGGTGCGCCGCGCGGCGAAGCCGCAGGGCGTCCGGGCGGGCGCGGACGCGGCGGCAAGGACGCAGGCGGCTGGGGCGCGCCTGCGGAAGGCGGCGGCCGCAGCCGGAAGGACGCGGCCGGAGGCGGCAAGCGCAGCGCGTACAGCGCAGCTGCGGCGCCGAAGGGCGACTCCGCCGGGCAAGGCGCGGCGAAGAAGCCGAGACCTGGCGGCGGCTACGGCGCCTTCGCCAGCGGCGGCGACAGCGCAGCGGCCAGCGGCTATGCTGCGGGTGCGGGTGCAGGTGCCGCAGGCGGGCGCGGCGGCAAGGGCGGCGCTGCGCGCGGCGGTGCCGCGAGAGGCAAGGCCGCCCAGGGCGGGCCGAGCAGCGGCTACAGCACCAACGTATCCCGGGGCGCAGATGCCGGCGGCTTCAGCTACGGCGCTTCGAAGGGTGCCGGCTCAGGTGCCGGGTATAATCCCGGCGGCGCGAAGTCGAGCCCGAAATTCCGGGCGCATGTAGCGCGCAGCAACGATGCCGGTGGCGAAGGCGCCTCCGCTCCCAAGGGCGGCTCTCGCGGCGGCTCCAAGGGCGGTAAGGGCGGCTTCAGCTCAGGCGGACGCAGCAGCGGCGGGAATTCATCGCGCGGCGGGCGCAGTGGAGGCTCTGGCGGCGGTTCACGCGGCGGACGCGGCTCCTCCAGATAAAGGCGCTTTACATGCATAGCTAATCCTTGTTACCATAGGGCCGTTGGCGTAACAGCCAATGACTCTATGGTAATATTTATTTACTGAAACCTTTTGGCTATTAGGCATGTCTATTAGATACCGGGACAACCGGGTACAAGTATAGAGAGATATAGAATGTAACCTGCACTTTTGCTACAACAGGTTCTGCTGAATTCAGGAGTGCGGGGTACACAACGTTTAGGAGGATTACACAGCATGTCCAAAACCGCCAAAATTGTCATTCTACTCATCGTCGTCATTGCGGTCGGCTGGGGAATCGGGAAGTACACGGCACCGTCCGCTTCCCAGGAGAACGGAACCAATATAAATGCAGGCACAGATCTGGGAGCCGGGGGGCCGGAGGCAGCGCCTGAAGCTTCGGCAGTGCCTGAGCCTACGGATCAGCCAGATCCTGGCGGTTCAGGCAATGGCACATCCGGGAACAATGCTGCGGAGATGGTGGTAGCCGAGCCGGAGAGCATCGCGGTCATGGTCAATAAGCAGTACAGCCTGCCGGAGCAGTATAAGCCTTCCGATCTGGTCTACCCGGATGTTCCTTTTATTTTCTCGGAAAAGATTGAGAAGCGCATGCTGCGGCGTGAAGCGGCTGCGGCGCTGGAGGAAATGTTCGCGGGGGCTAAGGCGGACGGGGTCTATCTGGCCGGTGTATCCGGCTACCGTTCGGAATCGACCCAGAAAAGGCTGTTCAATAACTATGTCGCCAGAGATGGTGAAGAGAAGGCCCGCACCTACAGTGCCATGCCGGGACACAGCGAGCATCAGACGGGACTGGCCATTGACCTGTCCGGCAGAGACGGGAAATGTGCAGCCGAGAGCTGCTTTGCAGGGACGAAGGAAGCGGAGTGGCTTGCCGCCCATGCCGCTGAATACGGCTATATCATCCGGTTCCTTGAGGGCAAGGAGGCCATTACCGGGTACAAGTACGAGCCTTGGCATGTCCGCTATGTAGGCAAGGAGATTGCCGCTTCCATCGCCGAAAGAGGGATTACACTCGAAGAATATTATGACGCCGTCCCGGTGTCGAATTAACCCTACACTATAATCAGGCGGTCCCGCGATTCGCGGGGCCGTTTGTGTCTCCGGGCGGGCGTTGGCTCGTCACCAGTATGGTTCACCCCCGGGAACGCTGGTTAAGTAGTGGGAAACTACACACTATGAAATGGGAGGCGTTTCTTGATGTCTGAACATAATCATGTGGTGAGTAAGGACGGCAGTGTGACCATGAACCGGGTAACGGAGGCGCTGGACCGGATCGATCCGGGGCAGAAGGAGATGATTCTGGACAACTTCGAGCATTTCAAGGCGTATTTAGGAAAGCGCATTCAACTGGCGCAAAAAATCGGTCTCAGCGACGAACAGCTGGCACTGGCCGCCGAGAAAATTGCCGGTTACCTGGCAGCGTATGAGGAGCCCCGCAATAGTGAAGAGAAGCTGCTGCTGGAATTGTGGAAGGCCGGCAACAAGGAGGAGCGCCACCGGCTGGCGCATATGCTGGTGAAGATGGTGCAGCAGTAGAGAAAGCAGAAGCAGCGCCGGTAAGCTGCAGAAGCAACATGGCTCCCTGGAAAAGTAGTATTAACAGCGTTGCTGCACTCCTTTCAATAAAGTAAATAAACCTAAAAGTACACCAGCTTGAAGTTAAGCAGGCGGGTCCGTGATTGTTGCGGAGCGGCCTGTTTATTGTGTAAGAAACCTTTGACACATCCAATGACTACCCTCAACCTCCTGTCCCTGATCTTATTCTGTACGTTCCTTGCCTCTTATGTGTTAAAGCTTGTAATTCTCAACAGAAAGAACAACATCCAGGCCAATGTGCTGGGCAAAGGTAAGAAGATTACGGCCATTAAATCAACCGAATGGTTTGTCAAAATCGCTACGCTTCTGTGGGGCGCTACATGGTTCCTGATGTCCGTAGCTGAGCCGTATCTTGTGAGCTTGCTCGGGCGCCATTATAATCTTCCGGTTGTGAATTATATCGGTATGGGTATAGTTAGTATAGGGTGTGCGGTATTCATTCTTGCCATGGCAGCGATGAGTACCTCATGGAGAGTCGGAATTGATAAGTCCACAGCTACCAAGCTGGTGACACGTGGGGTGTATAAGTACAGCCGGAACGCTGCCTTCGTCGGGTTCAATCTGATGTTCGCAGGTCTGTATCTCATGTATCCGAGCTGGCTGACGCTGGTTATTCTAGTATTAAATGCTGTGGCTATTCATCTGTTGATTCTACAGGAGGAGAAGCATCTGCGTCTTGTGTTTGGCGGGGAATACATGTCCTATAGTAGCAAGACGCCAAGGTATCTCTGAAGCCTCGAAAATCCAACCCATTGGAGCTGCTCTCATATGAAATTAAGCATTCTCGATCAATCCCCGGTGCCGGAGGGAAGTTCACCGGCCGAGGCGCTCCGGCAGACGGCGCTACTGGCCCGCGAAGCGGAGCGGCTCGGTTATCACCGCTTCTGGGTCGCGGAGCATCATGCGGCGCCGGGCCTCGCCAGCTCCAGCCCGGAAGTGCTGATGGCGCATCTTGCTGCGTTGACCTCAACGATCCGCATCGGCTCGGGAGCGGTGCTGCTCCCCCATTACAGTGCGTTCAAGGTCGCAGAGAATTTCCGCGTCCTGGAGGCGCTCTATCCCGGGCGAATCGACCTCGGAATAGGGCGGGCGGCAGGCGGCGGTGCTCTGGCCGCCAAAGCACTGCAGGATACCCGTGTCACTATTGACGACGTTGACCGGTATGAGCAGCAGATCCAGGAGCTGGTGGCCTATCTCTATGAATCTGAGGGCGGAGCATCCCCGCAGCGTTATGCCGGATTACGGGCAACGCCTGCGGTGGACTCAGCGCCGGAGGTCTGGCTGCTGGGCTCAAGCCGGGAGAGCGCGGCGCTCTCGGCCCGGCTGGGAACCGGGTATGCTTTCGCCCGGTTCATTGCCCGGAATGGAGGAGCAGGCGCGGTGCATGAGTACCAGGATAGTTTCGCGCCGTCCGTGGCTGCTGCATCGCCGAAGCCGCTGCTTGCGGTGTTCGCCGTCTGTGCGGAGACATCGGCTGGGGCAGACCGGCTGGCTGCCAGTATGGATCTCTCGCTGGTCAGCCTGGAGAGGGAACACCTCTCTTCTCCGACCCCGTCCGTAGAGAATGCGCTGAACTATACATATACCCCGTACGACCGCTTCACCATTACAGATAACCGGAAGCGGATGGTCATTGGCTCGCCTGCTGAAGTCAGGGAGCAGCTTCAGCTGCTGGCGGAAGAATACCGCTGCGGGGAGCTGATGATTTCTTCGCATATCCATGACTTCGCGGACAAGCTGCAATCCATCCGGCTCATCGCCGAAGCCTGCGGGCTGGAGCGCAGGTCGTAGCATCCCCGCCGGAATTTGGTTTTGGCTGAGAATAGGTTAGAATGAAGAGGTTACTTATATAAAGCTTAAAGCGCACTTAAGAACTGGCCATACAGCCGAAAGGAAGCGAAGCAGAAATGTCGATTTATAGTTTTGCCGGAGTGAAGCCTTCGGGTACAGAAGTGCCGTTTAAGGACTATGAGGGCAAGGTGCTGCTGATCGCCAATACGGCCAGCAAGTGCGGACTGACCCCGCAATACGGAGATTTGCAGAAGCTCTACGAGCAGTACGGAGACCAGGGGCTGGTGGTACTGGGCTTTCCGTGCAACCAGTTTGCCGGCCAGGAGCCGGGCACAAGCGAGGAAGCGGAGTCCTTTTGCCAGATTAACTATGGAGTCACGTTCCCGGTGTTCGCCAAGGTCGATGTGAATGGTCCGGAGGCGAGTCTGCTGTTTCAATACTTGAAGGGCCAGCAGCCGGGTGAAGGCGAGAGCAGTGATATCCAGTGGAACTTCACGAAGTTCCTGGTCGACCGCAGCGGCAATGTAGTGGCCCGTGTCGAGCCGAAGGAATCACCGGAGAGTATGAAGGAGCTTATCGAATCCCTGCTTTGAACTTCCACACCCTTAAAAGGGCGGGATTCTTAGCTAGTTAGCGGGCGCATACGTTTCCGCTTTGCCCTACTGCTAAGTTAAGGGCGAGTTCATTCGCCCATCCTAGATCAGAGCCTATAGCTATCTAGGCTGGCAGACTGTTACCATCTGCCACAGGTTGACGCATGATGTTGATGGCACCGACCCGATCTCGATGTGCTGTATACCCGCAATCGCACTGATACGTTCGATCCTTTGCTTTGTTCCGCTCTCCACAAGAGGGACAGGTTTGCGAGGTGTATGCCGGATTCACTTCAACCACTTGGATTCCAGCGAGTGCCGCCTTATATCCAATGAACATTTGCAACTGATAGAACGACCAATGATGCAGATTTTTAGCGTTTTTACGACTTGTTCTTGTCGTCTTACGGATATCCTTCAGCTTCTCTAGCTTGATGACAGATACCCTTTCTTGAATCGCCATATTTACGATCTGGCGGCTAATTTTGTGATTCTGATCTTTCATAAAACGACTTTCCTTGTCGTTCTGTTTGCGGATCACTGATAGCTTTTTAAGCTTTCCTAATTTGCGGCGATAGCTATGGTACTTACGGCGAACAAACTTGTTTTGACGTCCATTTCCACAAAATTTGGTCTTTCCGCTAGAGGTTACGACAACAGCAGGTACTTTCAAGCCTAAATCAATCCCCATCACTTCATGACCCTCGGCTGGCTCAGTGGGGCGTTCGATTGAAATTTGAACAAACCATTTCGCTGATTTTTGAACCACTCGCAGAAGTCCAAGTTTCCCATTCGAAAGCATGTCACGCTCCCGATCCGAAAGAAGCACAGGAACCACCAGACATTGTACTTTTCTTTCCAGCATCACTGGAAAAGAAATGTGGTTGCCCCAAATCGTATAATTTTGATTGTTCACGTAGTACACCCTCTTTTGGAGAAGAGGCCGCTTTTTCGTTTTCTTGAACCGCTGAAATAGGCTTTTGGCATCTCGAATCACTTGATTCTTTACGGCAGAGGGTAGATTGGCATGAATGGTTTTTGAAGTTAGTTTGGGAAACGTTCCGGACCTTTCGGCTTGCTCCGTTAATTCGTTGACGGTTCGGATGTATTCATTGCCCATATCCACCAATACAGACGGATGGGTTGGAAAAATGCGGATTTGAATCGTTAAGGTTTGCAGGGTTTCAACCCCCTTTTTTTGTTCTTCAACATATCGTTTGATCGTTTTGCTTGAAACGTTCTCTGCCGTACTGACCAAGTAGGCACGAGTCCAGAGGGAAGGTAAGTGGTTCAAGTGCTTAAATTGTTCACGGAGGCGCAGGGAAGTGATTCTTTTCAGTATCGCCATAAGTTCTGCGGGAGCATCGGTTGGCAGTGCGTTTAGAAAAATATACACATGATCAGGCATGACTTCCATTGCGAGTAGCTGCCAATCCTGTTCGGTACATATCTCTATAACAATTTTCTTAAACTGAATCTCCACTTGATCGACTGTACTTTACGTCTGTATCTAGGGCAAAAAACAAAATGATAGTTAATGAATGATACGGTTGTTTTGGTATTTCTGTAGGATTGTCTCATACCTAAATTGTAGCATTTAAACAATTTAACTACTACAAGAACACGCGCTCATTTAGTACAATTTTCACAACATAAGGATGTTCCTTGATTAAAGAAGATTCAACCCACCCCTAAAGGAGTGGGCTTTCTCGACCAACTTCTTTAATGAAGTCGAAATCATCCGCTCTGAAGGCTGGAGCCAGGCTATACGTGTTCTCCCGGATAGTGGTGCAGATGCGCCCGGTCCGGGAGTTTTCTATAATGTATGAAAATTATCCTTGAATCTTTTCAGAGACCCTGTATCCTTTGAAGAGACATGTTTCGCTTGACGCCATGAATGGCTTACAGGAAGCAAGGATGCAGGATAATAACGGCAGGAGGGTTACATACAGGCATGAGGTTAATTACAGAGGTAGCATCGGCAGCGGGGATTAAGGAAGAGCATCTGGAACTGTACGGCAAATATAAAAGCAAGTTGGCGCCCTCGCTCTGGGCAGAGCTGAAGCATGAGCCGGACGGTAAGCTGGTTCTGGTTACCGCAATGAATCCTACACCGGCAGGTGAAGGCAAGACGCTGACGACAATCGGACTTGCCCAGGCAATGAATGCAGCGGGTGTACGCACGGTAGCAGCGCTGCGGGAGCCCTCGCTTGGTCCCTGCCTGGGGATGAAGGGCGGAGCGACCGGGGGCGGCAAGGCGCAGATCGTTCCGGCAGATGAAATTAACCTGCATTTCACAGGGGATATCCATGCGGTGACGTCAGCGCATAACCTGCTCTCGGCGATGATCGACAATCATATGTTCCAGGGCAACAGCCTGGGGCTTGATCCGCAGCGGATCGTCTGGAAAAGGGTTATGGATATGAATGACCGCAGCCTGCGGAATATCGTGACCGGCATTGGCGACGGCAACGGAACTGTGCGGGAGAGCGGTTTTCAGATTACAACAGCCTCCGAGATTATGGCTGTGCTCTGCCTGTGCAGCGACCTTGCGGATCTCAAGCAGCGGCTCAGCCGCATTCTGGTCGGGTATGACCATGCAGGTCAACCGGTAACCGCCCAGGCTATTGGAGCTGTGGAGGCGATGACCGCGCTGCTGAAGGAGGCGGTGAAGCCGAATCTGGTGCAGACGCTGGAAGGAACCCCGGTTATTGTGCATGGCGGCCCGTTCGCCAATATTGCCCACGGCTGCAGCAGTGTGATCGGAACCCGCTACGCGCTGAAGCTGGGCGATGTGGTGGTGACCGAGGCAGGCTTCGGCGCGGACCTCGGCGCGGAGAAATTCATGGACATCAAATGCCGTCAGGCGGGGCTTGCTCCTGCGGCTGCTGTCCTGGTGGTTACGGTGAAGTCGCTGAAATACAACGGCGGCGTCCGCAAGGAAGAGCTGTATGAGGGCAACCGGCCGGCACTGCTCTCCGGATTGTCCAATATGGAGCGGCATATTGAGAATCTGCGTAAGTTCGGCGTGCCTGTGCTGGTGGCGCTGAATCATTTTGAAGGGGATGCCCCTGCTGAAGTGAATGAGGTGCTGGAGGCCTGCGGGCGGCTGGGGGTACCTGCTGCGGTATCCAAGGTATGGGCGGAGGGAAGCGCGGGCGGACAGGAGCTGGCGAAGGAGCTGATGAAGCTGCTGGACCGGGAGGAGCCTGTGCAGTACGCACCGCTGTATGAAGACCATCTGGATATTCCGTCCAAAATCAACCGCATCGTCACAGAGATCTACCGTGGAGCGGGAGTAGCCTTCTCTCCGGCTGCCAAGCGCAGTCTGGCGGTTATTGACCGGCTGGGCCTGCACCATCTTCAGGTCTGCATGGCCAAAACCCCGTATTCCTTCTCGGATCAGCCCCGGCTGCTTGGAGCCCCGGAAGGCTTCACCATGGGTGTCCGGGACATCACCCTGTCCCTCGGGGCGGGATTCGCTGTAGTGATCACCGGTAACATGGTCACGATGCCGGGTCTCCCTGCCAAGCCTGCGGCAGAAAGCATACTGGTGGATGAGGATGGCGTAATTTCCGGTCTGGAATAAGACACTTCCGATCGTGTGACTACCAGCAGCATAGGACCATAGGGCTGTATAGCGAGTAGCGATTAGCAAATAACAATGAGTATAGCTTGGCCTTACTTTATCGTAGGTATGCTGCGGGAGTGAGGCTTTTTTGTATGCGAAAAAGCGAATACATTGTGCAGCCGCGAGGGTGAGTGACCGCAATGTAATTGGAAAACCGATTACAATGGGCTGGCGCGGCGGATACGGAGCAAATGTAATTGGAAAACCGATTACAATGGGCTGGCGCGGCGGATACGGAGCAAATGTAATCGAAAAACCGATTACAATGGGCTGGCGCGGCGGACACGGAGCAAATGTAATTGGAAAACCGATTACAATGGGGCTGGCGCGGCGGATACGGAGCAAATGTAATTGGAAAACCGATTACAATGGGCTGGCGCGGCGGATACGGAGCAAATGTAATCGAAAAACCGATTACAATGGGCTGGCGCGGCGGATACGGAGCAAATGTAATTGGAAAACCGATTACAATGGGCTGGCGCGGCGGATACGGAGCAAATGTAATCGGAAAACCGATTACAATGGGCTGGCGCGGCGGACACGGAGCAAATGTAATCGAAAAACCAGGGCTGCGGTTCTGCCTGGCTGCCCCTTGTGCTCCTCCTGCTGTTTCCTGCTCCTGACAGACATAATGCCCCTCCTTCGGGGAAAACTAACTCAAGGTTGAAGAGCGCAGCGGCGGCACAAATGGAGTGGATGAGGCGGTGAAACTCCAAAGTTATTAAAATTTGAAATTGTGAACATTGTGAGAAAAGTCACAAAACTACTTGTAATGTGATAAATATCACAATATAATCAGTGTATAAAGTGAAAACAATCACAAATGTAAATTAAACGTAAACACAGGCCCTACTAAATAAGCTTTTCAACTTGGAGGAGGAAGAAATCATGAAAGTAGCAGTCATTGGATGTACCCACGCCGGAACGGCCGCCATTGTAAATACCGCACAGTTATACCCGGATGCACAGATTACGGTGTATGAGCGCAACGATAATATCTCGTTCCTGTCTTGCGGCATTGCCTTATACGTTGGCGGTGTGGTCAAGGACCCGCAGGGACTATTCTATTCCTCCCCGGAACAGCTGGCTGCGCTGGGTGTGCAGACGAAGATGCGCCATGAGGTAATCAACATTGACACTGCCCGCAAAACTCTAAAAGCCCGCAACCTCATGACCGGCGAGGAAATGGAAGATACGTATGACAAACTAATTATGACAACAGGCTCATGGCCGATTGTGCCTAAGCTCGAAGGAATAGACATGGAGGGCATCCTGCTCTCGAAGAACTACAATCACTCCAACACCATTATCGAAGAAGCGCAGAAGGTGAACAGAATTACTGTGGTCGGTGCCGGATATATCGGGGTCGAGCTGGTGGAAGCTTTTCAGATGAACGGCAAGGAAGTTACGCTGATTGACGGGGAAGCCCGCATCCTGAGCAAATATCTCGATGAAGAGTTCACCGCACCGATCCAGCAGTCGCTTGAGGATCACGGCATTAAGCTGGCGCTGGGCGAGAAGGTCGCCTCCTTCGCAGGTGAGAACGGCAGAGTGACTAAGGTGATCACGAGCAAGGGTGAGCATGAGACGGATCTGGTGATTCTCTGCATCGGCTTCCGTCCGAATACCGAGCTGCTGAAGGGCCAAGTCGATATGCTGCCGAACGGCGCGATTATGGTTAACGATTATATGCAGACCAGCCTGCCGGATGTCTATGCTGCCGGTGACAGCTGCGCGATTCATTACAATCCGACCGGTAAGCACGCATACATCCCGCTGGCCACCAACGCAGTGCGTATGGGAACGCTGGTGGCCCGCAATCTGGTCTCGAACACGATCCCTTACATGGGTACGCAAGGAACATCGGGCATCAAGATCTATGAAGACAATATTGCCGGAACCGGACTGACGGAAGAGGCTGCTGCAGCCGAGGGAATGGATACGGAAAGTGTGATGCTGATCGACAACTACCGTCCAGAGTTCATGCCGACCTTCGAGCAGGTTCAGGTAAAAGTGGTCTTTGACCGTGCCACCCGCCGCATTCTGGGCGCGCAAATTATGTCCAAGATGGATCTGACGCAGTCGATCAATACCGTATCGGTCTGCATCCAGAATAAGATGACGGTTGACCAGCTGGCCTTCATCGACTTCTTCTTCCAGCCGCATTACAACAAGCCTTGGAACTTCCTGAACACCGCAGGCCTTCAGGCTCTGCCGAAACCGGCTCCAGTCAAAGAACCTGTACACGTATAAAAGCTAACATTTTGCGGAGCCCGCTTAGGGCTCTTTTTTTTCTCCATCACAGAAACAACTCCCCGGCTGCTGGGATGAAGGCAATCGGTCCAATGTATGCAGATGTTTTTTTATTTTCTGCTGCGCCGCAGCGGCTTTTATGGTAAATTTGACATGTCAGTGAAAACTTTCACTTGGTTTTTCGGATAGTGACTTTTATCACGTAAATGTGATTAGGATCACGTTACAATGGCATAAAGGAACAAATTTTAAGTAATTAGAAGGGGATAGGAATCATGGCTTATAACAAACCGCAGGGAATCGCTGAAGTGACGGTAGAGAACGGAGTCAAGAAGGCACATAATCCGCTCAGCACTGTACTCATTCTTGGTTTTCTGGGAGGAGCGTTTATCGCGCTCGGATTTTTGCTGGATATTCGTGTCATTGCCGGTGCGCCTGCCGAGTGGGGGTCCATTGCTAACTTCATCGGGGCTGCGGTCTTCCCGGTAGGACTCATTCTGGTGCTGCTTGCCGGAGGGGAACTGCTGACAGGCAATATGATGGCGGTGCCGCTGGCGTTCATTGCGAAGAAGATCTCTTTCTGGGAAGTGATGAAGAATCTGGTGCTAATTACACTAAGCAACCTGGCAGGCGCCTTGTTCGTCGCTTATTTCTTCGGTCATATCGTTGGCCTTACATCAGATGGTGTGTATCTGGAGAAGCTGGTAAGTATGGCGGAGCATAAGATCGATGCTACGTTCCTGCAGGCTTTTATCTCCGGGATCGGCTGTAACTGGCTCGTAGCACTGGCGGTATGGCTGTCGTACGGGGCAGACAATTTCAGCGGCAAAATCCTCGGTATCTGGTTCCCGACCATGGCGTTTGTGGCCATCGGCTTCCAGCACGTTGTAGCTAACATGTTCCTTATCCCTGCAGCGATCTTCGAAGGACATTTTACCTGGGGCCAGTATGTGGCCAACTTCGTTCCGGTCTGGCTGGGCAATCTGACGGGCGGCGCGATCTTCGTGGCTGCTGCGTACTGGATGGCCTATCTGCGCAAAGAGCCGGGAGCAGTGAACTCGGCTGCAGGCGTCCCTGCTGCGGGCTTGAAGAAACACGCTTAATGAATACGGACTTGACCCGGTGTGAATCACATCGCCGGACTGTAACATAGCTTGGCCTAGCACTTCCTGCTTCTCGGCACCCTGCTTCAAGGGATTCGTAGAGACAGGGAGTGTTTTTGTGCCTTGTACAGCAGGATCATTCTCCGGACAAAACAAAATTCACCGTGCAATCCGATTCGGGGGAACGAAATCGGATCTCACGGTGAATAAAATAGGGAGTGTTTCATATGGATCATTACCCCGGGTTCCGGGGAACGAATCAGTGCCGGCAAGGTATTTTTGTTTACGTGTGAAAGAGCGGGTTATAGAATATTAATATCGCTGGCGGCGGTGAAGACAGGATTGATTTTCAATAGGATAATTCCCTGGTTTCCCGCGATAAAGCATTAACGCGAATGCTTGCCCTGCCCCCTGTGTTGGGATGATACTGGATGGATTAATGACAGCTATCTTACAGGGGATGACAGACTAGAGATGAGATTCTTGCAGGCCTATCCGAAGGAAATTAAAGTATTCTTGATTGCCAGTCTTATTAATGCTACCGGCAGTGCGCTGATGTGGCCGCTGGTTACAATGTATGTATTCGATGAACTGGGACGCAGTATGAAGGACGCGGGAATTGTTCTGCTGGTGCAGTCCCTTGGCGGGATTGCCGGTCAGCTGCTGGGCGGTTCATTGTACCATAAGGTAGGGGTCAACCGCTTGATTGTCGGCGCTTTGGCCATGAATGCCCTGACGCTGTTTGCCCTCCCGTGGGCGAGTGGAAGCTGGAGCGTATTCATTATCGTGATGGGGCTGATGGGATTGTTCAATTCCCTGTCCCTCCCGGCCATTCAGGCGTTTATCGGCTTCCGGTTCGCAGAGCAGCGCGCAGAGCTGTTCAATATCATCTATGTTGCCAATAATATAGGGGTAGCCCTGGGAACCGCGCTGAGCGGCTTCCTGGGCAATTATATGCTGAGCTTTGTGCTCAACGGGGTCACCTCAGCCGTATTTGCCGGATTCTTCTTTGTCTATCTGCGCAAGGTAGGGGCGGCACCGGCTCAGGGCCAAACGGCTAAGAAGCAGCCGCAGAATGAAGGTTCCGGCTGGAAACTTCTCGGCCATATACGGATCTACCTGTTCATGGCGCTGGGCTCGATGTTCCTGCTGATCGGCAATTCGATCTGGAACAGCGGAGTCTCGCCGTTCATTATCTCGGAAGGCTGGTCGAAGCAGCTATACGGCTTCCTCTGGACGCTGAATGGTGTACTGATCTTCGCGGCGCAGCCGCTGGTCAGCCTGATCAAGCGCGGGTTCGCGCAGACGTCAACCGCGCAGATGACAGCCAGCGCCGTCTTTTACCTGAGCGGGTATGCAGTAATTCTAATGATGCCAAGCTATCCGGGAATGCTGCTGGGCATGGTGCTGGCTACCCTTGGGGAGATGCTGATCTCTCCGGCGATGCCCTCCTTCATCTCGGAGCATGCCCAGCGCAGCGCACCGTTCTATCTCGGACTTAGCGGCGGAATCGGCGCAATTGGCCGTGTCATCGGGCCTTATCTGATGGGCATTCAGTTCGACAGGGGCGGTCTTGTGCCTACCGGCTGGCTCGCTTGCGGTATGGCCGTGCTGTCTGTTGGATTCTTCGCGGTCCACGCCTATATGAACCGTTCAGTCGTGCAGCCTGAGCACAGGACTGCACAATCGTCCACGCTGTAACTAAACCTTTTACTATATGCTTAGTAAGGCAAGGGGGGTATAAATAATGCAACCAATCAACAGAGATGCTGCACTGCTTATCCGGCCCTCCGAAATCAGGGATGCCCGTGAGCTGATCGTGCTGGATAATATGATCTGGACAGAGAATACTACCCCGGGTCCGCTGATGTGGCGCTCGCGGGAGGACTATCTGCTGCATGCACCGCCCGGCTCCCAGCTGGTGGCCTTGCAGGACGGGGAGCTATGCGGTTATGTCGGCTTCGGCTGTCCCAGCGGGATGGAGAGCAACCGCCATGTATGCGAGGTGAATATCGCTGTGCACCCGCGCTTTCAGCGGCTGGGTGTAGGCACCCGGCTGATCGCAGAGATCAAGCGCCATGCCGCGAAGCATGGCATCCGCAAGCTGCGGCTGCGTGTGCTGTCCTGCAATACACCGGCGCTTCAGTTCTACCGCAAATGCGGATTCGAGGAAGAGGGACGGCTGCGGGAGGAATTCTACTTAAGCGGACGTTATGTAGATGAAGTATTCATGAGCTGCTGGCTGACGGGAGGAGAAGGGGATGGAGACTGAAGTGAAGAAGATGCAAGTCGTCTCGCTGAATGTAGGTAAGCCTAAGACGGTGGAATACCGCGGTAAGCCGCTGGACACCGGAATCTACAAGCTGCCGGTAGCCGGGCCGCTTGCGCTTCGGGTGGGTGGATTCACCGGGGACGGGCAAGCGGATCTGGTCAACCACGGAGGCCCCGACAAGGCGGTCTGTGTCTATCCGCTGGAGCATTATGCCCACTGGGAGGAGCGGCTTGGCCGGAAGCTGGAATATTCCGCCTTCGGCGAGAATATCACGGCGCGCGGACTGCTGGAGACCGAGGTGTGCATCGGGGATATCTTCGAGATCGGTACAGCCCTGCTGGAGGTCAGCCAGCCGCGCTTCCCGTGCTTCAAGCTCACGCAAAAGCATGGCCCGGCAGATATGCCGGCCCAGGTGCTGTCCACCGGATATAGCGGCTTCTACCTCCGCGTGCTGCGTGAAGGCAGCCTTGCGGCCGGGGACCGGATCGTGAAGCTTGCGAGCGGAGCAGGCGGTATCCCGGTGAGACAGGTCCTGTACTCGATGGAGCACGGACGCAAGGATCATACCGGACTCGCGGAGCTGGCCGGACTGGAGAGCCTTGCAGCTGGCCTCCGGGAGCGGTTCCGGGGCTGGCTGGATGCTGCGGAGAGCTAGGGTGTTGAAGGGTGGAGGGGGGGAGCGGAGTAGGCAGAGCAGTTAGGAAAGCTGGGCCACCCGCTCTGCCCTGCAAAGTAAACAAATGGAAAATCGTATCTTAATCCGCCGACTTCAAGCAAATAACCGCAAACAAGTGGAAAAAGTCCAACTAAAATAGTTAGTTTCAATCCTGATAGACGAAAGGCGAGAAATTAAGTGTTGTTTATCCAACTCCAGTCCGCGCACGGGCAAATCGTTCATCAGTAAGTGGGCAAAATCCAACTATATCCGGTGTGCCCCCGAATCCGCCAAAAGCGACCCGACCAACACGTTCCCCTGGATGCTCCGCGCACCCGTGCTCTATTATCGGAATCCCTCCCTGCTCAGCCCAGCAGTTTCCATTCGCTGCGCAGCAGGCCGTAGACTGCGTGGTTCACATAACCGGCAGGCAGCTTCTCGGCCTGGCGGATGACTCCTTCGAAGATAAATCCCAGCCGTTCGGGGATCGCTCTGCTGGCCAGGTTGCCTGTAGCGCAGCGGATCTCGATGCGGTTCAGCTCAAGCTCCAGCAGGGCGTAATCGACAAAGACCCGGCAGGCACTGGTCATATAGCCTTGTCCCTCATAACCCTCGCCCAGCCAGTAGCCGATGCCGACCGAGCGGTTATGCCAGTCAATCTCGTGATAGCCGATAATTCCGGCCAATTCCTCCCGGACCCACAGTCCGGCAGTGAAGCCGCCGTTATCAATGCCCTGCTTCACGGAGTTCTTGATGAACGTGGTAAGATGAGCCTGCTCGGCTACGCCATCCACCCAAGGCAGCCACTGCCTGAGCCGGTGGCGGGAGCGTTCCACCAGGGCGAACATCTGACGGGCATGCTCCGGCATGAGCAGCTTCAGCTTCAGCTCTTCATCTATGACATAATTGAACATGCGGCTGCCCCCTATGCGTTGTGAGTTATAAGCATCGCTGAACTAACGCTTCTGCCACTCCAAAGCGTAGATGTCTTCCTCCAGGGCTTGCATGCGCTGCAGGGCAAGCGTACGGCAGTCGCTAAGCGCCCCGTTATAGATCGCCGGCCCCAGCTCCTTCAGGAAGAACTCCAATAGATTGTCTGCGGCCAGGTGGCCGATCGTTTCCCCGCGCTCCGCCTCGAAGTAGGCACGGATATTCTCCGTAATCATCTCCCGCTGCTCTTTAGGCAGTTTTACCGGTTGCATAAGCATCCCCCTTTAGCGAAATATTCCTATATTTATCATGCTACTCCATCGCCGGGAGAGAAGTCAAAGGATGCGGGGGCTGCTTAACTTTTAAAATATAAAAATTTATATGTTGCACACGATAACTTATCTTTCTATTTCTCGCTGAAACGGTACCGTCCTTTAAAAGGACGGCAATGCCGTTTCCACTTGTTGAACATTCCCTGCTTAACGGGTATATTAGTAGGAAACATGTTCATACAAGGAAGTAGTTATATTACAGAATGAAAGGTTGATCAATGTGGAGAACCAGGGTACACCCTCCAATTTCATTAAGAACGTCATTACCGAAGATCTCCGCTCGGGTAAGGTTAAGGAAGTCGTCACCCGCTTTCCGCCGGAGCCGAACGGTTATTTACATATCGGACATGCCAAGGCGATCTGGATTAACTTCACGCTGGCGGATGAGTTCGGCGGCAAGACCCATCTGAGATTCGATGACACGAATCCGCTCAAGGAAGATACCGAATACGTCAACTCCATCCAGGAGGATGTGAAATGGCTCGGGTATGAATGGGAGGAGTTGCGGTTCGCCTCGGATTATTTCGGGGAGATGTATGAGCGTGCCGAACTGCTGATCAAGAAGGGCAAGGCCTATGTCGATGATCTCAGCGCCGAGCAGATACGTGAATTCCGGGGCACGCTGACGGAGCCGGGGCAGAACAGCCCTTACCGCGAACGCGGAGCAGAAGAGAACCTTGATCTGTTCCACCGCATGAAGGCGGGAGAATTCAAGGACGGCGAGAAGGTTCTGCGCGCCAAAATTGACATGTCCTCTCCTAACATCAATCTGCGTGACCCGGTCATCTACCGGATCTCCCACTCTCATCACCACAATACGGGTGACGCATGGTGCATTTATCCGATGTATACCTTCGCACATCCGCTGGAGGATGCCATTGAGCATGTCACCCATTCCCTCTGCTCCCTGGAGTTCGAGGATCAGCGCCCGTTCTATGACTGGGTTGTCGCGGAATGTGACATGGAGGCTTCGCCGCATCAATACGAATTCGGACGCCTTAATCTGGCCCAGACGGTTACGAGCAAGCGCAAGCTGAAGCTGCTGGTCGATGAAGGCCATGTGGACGGCTGGGATGATCCCCGCATGCCGACGATCTCCGGGCTGCGCCGCCGCGGCTATACGCCTGAGGCCATCCGCAGCTTCGTGCATGAGACCGGTATCTCCAAGAGCCAGGGGCTCGTGGACCTGCAGATGCTGGAGCACTTCATCCGTGAAGATCTCAAGCTGACGGTTCCCCGGACGATGTCTGTGCTGCGGCCGCTGAAGGTGGTTATTACGAATTATCCCGAAGGCGAGACCGAATACTTCGAAATTGAGAACAATGTGGAGAACCCGGAGATGGGCAACCGCCAGATTCCGTTCTCCCGTGAGATCTATATTGAACGTGATGACTTCATGGAGATTCCGCCGAATAAGTATTTCCGCTTGTTCCCCGGCAATGAAGTGCGCCTCAAGAATGCTTATTTCATCAAGTGCAACGACTTCATCAAGGATGAGAACGGCGAAGTGGTGGAGCTGCATTGTACCTATGATCCTGAGACGAAGAGCGGCAGCGGGTTCACCGGCCGCAAGGTTAAGGGAACGCTGCACTGGGTAGATGCAGGACAGGCTGTACCGGCGGAATTCCGCCTGTATGAGCCGCTGATCTCTGCTGAAGAGGCGGAGACGGATGCTGAATTAGAAGGTCTGGAAGCTTCCGCTGACAAGCCGGAGCCAACCTTCCTGGATCAGCTGAATCCGAAGTCCATCGAGATCCTGCAGGGCTTCGTGGAGCCTGGGCTGAAGGACAGTGTGGCGCAGGACAAGTTCCAGTTCTTCCGTCACGGGTACTTCAACGTAGACAGCAAGTATTCGTCGCCGGAGCACCTGGTGTTCAATCTGATTGTATCCCTCAAAAGCTCCTTCCAGCCTAAGAAAGGCTAGAAGAGCTGCATATAAGCAAACAGGCTTGGTCTCCCGCCGGGAGGCCAAGCCTGTTTGCTGTATCCAAATATAAATTATCCTTCTATTTCTCGCTGAAACGGTACCGTCCTTTGAAAGGACGGTACCGTTTCCACTTGTGCGTATGCTAGTCTTCTGCCGGCTCATCCTCGGGATCAGCCGGAGGGCGGTAGCTGCCGCGAATGACAGTGAGCCACATCATTCCGAAGCCGATCGCCCCGAACAGGGCAAGAAGCGCACCGGATTGATACATCGTCTGTGCGCCGAGGGTCTGATACATCCAGCCGCCGAGGACGCCGCCAAGAATGCCGGAGATTCCGCTCCAGGTGAGCGTGTAGAGAGCCTGTCCCGAGGAACGGTAGGGCCTTGGCACCAGCAGCATGGTCAACTGGGTTCCGACATAGAAGAAGCCGCCGAAGGTAATGGAGTGCAGCACCTGAATGAGTGCGACCTGCAGCGGAGTCGTTGCATCGGCCATCAGCCACCACCGCAGGAAGAAGAGCGCGCTGACCAGCGTGAGCGAGGCCAGCAGGACCGGGATTTTGCGCCGGAGAACAATATTGCACAGGAGCAGTACCCCCATCTCCAGGATGGAGGACAGGAATACAGCGAGACCGATCATAATCTTGCTTCCGCCCAGCTCCGTGATGTACAGTGACACAAAGGTGTTGTTCATCGTATTCGGGATCGAGACCAGGATGCCGAAGAGGATGAAGCACAGGAAGAACGGGTTATGGAAGATCTGGCTCATGCCTTTGAAGGGCAAGGGTGCGATTCCAATCGAATGGTCCAGCTTCGGCAGCGTGATCAGTGCAATCATCGCCGCACAGAGCAGTGATGCAAACAGATAGGACAGCACAGAGATGCCGGCCCATTCAATCACGGGACCGGCAAGGATGGCGGTGAAAGCCCAGCCTAGTGATCCCCATAGCCGGAAAGAGCCAAAGCTGCGGCTGGTTCCGTCAATATAGCTGAGAATCATCGTGTTGCTCTGGGCGAACAGGGGCCCCTGGAAGAAATAGAAGAACAGAATGGATATGTAGATCATTTCATATGTATTCGCCTGAAAGACAAGTTGGGTCAAGACCAGCGTTCCCGTCAGCATGACGAGGACAATCCGCCGGATATTCTGATACCGGTCACTCCAGATGCCCCAGAAAGGATTGGCTATAATGGAGACCAATGCGCCTACAGACATCAGGCTCCCGATCTCCAGCTTATTCATTCCTACATCCTGCAGATATAAGGGAAAGAAGCTGGTGAAGAGGACAACCGTTCCATATACGAAGAAGTTGAACCATTTCAGAGAGGTGAAAGACAGCTGCTTATCGGATTGATCCCGCAAACTTTGCACTCCTTTCCCGCTAGGATGCCTTGCATTCTTGCTGTGGCCGCCTTATTATGCCGCTGATATCACTGTAACATTTGTTGAAAAGGGATACAAACCAACTTTTATGGGGAATTACAAATCAATGGAAAAATATCTGTTTAACTTCAGTTTACATAGGCCAGTTATTCTGGGTTCTAAGGCGGAAGCGGGGCCCTACTGCTCCATATATCTATCTGCCGGAAAAGGGGATTTCTTATGAAAAACAAGCAAGCACCGCAGAAGCAGAGCGCGGCCATGAAGCCCTTCCTGAAGCTGCTGCACGAAACCAAGCCATCTTATCTGCTGCTGGCGCTGGCCCTTGGCCTCAGCATCATTTCGACCCTTGTCGGTCTGGTAATTCCCATGTTCACGAAGAATCTGGTGGACGGCTTCTCGCTGGCTTCGGTCAGCAAGCTGCAGATTGCAGCCATTGCCGGAGCGTTCATTGCGCAGACCGTGGCCGGCGGAGTCTCGATTTACCTTTTGAATGCCGTCGGGCAAAAAGTCGTGGCCGGGCTGCGTGACAGGCTGTGGCGCAAATTCCTGGTGCTGCCCGTATCCTACTATAATGAGAACCGGACAGGCGAGAGTGTCAGCCGGATGACTAATGATACAGGAATTCTCAAGACACTGATCTCCGAGCATCTGGCCAGTCTGTTCACCGGCCTCATCTCTATTGTCGGCTCTGTCCTGGTGCTGTTCTATCTGAACTGGAAAATGACGCTGGTCCTGTTCACGGTGCTTCCGCTGTCGGCGCTGATTCTGGTGCCGCTGGGGCGGCAGATGTACAAGATCTCCAAGGGCACGCAGGACGAGACGGCCTCCTTCACCGCTGTGCTCAGCGGCGTATTGTCCGAGATCCGGCTGGTGAAGTCCTCGGGAGCGGAGCAGAAGGAGTATGAAGCCGGACGGAAAGGAATTATGAACCTGCTGGGCTTCGGGATTCGTGAGGGCAAGATCAGCGCCCTGATTAGCCCGTTGATCTCCTTCGTCTTCATGATGCTGCTGGTGGTTATTATCGGCTATGGCGGGATGCTGGTATCCTCAGGGGCGCTCACCGCCGGTGAACTGGTCGCCTTCATTCTGTATCTGATTCAGATTATTATGCCGCTGACACAACTGACGCAATTCTTCACCCAACTCCAGAAGGCCAAGGGGGCCTCCGAACGTATTATAGAGACCCTTGCAGCAGAGGAAGAGGTATATGATGGCGTGGAAGAGGCTGAGGGCACAGAGGGGCCGATTGCTGTGGAAGACCTCAGCTTCGGATACAAGACGGGGGAGAAGGTCCTCAGCAAGGTAAGCTTCACTATGCAGCCTGGGCAGGTGACTGCCATTGTCGGTCCGAGCGGAGGCGGTAAAACAACCCTGTTCTCGCTGCTGGAACGGTTCTATGAGCCGCAGAGCGGAGTCATCCGGCTGGACGGCAAACCGGCGTCGATGTTTTCCCTGAAATCCTGGCGGAAGCAAATCGGTTATGTCTCTCAGGAAAGTCCGCTACTGGCCGGTACCATTGCTGAGAATCTCGGATACGGGCTGGACCGCGAGATCAGCAAGGAGGAGCTGAAGCGGGCTGCGGCCATGGCCTACGCTGACGGCTTCATTGAAGAGCTGCCTGACGGGTACAACACGGATGTCGGTGAACGCGGGGTGAAGCTGTCCGGCGGACAGCGGCAGCGGATTGCCATCGCCAGAGCGCTGCTGCGCGATCCGAAGATTCTCATGCTTGATGAGGCTACCTCAAGCCTCGACAGCCAGTCGGAGGCCGTGGTGCAGAAGGCACTGGGTAATCTGATGCAGGGCCGGACCACGATTGTAATTGCCCACAGATTAGCTACGGTGGTCAACGCGGACCAGATTATTTTCATGGAGAAGGGCCGGATTACCGGCAAGGGTACGCATGAGGAGCTGCTGAGGGACCATGAGCTGTACCGTGAATTCGCCGAGCAGCAGCTGCAGCTGAACACACCTGAGCTTCTGAGCCAAGGAATAGAGGAGGGTTCTACAGACTATGGTCAAAATACTGGTAGTGGACGACGATCCGCACATCCGCGAATTGGTGGGAGTGTTCCTGAGAGCTGAAGGGATGGCCGAGGTGCTGAGCGCTTCTGACGGACTGGAGGCGCTGCAGCTGCTTGAAGAGACTGCGGCGGATATGGCGATCATTGATATCATGATGCCGAATATGGACGGCTGGGAGCTGTGCCGGGAGCTGCGGGGGCGGTATGATTTTCCGATTCTGATGCTGACGGCCAAAGGAGAGACCTCGCAGATTGTCAAAGGCTTCGAGCTGGGCACAGACGACTATCTGGTCAAGCCGTTCGAGCCGCCGGTGCTGATCGCCAGGGTCAAGGCCCTGCTGAAGCGTTACCAGATTTCGGCCGCCCAGAGTGTTACCGTTGGCAGTCTGCGGATGAACCGTGCAACCTATGAAGTGCTGTCCGAGCATGGCGGGTTCACGCTGCCGCTGAAGGAATTCGAGCTGCTCTTCAAGCTGGCCAGTTACCGGGGGCAGACGCTGACCCGTGACCGGCTGATTGAAGAGATCTGGGGCTACGATTACGAAGGCAATGAGCGGACGCTGGATGTGCATGTGGGTCGTCTGCGCGAGCGGTTTCCGCAGGAGAAGTTCGGATTCTCCATTCGCACGATCCGGGGGCTTGGCTACCGGCTGGAGGGATAGGCATGAAGCGCAGAGTCATGAAGATATGGGAGGAAATCGGAATAGTTGGACCTATAGCCGGAATGTTGATTATGCTCTATATCTCCTGGAACGGGAGCTATTTCGGATCTAGACTGCTGCTCCGTCATTTCGGCTGGTCCTTCTCTGAATACGGGTATCACCTGTTTGTGATGGCGATGCAGATTATCATCTTTTTCGTCTGCGGGGCGATGATTGCCTTTGCTACACGCGGCAAGGATCAGAACTTCTACAGGCCGATCCTTACAGCCATGCGGCAGATCTCTCAAGGCAACTTCAAGATTGAACTGGAGAACAGCGGCCAGTACCGGCAGTTCGGAGGGATTGTGGAAGGGATCAACGAAATGGCGAGTGAGCTGAGCCGGATGGAGCTGATGCGGCAGGACTTCATCGCCAGCGTATCCCATGAGATCCAGTCGCCGCTGACCTCGATCCGCGGGTTCGCTGCCGCGCTGCAAGAGGAGAATCTCAGTCCGGATATCCGCAAGCATTACCTGGATATTATTGAAGCGGAGAGCCGCCGTCTGTCCGGCCTGAGCGACAATCTGCTGAAGCTGTCCGTGCTGGACGCGGAGAGCTTCCCGTTCGAGCGGAAGCCCTATAGGCTGGATAAGCAGGTGCAGGCGATGATTCTGGCCGCAGAGCCACAGTGGCTCGGCAAGGAGATTGAAGTAGAGGCTGAGCTTGGGGTGACCACTGTGACTGCGGTACAGGATCTGCTGAGCCAGGTATGGACCAACCTGCTGCATAACAGCATTAAGTTCACCCCGCAGGGCGGACGGATCACCATCATTGTGCGCAGTATGGGGGAGCGGGCGGAAGTGGAGATCAGGGATAGCGGGATCGGCATGACCGAAGAGGAGCTGGAGCGGATCTTCGAACGGTTCTACAAGGCGGACAAGTCCAGAAGCGTCAGCAGCGGAAGCGGAAGCGGTCTGGGCCTCCCGCTCGTGAAGAAGATCGTGGAGCTCCACGAAGGCAGCGTACACGTAACAAGCCGTCCCGGAGAGGGGGCGGCGTTCATCGTGCGTCTGCCGCAGCAGAGCAGATGAACCATGAACCCGCCGTTCAAGCGAATAATCAGCGCCGGTACTTCAGCCGGACATTCACTGGCCAGGAGGCCGGTTATGCCGCCGGTGATGTCCTCCGGTTCACCCAGGCATCCGAACAGCATAGCCCCGTACCCAGGACAGACAGATCATACTGTCATGGGTGCGGGGCTATTTACGCAGCCGTATTCGCTTAAATCCGTCTGTGCTGTCTCAATCACAGTCCCCGCCGGATTAGCTCAGCCAGAAGGGGAATTCCGTGCTCCAGTTCTGCCGCAGAGGCATAAGCATAGGACAGTCTGAGATGCCTGCCGTCGCTGCGGTCATACAGATCGCCAGTATTCAGCAGCAGTCCGGCACGCAGCGCTGCGGTGAACAGCTTGCGCGGGGAGACAGCCTGGCGGAGAGACAGCCAGATATAGAAGCCTCCTGCCGGTATGTTCCAGGTTGCCAGTCCGCCGCAATGAAGCTGCAGCAGCTCAACCATATGGTCACGGCGCGCACGTAGTCTGCCGCGCAGGACATGCAGATGCTCCTCATGATAGCCGCCCGTAAGCCAACTGGCGGCCGCCAGCTGTGACAGGGAGCTTGCGCCGTAATCGCTCTGCATCTTGATGTCGGCCAGCCGCCGGACGACCGGCTCCGGTCCGGCGATCCAGCCGATGCGCAGGCCGGGGCTGGCTGCTTTGGACAGGGTGCCCAGATGCAGGACCCGTCCCTCGTGGTCCAGCGCCTTCAGCGGAGGTGGGGGCGGGGCGTCCAGCCATAATTCCTGGTAGGCCCCATCCTCCAGGATGGGCAGCCCGAGTCTGCCTGTGACCTCCATCAGCTCCCGGCGGCGCTCGGCATCCATCAGGATTCCGGTAGGGTTATGAAAAGAAGGGATGCTGTAGAGCATCGCCGCCTTAATGCGGACCGCCTCGGCTGCAAGCTGCTCCGGGATCAGACCCCGCCCGTCCATAGGCAGGCCGCTGAATTTCACCCCGGCAGACTGAAAGGCATGAATCGAATACAGATAGGACGGCTTCTCCAGCAGGATAGAAGAGCCGCGCGGCAGCAGCCCGAGGGCAATGAGCTGAAGCCCCTGAAGGGCACCTGAGGTAATCAGGATGGATTCCGGGCCGGCGGTAATGCCACTCCGGGCCAGTAACCGGCTGACCGCCACCCGCAGCGCCGGATTGCCGAGCGGCTCCTCATAGGAGAGAGGAGGAAGAACGCGCTGCGCGAGTCCGGCCAGCACCTCGTTCATCGCCGCTCCGGGCAGCAGCTCAGGCGCTGGCTCACCCGTGCCAAGGCGGATCAGGCCCGGCTCATATTCGAGCCGGTTAATATCCTGTACGGTGGGCAGATTGGGATAGTGAGTCCCCTCCTCCACATAATCGTTCCAGTTGCCGGAGTGCTCCGGCTTAGAGGGCTCCGCTTCCCCGGCTTTTCCGGATTTTCCGGCGGAACCACCGGAAGCCGGGAGCACAGAACGTGTGCCCGTAACTATCGTTCCGCCCCCGCGCCTGCCTTCAATCAGGCCCAGAGCGGTCAGCTGACCCAACGCTGTAACCACCGTACTGCGGTTCACTCCAAGCTGGCGGGACAGCTCCCGCTGCGGGGCCAGCCGCATGCCGGGCGGCCAGGCCCCGGTGGTGATCTTGATTAGGAAGTAGCCGGTGATCTGACCATGCAGCGGCAGCGGAGAAGCCGGGTCCGGCTTCCAGTTCTCCGGCAGGCCGGAGACGGCACCAGCCTGCTGCGCTCCAGGAGCTGCGGGCCGGGAATCGTCCGTATATACGGATGGGCCGGGCGTGCATAGGTCTGTATGGTTGGGCCGTTGAGGATGTGTCAAGGGCAGGCTCCTTCCGGACGGATTATTGTACAAAAGCGAAAAAGCGAACACATTGTGCTTCAGCGCAGGCAACCGGCCCCAATGTATGCGAAAAACCAAACACATTGTGCCACTGCGAGGGCTACCGAGCGATTGTCGCTCCTCATAGCCGCTATTGACTAGCATAGCCCTCATTTCTTTCTTTCTTTCTCTCTTTCGTTCTTTCTTCCAGTCTATCATGATTCCTCCGCTTTCATTCGTCTTGGTTGGTAAGTGGCGAAGAACTTGGATGGTTACGGAAGTTACTAGGTCAGGGTACGATCATTAGGCTATAACCGGAGGAAGCCTGTGAAGCTTGGTTTACCCTGGAAGCATCATAAGGAAGATAGAAGGGGGAAAAGAAATGGTACAGGCCATTATTCATGGAATCATCCTGGCCTTCGGGCTGATTCTGCCGCTGGGCGTACAGAATATATTCGTCTTCAATCAAGGGGCACAGCATATGAGATTCCGCAGTACGCTGCCTGTCGTTCTGACAGCGGCAGTCTGCGATACGCTGCTTATCGCTGCGGCAGTCGGCGGAGTTTCCTTGGTCATTCTTTCGGTGAGCTGGGTCACGCCTGTTATATATGGAGCGGGCATTCTGTTTCTCGCCTTCATGGGCTGGAGAATCTGGCACTCCGCTCCGGCGAAGGATGAGTCGGGCCGTCTCTCGCCGAAGGGACAGATACTCTATGCGCTGTCTGTCTCCCTCCTGAACCCGCATGCCCTTCTAGATACGGTGGGCGTGATCGGGACCAGCTCGCTGCAATACGATGGGGGGGTGCGTTGGATCTTCGCGGCGGCGACAGTGACTGTCTCCTGGCTCTGGTTCCTTGGTCTTGCTGCAGCGGGCCGCCAGCTCGGCAGGCTGGATGCTTCCGGCAAAGTCATGAAGGGGCTGAATACCGTTTCCGCCCTGTTGATTTGGGGGATCGCCGTTTATATGGGAGTTCAGCTGTGGGGGCTGTTGTAATGCATACGAAGCTGGCTCCAGATATTCAAGTCATTGAACTGACTATTTTAGTTTGTATTTACTTTACTCAATAGGTCTGTTAATTCTTTAGAGCTGCGATCTTTTAATTTCAACATTTTTTCGCTATTACTATCTTTAATCAGAAATCCACTTTTGGTTTTAAAATCTAAATAAAGGCTGAATCTCACAACTTCGGTATCCGCGTAAGTAACATTCATTCGATACGTTGGTGGACCCACATCAACAGCCCCGCGTACTTTTTTCACAGTTCTCATAGCATCGTTGAATACCCGGATACTATCGTTATCAGTGTAAGTAGTTTCAGCGGTTTCAGAAATAAGACTGACGCTAACAATCTTAGGATTTGGTTTGACTAAAACATATATTAAAACAAGTAATATTATTAAGGAAATTGAAATGATGCCGATTCTTTTCATAAACGCTCCCCTTAATGAAATGTTCTTGGCCTTTATTCAATAACTTCTAAATTATTGATTCAGCCCTTATCCGTAAGATTCGGCAAGCCCGTTGCCAAACTGTTTCGAATTCTTCACACTTTCGAGCTATAGTTGTTTTATTTGACTCTATTCTATTGACGGTTGAAATCCCATCCCCTACCATACAGATATAAACATAATGTTCTAAATTATGGAATGTGGAAGGTGGTGTTGCTTTGAAGCCTGCAGTCATGATTCGAGACCAGCTTGCAGATTATTTAACCCAGCATGGGCTGTCCATTAATCAGTTTGCCATAAGATCCGGCATTAATTCCGGGACGCTGAGCCGGATTATTAATGGCCATCAGCCCATTGCTATGAGCCATCTGGAGTTAATCACTGCGGGAATGGGGGTGAGCGAGGATTTTTTTTACAGTCTGTATGTGGAGGAGTGTTTCTATTATTCGGCACCGACCTGGCGGCGGCTTCGCCCGTTCATTGTGAAGTGTGCGGAACTGGGGCGAACGGATTGTATCGGGCGTCTGGTGGAGAACCTGCTGGATAATCTGACCTATGTTCCCATGCTGTATGAAGTAGCGGAAGGCTTGTTCCAACAGGGCCACTGGCCGGCGGCGGCACTCCTCTATGAGAACGTAAGCGCCAGCGAGAAATACCAGTATTCCGAACGCTTGGCCACCTGCCAATACCGCCTGTTCCAGATTGCCCTGGGTGATGACCAGAGCACGAACCTGCGCGCGGCCACCCTGTTCGAGAGCTACATCCCGCGCCTGAATGAGGCGGATCAGTTGGATGGGTTGAAGGATTTGTTGGAAGTCTATTATTCCTTGCAGCAGTGGCGTAAAGTTGATGAACTCGCAGAGAAGATGCTTGGACTGGCTACACTCCGTTATAATCTCCAGCTCCAGTCAAACCTTAATCGGGGTAACATTAAAACTCCACTATATCTCTACATTTTGCGCGCTCATCTCTTTCTCTCTAGTATTTGCATGGAATACGGGGATTATAAATCTGCTATAGAACTTGTGCCGCGCTATATGGACGGAAGCTGGATAAAGGAAGATGATGAAGAAGCAAGACGAACGTTAGTTCAGTTTAGAGAGTGGGGTACTGCGAATATTTACTTATACCGCATGCTGGACGGACAAATAGAAGTGCTAGACGAGTATGTCGAATATATATCTGCACAAACCGACGAGATATTTACGGCGATGTACAATATTATCCGATGTGCAAATTGGTATGATTGGAATGTTGATCACATTCTGGAGCGCTTCTCTGCCTATATCCCATATCGAACATATAAATCAGAATTCGGTCAATACAACTCACAGATTATGGCAGACAAATACGCTAGATTTCTCGCTGAATTGGCAAACTATTATTTACATAATAAGAGAAACAGAGGGATTGAATTCTTACTACAAAGTTTGGAATCTTCGTCTATTATAAACAATGAGAGTGTAGCAATCACTTGTGTCAATTTGTTTGAACAATACAGGGATGTTGCCAGTTTAGAAGAGTTGGAAAGATACAAATATTTAATGAGAGAGGTGTGCAAACCAAATGAAAAAACAATTTATCAAGCTTCTGGTTCTATGTAGCTTATCCGTTGTAATTTTGTCTACAATTTCAACTAGTGGGATTGTAAAAGATAGCAGCATTCAGTCATTAATCCAAACTAATTCACATGGTATTGGTGGTTAACTGATTCATCAACCAACGTTCCCGTTTATTCCGGGAACGTTTTTTATTTGCTGATTTTTAAAGGGGATATATTCAGAACCTAGCCTGTCGGGTAGACGGTTTAGTTTGGTTGCGCTATAGTTTTGAAATTATTGTATCTATAACCAATATAGTGAATAATGCAAAGAGACCTATTTTTTGCAATTTTACATAAAAATCTATAATGTTGCATAAGGAGGCGGGATTCCCATGCATAGTCCAGCAATCGTTAGAATTCGTATAGAGCAAGCTAGAATTAAGCTTCATAAATTACATATTCAATATGGCAGCTTGAATCATCCGGAGGTTTTGCGGCAATCTATAGTGCTGGATGAGCTGCTCAATACCTACGATAATGCCTATCGAATGAACAAGCGGCCGCCTGCTTAAATATTGATTTAGAAAATAACTTTCAAATATAAAATCCAATGGACACGTTTACAAAAAAAGGTGGTAACTGAAGTGGAGCATACAGTCAAAATCCGGGACGAGATAGCGGCGTATCTCACAAAACATAAATTGTCTATTAATCAGTTTGCGATTGCCAGCGGAATTCATTCCGGCACACTCAGCCGGGTGATGAAAGGCCAGCAGGCCTTGGCGATGAATCATTTGACCCGTGTGACCAGCGGGATGGGGCTGCCGGAGGATTACTTTTACAGTCAATATGTGGATGAATGTTTATATGATTCGACACCGACTTGGCGGCGTTTACGGCCGTTCCTGCTGCAATGTGCGGCGTTATCGCGTCTGGATTGTATTGAGCGGGTGGCGCAGAATTTACTGGATAATCTGTTGTATGCACCGCTGCTGTTCGAGGTTGCCGAGGAGTTATTTGAGCAGAAGAACTGGCAAGCCGCTGCATTAATCTATGACAATGTGGGAGCCAGCGAGAAATACCAGCATTCCGAACGGCTGGCGCTCTGCCAATATCGGCTATTCCTGATTAATCTGGGCGATGATCCGCAGGAAAATCTAATTGCTGCTACGTTATTAGAGAATTATGTCGATAAGCTGGATGAAGTCAATCAGTTGGATGCGCTGAAAGAGTTGGCGGATATCTATCTTGCGCTTCAGAAATGGGACAAGGTATCTGAGGTTGTAGAAGAAATGCTCCGAGTGGCCTCCGTCCATTATGACCTTCATGGTGAATCAGGCCGTAGGCATAGAGATCATAAGTTATATAAAAGGCCGCTGTATACATATATATTATATGCTCAGCTTATGAGATCCAGTGTTTATGAAGAGATTGGAGATTACAAAACTGCACTCGATATGATACCTATATATATGGATCATAGCTGGATACGGGAAGATGACGAAGAAGCATGGCGTATTAAGGCTCAATATATAGATTGGGGAACGGCTAATACGTATCTTTACCGCTTAATGGATGGGCAGATTGAGGTTCTTGATGCATATGTCGAATACATCTCAAATCATGAAAATGAAATATTCATGGCGCTGTTCAAAATTGTTCAAATGGCTAATCAGTATAAGTGGGACGTGGATCATGTTTTACAGAGATTTGCGGATTATATTCCGTACCGGAAGATTTATAGTATCTTTGGTGAACATAACAAATTCCTCCATGAAAAAAACTACACCCAATTCTGCAGCGAGCTGGCAACCTACTATCTCACCCGCAAACGGTATAAAGGCGACGATGTGATTATGCAAAGCGTAGACCTATCCGCCAAACTAGACAGTGAGCATAATGTGATCCGGGGGACGATATCCGTGGATTTCGAGATTGCGATTTCGGAGTTTCCGAAGTCGGGCTGAAGCACACACTTGCTTCGACAACTATGAATGTGTTATAAAACAGGCCCATGAACTTGTTCATGGGCCTGTTACATTTGTCTCCGTGCACTACCCGCCAATCTGCGACATGCGGCGCGCGGTGGGGGTGTGGCTCTGGGCTTTGTGCTCCAGGGCCAGGGCCATTTCATGGTTATGCGGCTTGTTGCCGAGCGCCTCGCGGAACAGGGCCTGCACCGCCGCAGGGTGGCTGATCAGCGGGCGCACATTATATTCGTCCTGCCAGTACAGGCAGGCTTTGATGTTGCCGTCGGCGGTCAGGCGCAGGCGGTTGCAATTGTCGCAGAAATGCTCGCTGACCGGATGGATCAGCCCGAAGGTTCCCTTCGCGCCGGTGACACGCCGGTTCTGGGAAGGGCCATTCCCGGAGGGCATGTCGGCCTCCTCGATGGTCCAGCCAGCTTCCTTGCAGGCCTCTACTACAGTCTCCAGCGGCAGATAGGTCTGCCGCCAGGCATCGCTGGCGCTGCCAATCGGCATGTATTCAATGAACCGCACATTCAGCGGGCTGTTCAGGGTCAAGGCGATGAAGTCCTTGATCTCGTCATCGTTAATGCCTTTCATCAGCACGACATTCAGCTTGATCGGGGACAGGCCGGCGGCTTCAGCGGCTTCAATTCCCTTCAGCACCTTGGCAACATCGCCGCCGCGGGTAATCATCGAGAAGCGGTCCGGCCGCAGCGAATCCAGGCTGATGTTCACCCGGGACAGCCCGGCCTGCTTCAGGATAGCCGCTTTGGCAGGAAGCATCAGCCCGTTCGTCGTCAATGAGATATCTTCAATGCCGGGTATAGCGGAGATCATGGCTACCAGCTTCTCCAGATCCTTACGGACCAGCGGTTCGCCCCCCGTCAGCCGGACCTTCCGCAGGCCCAGGGGCGCAAGTGCCTCCACCACAGCGGCAATTTCCTCGTAGCTCATAATCTCGTCCTGCGGCTGGAATTGCATTCCTTCGGCGGGCATACAATAGATACAGCGCAGGTTGCAGCGGTCTGTAACCGAGATACGGAGGTAATCATGTATGCGTCCAAAAGGGTCAGTCAGCGGCTCCATAGCGTTGCTCCTTCACCTGTTGATTTTAGTTTAAATTTTAAAGAAAGCAGCCCGCTGCGTCAATGCACAAGCGGACAATCTAAAGCATAGGGGGACAGAAGGCCAAAGCAGCAGCCTAATTATGACAAAAGTGCGACAATTCCAGGGAATGGTCATAGAATGCTCACCGAAAGCGTTTAACATATTCGATATAATTTAGGTGCGGAAGATTCAAACTTTAGATACTTTTACTTTTGCGAAGCACAGCTATGATACCGGAAGGCTAGGCGGCAATCCCTAAGGATACCCTGGGCATCCGGCAAACTAAGTAGGGAGGATTTGCAAAATGACCATACCAACTGTTCCATCGCTTGTTGTGCCGGAGGCTTGTAGCCGCTGGCTGGAGAGCCGGGGATTAATATATCAGCTGCTGGTGGACTTCTATGGAAGAAAACCATCTCTCTCACTGGTCGCCCAGTGGAGCCGTAACCGTGAGATGAGTGTCGCTGCGGAGATGACCGAAGGCGGCCGTGAATTGAAGCGTTACCTGTGCAGCCAGGAACCGTCGATGCTACCGGCCATCTGCGAGAAAGAGAAAATCGAATACAAGCGTCTGATGAACGAGCGCGCAGTCAGCTCCTTCGTAGCCCGTGAAGCGGCTCAGCTGGGCCGTGAGGAAGAATTCTGCAACGTGCTCTCAGATGTGTACGCATCGGCGGGTATTGTCTTCAAGAAGTGTAGCGGCGAAGCCGACGACCACATTGCCATTGAGCTGGAATTCATGGCGGTGATGCACGAGCGGATGCTGTACAACAGCTTCTCAATCCGCAGTGCGATGGAGCTTCTGGAGATTCAGGAGAGGTTCCTCGAAGAGCATCTGTTGAAGTGGACTCCACAATTCTGTGCGAGAATGAACGCTGCAACCGACAGCCCTCTGTATCTGGGTCTCAGCCATATGCTGGAGGAATTCCTGCCGCAGGATCTGCACATGCTGCGTGCCTGGAAGGCTTCGCTGGAGAGCAGCGCGGCGGCCATGGCTTAATAAGCATCCATACTCAATCAACAAGGCGCCCTTCCAACAATCGGAAGGGCGCCTTATTTCTGCTCGGGGGTCTTGAACTTAAGCTTTCACTTTAATAGGTTGTGATCTGGAGAATCCCCTTCAGGGAGAGTGGCGGAGGAGAAGTTTGGAACTGTAGGAGCGATAGCGTTCGCCTTTAGGTTGGAAATTCTACCGCGAAGAGCGGTTCGAATCAGGAATTTCCAACCTAACAGCGACCGGAAGTCCAAACATTCTCTGCAGTCACGGTCCTGCCTGAAGCGGAGGTTCCCCAGTTCACTCCATATAACTGAAACTGAAGTTCATCCCCCTATTTATTCGTAAGTCTTCTTACTCCGAAACTTCATCAGGAACTCATACACCACCGGTACAACGACCAGGGTCAGCAGCGTGGAGCTGACCAGGCCGCCGATGACGGTTACGCCAAGCCCCTTGGAGATGATTCCGGCACTGTTCTCAAGGCCTGTAACCAAAGGCAGCAGGGCTCCAATGGTCGCGAGTGCAGTCATGAGAATCGGGCGAAGACGGGTAGCCCCGGCCTCAAGCAGCGCCTTGCGGGTAGACATCCCCTCTTGCTCCTTATGAATTACGCGGTCAATTAAGACAATCGCATTGGTGACCACGATCCCGATCAGCATCAGTGCGCCCATTAGTGCCGAGACGTTCAAAGTCTCGCCAGCCAGGAGCAGGGCAACAAGAGCGCCGATGACTGTGAACGGCAGGGAGAACAGGATGGCGAACGGTGCCAGACCGCCGCCGAAGGTGACTACGAGCACGAAGTATACAATCGCTATAGCCGCCAGCATAGCAATGCCAAGCTGTCCGAAGGTCTCATTAATCTGCTCGGTGACTCCGCCGAAGGTGATGGTCACGCCGTCCGGGAGATCAAGAGCATCTATTTTGTCCTGCACAGCCTTGGAGGCACTATTAATGTCACTGGAGATAATGTCGGCGGTTACCTCGACTTTCATTTTTCCGTCTTCACGGGTAATGGAATCCGGGGACTGGCCCTGTTCGATGCTTGCTACCTCGCCAATCGGTACAGTAATACCCAGCGGCGAAGTGAGCGTGGCGGCCTTCATTTCTTCAATACTATTGTAGGAATCCTTGTCCGTCTCAATGTAGACCTTGTAATTCTTGCCGTCCAGCTCTACCTCAGTCAGTACAGGCCGGGTTCCGGCAGGGCTCAGCTTCATCGCAAGCTGTCCGGCCGTTAGGCCCAGTGAGCTAAGCTTGGCCTGGTCAGCGACGATGGTGTATTGATCATAGGCTTCAGAGAGGCTGGTCTTCCCGTCTTTGAAGTTCTTGGTATCTCCCTGAACGATCCCGGCAATGTCATCGGCTACCGGTTTGAGCTGTTCCAGCGTATCGCCATAGATATTGACAGTAAGGGTGCTGCCGCCGAGCCCGCCTCCGGCCATGCCGGACAGATCGCCCCACACGCCATCCGGCACCTCTTGGCTTAAGCCTTCAATTAACTTCTCCTTCACCGTGTCAAAATCAGGCGTGTTGCTGTCATACGTGACATAGAACAGCCCGGAATTGCCTGAGCTAAGTCCGAACGGGCTGCTGCCTCCGATAGAATACTGCATTTTGTCCAGATGCTTCTGGGCCAGAATGAACTTCTCAGCCTTCAGGCCCAGCGCCTTCACATCCTCCAGCGTCTGACCGGCCTTCGGGGAGAAAGTAAGCGTAACATTCTTCTCTTCCTGGGAAGGCAGGAAGCTGACGCCGATTGGCTTGATCAGGAACAGACTGCCTGCCAGCAGCAGGACAGCAACACCCAAGGTAATCAGCTTATGCGAGAGACACCAGTCCAGGATTCGGACATACCCGCCCGCCAATGCGCCGGGCTTGTCTTCGTGACCCTTTTTCCCCTTCTTGAGTCCATTACGGAACAGGGTATGGGCCAGTGCAGGCACCAGGGTAATGGCAACCACCAGTGAAGCCAGCAGCGCGAATACCATAGTGAGGGCAAATGGCAGGAACAGCTCACCGACCATCCCGCTGACAAAGGCGAGCGGCAGGAAGACGGCAATCGTCACAATGGTTGAAGACATAATCGGCACAAACATCTCACGGGTAGCCGCGCTGATCAGCTCTCTGCCGCGCAGCTTCTCGCCGGACAGTGTAAGCCGCCGGAAAATGTTCTCAATGACGACGATGGAGTCATCGACTACCCGCCCGATGGCTACGGTCATGGCGCCGAGCGTCATCATATTCAGCGTAATATCCATTTGCCGCAGGCATAATACTGCAATCAGCAGTGATAATGGAATCGAGATAATAGAAATAATGGTAGAACGGATATTGCGCAGGAACAGCAGGATGATAAGCACGGCGAACAGGGCGCCGAAGGCAGCCTTGGACAGCATCGTGTTCACGGAATCCTCAATCGGCTTGCCTTGATCCAACAGCACGGTGAGGTCCATCGACTTGTATTGTTTCTTCAGTTCTTCTGTCTTGTCCTTGACCCCGTTCACGACATCGACGGTGTTGGCATCATTGGCCTTCACAATCTGAATCCCGATGGATTCCTTGCCGTTGGTGCGGGAGATTGATTCCGATTTGCCGACTACCTCGATAGTGGCAAGCTCGCTCAGCTTCACCGTCGGCAGCCCGGTCATGGCGCCCGCGCCCGCGGCGGTATTGCCAGTTGCAGCTCCGGTACCGCCAGTCCCGCCAGCCGCAGCACCACCTGAAGCTGCACCGCCAGCGGCCCCGGCTCCCGCACCAGCAGCTCCTGCCCCGGCAGCACCAGGGGCGGAAGGAACCAGCGGAATGCTGACATTCTGCAAGTCCTCTACTGTAGTGATGTTGCCGTCAACGACAACAGCCTTCTGTGCTTTGTCCATCTCGAACAATCCAAGCGGTACCCGCAGGGAGGAGGCCTGGATGATGCCTTTGATCGTATCCTCGGTCAGTCCGTACTGCTTCAGCTTCTCCTGATTGAACTTCAGGGACACTTCTTTGACATATTGTCCGGCAATCTGCACAGAGGCGACGCCTTCGATATCCTCCAGCGCCGGGCGGATATCGTTCTCGGCAACCCGGGTCAGCTCCTCCAGATCGCCGGAGCTCTCATCAGAGATACTGAGCGAGATGACTGGCAGCGAGCTGAGGCTGAAGCGCGAGATTTGCGGCTTTTGCACATTATCCGGCAGCTTCACCTCGTTCAAGGCTTCCCGCACTGCTGCTGTTGCATTGTCCAGGTTCGTGCCGTAGTCGAATTCAATGGTAACGCTGGAGGCGTTCTCCAGAGAGGTGGAGGTCAGCATCTTCACGCCGTCTACATTGCGGAGCTTCTGCTCCAGCGGCTTGCTGACGTCATTCACGACCCCTTCGGGTGCGGCTCCAGGATAAATAGTAGTAATGCTGAGATAAGGGATACTAATGTTAGGCAGGGTCTCCTGCTTCATAGTCAATCCGCTGTACAGACCGGCGAAGACAATAATGATCGTCAGCAGCCAGACGGCAAATTTGTTGCGGAGCGAGAAATTAATTAGGCTTTTCATCAGTAAAGGGAACCTCCAATATAATTATTCTTGATCTTACAGGCGTGCCGCCTCTGTCCTTAATGAATTCCGCAGGAAGTGTGCATATAGGGTGTGAATAACATCTTCAATTGACTTAGCTCGCCGGACAGCCCGGGGTATCCCTCAAGATTGGCAATCATCCCTTGAATGATCACTTTCCGGGGCTGGGTGCTGAGGATTTCGCTCTCCAGAATGCCCAGGGACTCCAGAGCGTCTTCGGCATGCTCCGGGCTGATTCCGTCCGCTTCACTGAGCAGGAGCTTCATCGCCTTGATCAGCTGAAGCGGGCTCTGGCCCGGCCCTTCTCCTTGACTCTCGGCCCATACGGCCAGGACTGCGGAAGAGATCAGAGGGGAGGGCTGCCCAGCAAGCAGGCCGGCGACCATAATGTCCAGCCAGTCCACCAGCCGGTCAGCCAGTTCAGGGATGGAGACAACAGTCTCGCGCCCGAACAGCAGCTTGATGCTGGAGCTGATCATGCCGTGGCTGAGCACGCACAGCTCGCCTGCATAGGGCAGAATCTCAGGCCCGTACATGAGCTCCAGCTTCTGCTGGAACCATCGCAGCAGGGCGGCGTTGTTCTGCTTCACCCAATCGGGAATCTCGGCCACACCCCGGCCGGCTACCTCCTGGAATTGGCGCTGCAGGAATTCGCGCAGCTCGTACACATGACTGAGCAGTATTTCGAGCTGGTTGCGCAGCTTCTCCCGGGGCTCTCTGCCTGCTGCCTGCTCCTCCTGCTGCAGCGGATCATGGATCATCTGGAAGCAGTAGATGTATATACTGCGCTCCAGCTCCTCTTTGGATTTGAAGATCAGATATAGACTTCCTTTGGAGATCCCGCATAATTCGGCAATCTCCTGCATGGAGGTGGAGGAGGAGCCTTTTACAGCGAACAGCTGCATGGCGGTCTTGATGATTTGTTCTTTTTTGGTGATACTTTTAGCGGTCAAGGCTATATAGGCCCCCGTTCTGACTCGATAGTTCTGTATTTGACTGATTGGTCAGGGAAATTATATTATATATCCTGCAGCAACACAAATTTGCAGGTTTCAGTAGGAAGAAACGGATTCTTAATGTAAGATATACATGTGTCATTTTGGTGATAATCGGCGGAATGAGAAGGTAGGGTATCTATGAGAAGAGGTCTGCAGGCCATAGTCATTATAGCGGCTTTTGTGGCTTTCTATTATTTTGGATTTGGGATTTTCGGCAGCACCGCCGGAACCATTATCAGTATTTTTTCCACATTGACGGTCATCTCCATCGGACTCGGTATCTTCATGGAGAACCGCAATCCCTCTACCACCGTATCCTGGATTCTGCTGCTTGCGCTGATTCCGGTGCTGGGGCTGGTGTTCTACTTCCTGTTCGGACAGAATGTGTTCAAACGGCGCAAGTATGACAAAAAAGCCCAGCGCGATCTCATGGCCTATGAACGGATTGAGAATGACGCGCTGCGGATGCACCAGGATTGGTCAGTGTTCAGCCCTGCGCGGCAGAAGCTGCTGGGTCTGTCGCAGAGACTGGGCCGGACGCCGATTTCGTTCAGCTCGGAGACGCGCATCTTGACCAACGGTGAAGAGACCTTCGGTACGCTGCTGCTTGAGCTGCGGCAGGCGCAGCATCATATCCATATGGAATATTATATTTTCCGGGCGGACCATATCGGCACGCGCATTCAGCAGATTCTGATTGAGAAAGCCCGTGCGGGCGTGGCGGTCCGGTTCATGTATGATGCGGTCGGGAGCATCCAGCTCTCCAGAGCCTTCCTTAAGGAGCTTAGCGATGCGGGTGTGCAGGTGGCTGCTTACGGCAACTCCACCTCCTTTTTCTCCAGCCGGGTGAATTACCGCAATCACCGCAAAATCGTGGTCATCGACGGCGATGTCGGCTTCATGGGCGGGCTGAATGTCGGGGACGAGTACTTGAGCCGCAGCAAGACCTACGGGTTCTGGCGGGATACACATATGCTGCTGAGAGGCGAAGCGGTGCGGACGATGCAGATTATTTTTCTGCAGGACTGGATGCACACGACCGGCGAGAAAATCCTGGAACAGGATTACCTCTCCCCCCAGCTTCGCTTCACTACCGGAGACGGGGCGGTGCAGATTATTGCCAGCGGCCCGGATAATGAGCGGCGTGCGCTCAAGAACATTTTCTTCTCCATGATTACTACCGCGGAAAAATCGGTCTGGATCGCCAGTCCCTACTTCATCCCCGATGAGGATATACTGACTGCGCTGCGTGTGGCGGCGATGTCGGGGCTGGATGTCCGCCTGCTGTTCCCGGCCAAGCCGGATAAATGGATTCCGTTCCTGGCGTCCCATTCCTACTTCCCGGCGCTGCTGGAGTCGGGCGTGAAGATCTATGAATATGAGAAGGGCTTCATCCACTCCAAGCTGCTGATTGCAGACGGGGAGATTGCTACGATTGGAACAGCCAATATGGATATGCGCAGCTTCCATCTGAATTTTGAGGTGAACGCGCTGCTGCTGCAGACCGAGAGTGTCTCGCGCATTGTTGCAGACTTCGAGCGTGACTTGCAGTCCACCCGGCAGATTGTCCATGAGACCTTCATGGAGAAAAGACTGCTGGAGCGGCTGCTGGAATCCGCAGCCCGGCTGATGTCTCCGCTGCTGTAAGCGGACAAGCAGAATAAAAAACGGTACCGTCCTTTGGGACACGGTACCGTTTTTTTGTTGTTGTTTAGGAAATTATGATTTTCTTCTGTTGTGGATAAGTGGCGCGCAGGTAATCTCATTCACCCGTAAGGTTGATTTTGTTGTTCCATCAGAAGGTAGTGAATCCAAGCCGGGTCTGTATCCGGTAGAGGAGATACTTAAGCCATGTAGTCTCACTCTGATATTCTCCCAGCGGCAGGCTGTATTCAGCGCCCTCGTTGTTCCATAGCCGGTTGAAGTAGCCCTCCACCTCCGCATACAACGGCTGTTCCCGTGGAACGGACACCCAAAGGTCATTCTCCAGGTTATAGTCGTCCAGATTCCGGGCTGTGAAGTTCGTCGATCCGCCCAAGACAATAGAGTCGCCTGATGCCTTGGCGATGAACAGCAGCTTGCTGTGATACTGCTCCTCGCCTGTGTTGTACCAGCGGATCAGGATATTTCCTTCCGAGCGGCGGTCCAAGTCCATCGCAACCGGGCGGTTCGGGATGCCGATTTTGTCCCGTCCGAAGGCATTCTGGTTAGGATCAAGCAGCAATCTGACCTGGGCACCGCGAGCATCTGCGGCAAGCAGGGCATCAATAATTTTGTCGTCCGCCAGATAGAACATACCCATCCAGATGCCATCTCCGGGTCCCGCAGCAGCAATCCCTTCCAGCGCATATTTGTACACCTTGCCTTCGGTCAGATAGCGGACTCCAAGCGGAGCTTCACCGGCGGCAGGCTGCTTGAACTCAGGGGGCTTGCTTAGCAGGGGGCCGGCTCCCGAGAGATTAGCCGCTGCCTGCTCGCTCCGGAGAATATCCTCCTGAATAGGACCTTGCACCTCCAGGGCGATGTTGGAATGATATGCGCTGGCGTCATGCACATTGCCGGAGGAGATCAGAGCGGTGTTCTCGCTCAGCACGACCTTGCGGTGGTTGGCCTTGACATTCAGCAGCTTCAGATAGGAACGGGCGGTAATGTCCGGTCCTCCGCTGGCCATCAGATTCGGAATCCAGCCGGTGCCGGATTGCCCGAACCACTGGATGAAGGTACGCCAGACCGCCGAATAAGCCGGTGTAGAATCACGCAGATCGTCCACATCCGTAAAGATGACCTTAATCCCGGCCGCGCTCAGCTCATCCAGGAGGGCGTTCGGCGCAGAGCCGTAATTCGTATTCACCTCATCGGTGATGAAGACGATCTCCATGGCGGGATAGGCGGCCTTCTGGGCTAGCAGCTTATCGGTAAGCTGTCTGCTGACAGCGGGGAATTGCTGGTCTGTATGGGTATAGTTATTGAACAGGAACAGATCGATCACCAGGAATTGTCTGGACTCTTCAATAATCTTCAGGATTCTGGGCAGAATCTGTTCCTCCCTTGCCTGCTTCCCGCTGTTGTCCTGATAGGTCAGATCATGCCAGAAGGCGACCGTATTGACCTTATAAGCAGGGCTCTCCGTAGAAAGTCCGGGCGGCAGCGGCTTGTGGGTCTGGTAGAGCATCACTCCGGCCAGCCACAGGAGAAGAAGGATCAGGGAAATCAGGAGCCTCGGGCGTCGGCGCAGGAAGAAGTGCGTCTGGCGCTTGCGGCGGGATGCCGTAATGGCACCTGAAGCCAGCGTGAGCTGTAACTGTTCGGGTGTGACGGGATGGCGGCCTTGATTCATAGTTATCCTCCTGGGTCTGCTGCCGGGTCAGAGCTTTACATGGTGGCCCGGTATAGTAAGTACCTATAACGCCGGCTAAGGAGAAGTGAAGCAGCTGACGGCAAAATCCCTGAATATTCTAGTGTTACAATAAGCGCTGCTTTTCATCCCTACCCTATCTGCAGGCGGCGAAATACATGTTCTGGTGACATAATACAGATGCAATTGTATAATGAGTGTAAATAATTTGTATAAGGTTTGAATCTTCAAAAGTATTCAGTGTAAACAGGAAGCGAGTGAGAACCATCGTGTATTCCATCAAACAGGTCGTCGAAATGCTCGATATTCCCTCTGTCACTCTGCGGGCGTGGGAGAACCGGTATCAGGCTGTCGTCCCGGAACGTACCGAGTCCGGCTATAGACTGTACAACCAACAGAATATTGAGGACCTTCGCTGGTTGAAGGAACAAACCGATAAACCGGGCATCAGTATCTCACATGCTGTGCGGATGCTGAAGCAGCATAAGCAGAAGGACCTGGATGAACGTCTGTCCGTTGCGGGCGGTGACCCCAAGGATGCCTTGGACAAAATGCGGCAGCAGATCTATGCAGCGCTGCTCGACATCCAGGGTGAGCGGGCCGACGCCCTGATCGATTTCGGGTTCTCCCTCTATGGCTATGAGGCGATGGTCCACCAGGTGCTGGTGCCCGTTCTGGTGAAGGTTGGTGATGCCTGGGAGCAAGGGACGGCAACGGTGGCCCAGGAGCATTACATGACGCATATGATAACGAACCGGCTATCCCAGTTCTTTCACGTGTTCCCGGTGTATGCCCATCTGCACAAGGTGCTTGCCTTCTGCCCGGCGGGAGAGCATCACCAGGTCGGCCTGCTGCTGTTCTCGCTGTTCCTGCGCAGGAACGGGGTTGAAGTTATCTATTTGGGGTCCAATACGCCTGAGGACGGTGTGATGGAGCTGCTGGCGAAGCAAGAGCGGATCGGAGCCGTCTGCTTGTCCGTTACGAATGGCACGCTGGTCCCTTATACGGAGGAGCTGCTTGAACGGCTGGGCAGCCTGTACCCGGAGATGCAGCTCATTGCGGGCGGCAAAGCTTATGAGGGAATCGGCCTCAAGGATACCAACGCCACTTATGTGATGACGGAGCCGCCGGAGCAGTGGCAAGCCTGGTTCGATCAGGAATTTGCCGTAATTCGGCATAGGGCGTAGCAAATATAGCGGAGTTTAATAGGCAGTAGATAGCAAAAGAACCGGTCAGAACCCTTGTACAGGGCTGACCGGTTCTTTTGCTATGGACAAGTCTAGCAACCAAATTGCTGGAAGTGCGGCGGATGATATTTACATGGCCCGGCAAAGTATGTATGATAATTGTATCACTATTGTATAGGTTTTGTATAATGTTTGAACGAAGGAGGATGTCGCTTGATCCGAACCACAGATACCGCAAAAGTCGCAGTAATCGGCGCAGGGCCAGGCGGGTTAGCCGCCGCCATGCTGCTTGCCGCCGAAGGATATGAAGTAGATCTCTATGAACAGCAAGCGGCGGTTGGCGGAAGATCAGGAGAATTGAAGCTGGGAGACTACCGTTTCGACCGGGGAGCTACCTTTTTGATGATGCCTCATTTGCTGGAGGAGCTGTTCACTCTGGCAGGGCGTTCTGTGCATGATTATGTTGCGCTTACGCCGCTTGATCCGCTGTACTCCCTGCATTTTGAAGATACCGTATTTACGCCTTCTACGAACCAGGATCAGACGGCCGAGGAGATTGAGCGGCTGTTCCCAGGCAACGGCAGCGGCTACCGCCGGTTCATGGCAGATGAAGCCGACAAGCTGGAGCGGGTGATTCCGCTGCTGCAGCGTCCGTTCCAATCGTTAGGGGATTATGTCAAAAGAGATGTGTTCCACGCGCTGCCCAAGCTGAACGCTACAGACACCGTCTACAACCGGCTGTCCCGTTATTTCGATGACGAGCGGCTGCGGTTCTCGTTCACATTCCAGGCCAAGTATCTGGGGATGTCGCCTTGGGAATGTCCGGGTACCTTCACGATTCTGTCTTACATGGAGCACCGTTACGGCCTGTACCATCCGACCGGCGGAATTAACCGAGTGCTCCAGGCTATGGCTGGGGTCATACAGGAGCATGGCGGGCGGGTCCATACCGCAAGCGGAGTGAAACGCATTATCGTCAAGGACGGGCAGGCCGCGGGCTTGCTGCTGGAGAACGGGGAGAAGGTGGATGCGGATTATATTGTGATTGGTGCAGATTTTGGTTCTGCAATGACACAATTGTTCGAGCCTGGACTTCTGAAGAAATATGCCCCTGCCAAGATTGCCCGCAAAAGATATTCCTGCTCCACCGCCATGCTCTACCTCGGTGTGGATGGAGAGGTGGACCTGGGGCATCATTCGGTTCATTTCGCAGACGATTACCGGCGTAATGTCAGAGAGATCACAGAGCTGGGCGTTCTGTCGGAGGATGCTTCTATCTATATTCATAATCCGTCAGTTATCGATAAGACACTGGCGCCTCCCGGTAAGTCCTCGCTCTATGTGTTGATGCCAGTACCTAATCTGAGTGCGGACATCAACTGGGAGCAAGAGCGTGCGGAGGTAGAGGACTGGATGATGGAGCGGCTGCAGCAGATCCCGCAGCTCGCGGGAATTGCAGGACGAGTGGAAGAGAGCCTGTTCTTCTCCCCGCTCGACTGGAAAAACCAGCAGAATGTATATAACGGGGCCACCTTCAATCTGGCTCATAATCTCGGGCAGATGATGCATCTGCGGCCGCATAATACCTTCGAGGAGGTACGCGGCATCTGGCTGGTCGGCGGGGGAACCCATCCGGGCAGCGGCCTGCCTACAATCTTTGAGTCGGCCAAGATCAGCGCACGGCTGCTGCGGGAGCATGACCAGGCTGTGCGGGGGCGGTTCACGGTACAGGCAGGCGCGCCAGGCGCAGGTGCGGGGGTTCCGCTATGAGCCGCATTGCCATCGTAGGCAGCGGAATCGGCGGTCTGACGGCGGCACTGCTGCTTACCCGCCAGGGCCATGAGGTGGTTATCTATGAACGGGCAGCCCAAGCGGGCGGGCGTGTGGCCTTTGAAGAGCAGGACGGCTACCGGATTGACCGCGGGCCTACCATCGTGCTGCTGCCGGAGATGCTTCTGGGTATTCTGGAAGAAGGCGGCCTTCCGCGATCCAGCTTGGAGCTGCTGCACTGTGATCCGCTCTACCGGGTTCACTTCAGAAGCGGGCGGGTGCTGACCAAATTCGCGGATGCTTCAGCGCAGGCGGAGGAGATTGACCGGCTCTATCCCGGAGAGGGCAAGGGCTTCACCCGGTTCATGAAGGACATGTCGGTGCTGTATCCGCAGGGGCGGACCTCGTTCCTGGAGCGGGGGTATGCAAGCGGGCGGGAATTCTTTAGTCCGGCTAACCTGTCGCTGATGATCCGCCTGCGCGCCTACCGGAATCTGCGCTCTGCTATCGGCCAGTATTTTCGGAATGAGGAGCTTAAGGATGCGTTCTCCCTGCAGAGCCTCTATATTGGAGGAGCGCCCTTCCGCACACCGGGCATCTACACCATGCTTCCTTACGCCGAGCATGCCTTTGGCATCTGGATGCTGAAGGGCGGATACGGGATGCTGCCGCAGATCATGGCCCGGGAGCTGGAAGACCGCGGGGTACAGATTCATACGGGCAACGAGGTGGAGTCCTTGCTTGTTGAAGGAAGCCGCTGCTGCGGAGTTGTTGTTCAGGGACAGTCGATTCCCTATGATGCTGTTCTGTACAATGGAGATTTCCCGAATGTAGAGCAATTGCTGCCTCCAGGTGTGTTCAAGCAGGAACAGGCACCGGTTGTGATGGCGAATCAGGGCAGAGCCGTATCGGCTAAGGCCATAAAACGCGGAACCTGGAAGCCCTCCTCGGGCTGTCTGCTGATCTATGCAGCCACGGATAAGCGCTGGCCGGATTCGCTGGTGCACCAGTTTTTCCTGCCGGACAGTCTGAATAGCAGTCTTCACGAGCTGTTTGACCGGGGACAAATTCCCCAGGATTCATCTTATTATGTATTTAATCCGGTAGCGCTGGACGATAGTGCGGCTCCTCCCGGACAAAGCGTGCTGTATTTCCTTGTTCCCGTCCCGGCGGTGCCGGATAAGAACTGGGAGGAAATAGCCGGAGCACTAGCCGATAAAGTCATGGCGGATGCCGAGAAGCGGGGCTTCCCCGGGCTTGCCGCGAGTGTGATCTGGCGCAGATTGAGAACGCCTGCCGATGCGGAGCAGGAAGGAATGTACGGCGGGGGCAGCTTCGGTATTGCACCGCTGCTGAGCCAGTCGGGGGTATTCCGGCCCCAGCCGAAGCCATATCCGCTTAAGGGATTGTATGCCGCAGGTGCTTCCGTGCATCCGGGCGGCGGTGTGCCAATCGTGATGCAGGGAGCGAAGCTTGCTGTTCAGGAAATGATAAAGGAGATGAGCGTACATGGATGAAAGGATACTGCAGCAATGTGAGGAACTGATGAAGAAAGGGTCCACTTCGTTCCATAAGGCGTTTGATGTTCTGCCAAGTCCCAGGCGTGAAGCGGTGCATGTTATTTATGCCTTCTGCCGGATTATAGACGATAGTGTGGATGAGCCGGAAGGCGCGCCGTACAGCATTCATGAGCTGCGGGAGCATTTCATGAATCTGGAGCAGGCGGACGGGCATTTCATCTGGCCGGCGCTGCGCTGGCTGTTCAGCAGCTTCCCGCAGCTTCAGCTTGAGCCGTTTCTTTTGCAAATGGAGGGACAGCTTAGAGATCTTACCTTCACAGCCTATGACACGATGGAGCAGCTTAAGGATTACTGTTATCTTGTAGCGGGAACGGTAGGGGAGATGCTGCTGCCTGTTCTGCGGGATGATCAGAGTGAAGCAGCACGGACATCGGGAATTGCGCTGGGGATAGGAATGCAACTGGTGAATATCATCCGCGATGTGGGTGAGGATCTCAGAAGAGGACGCAGATACGTGCCGCTTGAGGTGATGGACAGACATGGCTACAGCCAGCAGGAGCTTGAGGACGGAGAGGTCAATCACCGTTTCACCGCTGTTATTCAGGAGTTGCGGACAGAAGCGCTGAACTGGTTCCGGCAAGGACTTACGCATGTGCATACGTATCCTTTGGAGAGCGGTCTTGCCATTGAACTTGCCGCATCCTTCTATGCTGCTATTCTGGATGCTGTGGAGGCAGACGGGTATGATGTTTTCCGCAAAAGATCCTATGTCAGCGATGAAGCCAAGCTTCAGATGTTCCAGCGTACGGTCGTGCGTTATGCCGGTGTAAGAACTGCGGTGGTCTAACGATGGTCCGAACCCTTTTTTGGATCTGGTATATCATCGGTGCGCTGCTCTTAATCGTGTTCGGAATTCCGGATAGTCTGAAGTTCTCTAACGGATTATTTCTCGTATTCTATGGTGCCTACGGGTTGGACTTAGTAATCAAGGGGCAATTCAAACCCTTCATGTCTGACTGGTCAGTCAATTCTTCAGGAGGCCAGATGACCAAGCGATTCTGGTATGCTGCGGCTCTTATCTGGTTAGGCGGAATGGCCGTCGAATGGGTAGGTGTGCATTCCGGCCGGTTGTTTGGGGATTATAATTATTCTACGATTCTCGGGCCTTTATTGTTTGGTGTGCCGGTTACACTGGGCTTCGCCTGGATTGCCGTTGTGTGCAATGCTGTGCTGATCAGCCATGATTTCGGACAGCGCGGCCTCCGGCTCCTGCTGCTGCGGGCGGTGCAGGTTGGCTTCTGGACGGTCCTGATGGATCTGGTGCTTGACCCTGTTGCCCATGCCAGGAACTTCTGGCATTGGGAGGGCGGCGGGGGCTTCTATCAGGTGCCCTGGAGCAATTTTGGCGGCTGGCTGATTGCAGGCGCTGCGTTGTCCATGCTGCTCCCGGCTGTGCCGCTCACCCGCCTGGCTGCCCGCCGGGGCACCCGCCTGTATCAGGCGATATTGATTCTGTTCGGCCTAATCAGCCTGACAGAGGGGCTGCCTGCCTGCGCGGTGATCGCCGGGGCAGGCGCCTTCTTAGCCGAAGGGAGTCTGCGCTATGCTGGAAGCCATTCCATCGGGAAGGTTTGACTGGTTATTCTATCGTTATAATTCCATGTACCTGCTGCGCAGACATTTCCACTTCATCGGACTCAGCGGAGAGCTTCAGCCCGCTGCCGCTGCCGGGCGGGGGATTCTCTACCTCATGAATCACAGCTCGTGGTGGGACGGCCTGCTGGCCTATCACGCCGCAGGGAAGCTGCCGGGGAAGCGTCACTATTTCATGATGGAAGAGGAGCAGCTCCGCAAGTATGCTTTCTTCAGGAAGCTTGGCGCGTATTCCATCAACCCCGGAAGTCCAGGGGATGCGCGGGCTTCCCTGCGCTATACAGCCGGGCTGCTGGAGGCGGGTGAGAGTGTCTGGATGTACCCTGAAGGAGAAATCCTGCCGCTGGAGCACCGGCCGCTGAGTCTGAAGGAAGGGGCTTCCTTGGCGCTGCGGCTCAGTCCGCAGACGGCCGTAGTCCCAGTGACGCTATACCACGGCCTGTTCCGGCATACCAAGCCGGAAGCTACGCTGCTGGCCGGTGCGCCGCTGCTGCTCCCTTGGGCGGAGATGGACCGCTCGGCGATAGCCCGGCTGCTGGAGACTGTTCTTGGCGGACAACTGGAGTCACACCGCTGCAGAGTTCTTAACCATCAAGGCTATATGCCGGATGAATTCCAGCCGCTCCTCAGCCGGGGGAGATCAACCAATGAATGGCTTGACCTGCTGCGGCCGGGCGGAGGGAGAGGATGAATATGTTCTTTCAGGCTGTAACCGGTATTCTGCTGCTCCAGCTTTTGTTCGCAATGTGGAATGCAGCGCAGCTCCCTAAGCTGGGGGCAGCACCGGGAGCAAGAGCGGCGCAGGCACTGTCAGCACTGGCGTCCTCCCGGACCTTGCGCTTGTCGGTGCTGATCCCCGCCCGGAATGAAGCGGATAATATTGGGGATTGCCTCTCCTCCGTACTGGCCTCAAGCACCGGTAGTACCGGGGCGGAGATTATTGTGCTGGATGATTCATCGACTGACGGAACGGGTGCTATTGCCGAAGCGGCTGGCAGCGGCAGAGTAAGCGTTCTGAAAGGAAAAGAGCTGCCGGAGGGCTGGCTGGGCAAGTCCCATGCCTGCGCTCAGCTTGCAGAAGCGGCAAGCGGGGACTGGCTGCTGTTCCTGGACGCAGATGTCCGTCTTCAGCAGGGGGCGCTTCAGGCGGCACTCTCTGCTGCTGAAGCAGCGGGCGGCGGCATGATTACAGGCTTCCCCCGGCAGATGACCGGAACCTGGCTGGAGCGGCTGGTTGTTCCCCTGATGGTCTTCACCATCATCTGCCACCTGCCCATTCCGCTGGTCCGCGGCTCCAGAGATCCGCGCTTTGTTGCGGCTCATGGAGGCTTCATCCTGATTCACCGGGACAGTTACGACAGCTGCGGCGGGCATGAGGCCATCCGCAGCGAGCTGGTGGATGACATGGCGCTGGCCCGCGCTGTGAAACGTTCAGGCGGGACAGTGACGCTCATGGATGTTACGGAGCAGGTGTTCATGCGGATGTACCACAATGCCCGGCAAGTATGGAACGGCTACCGGAAAAATATCTATGCCGGTATCGGCCGCAGTCCGGTGCTGCTGCTGGGTGTGCTTATTGCGTATCTGTCCCTGTATGCGGTGCCCGCCGCCGCCGTTCTGTACTATGGCCTAAGCGGACAGCCAGGCGCGGCGCTCTGGCCTGCTGCTGCGCTGCTTGCAGGTCTGGCCGTGAAACGGACCAGTGATGCTGCCGGACGGCAGCCGTTCTGGTTCTGTCTCTTACTCCCGGCGAGTATACTCTGCCTGTCGCTGATTGCTGTGGCGTCCTGGCGCGGAAGCCGCACGCGCGCAGGCTATGAATGGAAAGGAAGGCGTTATGGATGAAACCGAAGGCAGTAATCATAGGCGCCGGATTTGGGGGGCTGTCCTGTGCGGTCACCCTTGCCGCAGAGGGCTGGGAAGTCACTGTGCTGGAACGCCAGCAGCAGCCCGGCGGCAAGCTGCAGCGTGTGCAGGCGGGGGGCTACACCTTCGACCGCGGCCCAAGTACGATTACGATGCCCCATGTCTTCCGCTCGCTCTATGAGCTTGCGGGAGCCCGCATGGAGGATTATGTCCGGCTCTATGAGCTGGAGCCGCGCACCCGCAATGTCTTTGCAGACGGCAAGGTGGTCGATTTCTCAAGGAATACCGGGCGAATGCGTGAGCAAATAGCCTCCTATAGCCCGGCAGATGCTGCGAAATTCCCGGAGTTTCTGGAGGAAGCTTCGCGGCTGTATCAGCTCAGCGAGAAGCAGTTCTTGAACAGGCTGCTGCTGTCCTGGAGGGATAAGCTCTCCCCTTCCCTTGTGCGGGATCTGGTGCGGGTCCGGCCTTTTCTCAGCCTGCATGACCTGCTGCTCCGCTACTTCAGCCATCCTAATACGCTGGCTATGCTGGGCCGCTATGCCACCTATGTCGGATCATCGCCGTATCGTTCCCCCTCCATCTTCGCCATGCTTGGTCATCTGGAGATTCAGGAAGGCGTTTACGGGGTGAAGGGCGGCACCTATGAATTAATCAGCGGTCTGTCTGCACTCGCCCGGAAGCTGGATGTGCAGCTGATTACTGGCACGGAGGTAACAGGGATTTCCGTAGTCTCCGGTGCGGTAGAAGGTGTGGATACGGCGCAGGGCTTCTACCCGGCCAAGACTGTGATTGCCGGTGGCGATGTCCTGAGCATCAACAAGATGCTGCTGCCTGAAACGGCTCGTCCGGGAATGACGGACCGCAAGATTGAAGCCTACGAACCCTCCCTGTCCGGGCTGGTAACGCTGGCGGGCTTGCAGCGTACGTATGATAAGCTGCTGCATCATACGGTGTTTTTCCCGGAGAACTATGAGCAGGAATTCAAGGATATCTTCGAGCATAAACGTCCGCCGCAGCAGCCGACTGTGTATGTATGCCACTCCGGTTATTCCGAGCCTGAGATGGCGCCTGCGGGCGGCAGTAACCTGTTCATTCTGGCTAATGCACCTTATCTAAGCCCGGCCTGTGATTGGAGTGAGGAGAGGGGGGCGTACGGGGAGCGGGTAATGTCTGTGCTGGAGAGCCACGGTGTGAGCGGGCTGGCTTCAGCAGATGTGCTGGAGCGATACACCCCGCAGGATATCGCCCGCGATACGCTGGCGCATCAGGGGGCCATTTACGGAATATCCTCCAATACGGTGAAGCAGACCTTCTCCCGCCCGGGCAACCGTTCCAGCGATGTTAAGGGACTGTGGTATGTGGGCGGCACCACGCATCCAGGCGGGGGAACCCCTGTGGTGTCCTTGTCCGGCAGACTGGTGGGCGAATATATTGCAAGCCATGTATGAAGAGTGAGCACCCCGCCAGCGTTCAACGGCCGAGCAGGGTTGTGCTATAGTTGTGCTATAATGGAAGGTAATTATGGAGCGGGATATATTGCAAGTGGAGACGGTTTCGCCGCCTTTTAGGGGCGGCACCGGTCTTTGAATAACTCGTAGAGTGACTTTGTTGCTGAATGTATGCTAATAACCGAATACAATCGGCTGGTACAACGGCGCATGGGCCGAATGTATGTGAAAAACAGCATACATTCTCCGTAGGGTGATGTTGTTATAGTAAGAGAATAGTGCAGCAGAAACGGAGGAAGACAGCATGAATGATATGCCGCGAAACGGTGTGCCGCAGAGCGCTGTGGAGCCGTCAGTAACAGAGCCCCCGCCAGGGCAGGAGGCAGCAGGCCCAGGCCTTGCCGGACATAAATCTCTGCTGCCCGACTCCAGAACAGGGGAACGGAAGATTGAGCATGTACGGCTCTGCCTGAATGAAGATGTGGCCGGCAGCGGAATTACAACCGGGTTCGAGCAGTACCGGTTTCGCCATAACGCGCTGCCTGAGCTGGATTACGATACCATCTCACTGGGCACTGAATTCTTAGGCCGTGCGCTGCGTACCCCGCTGCTGATCAGCTCCATGACGGGGGGAAGCGCGGCTACAGGGAAGATTAATGAGCGGCTGGCCGAAGCGGCGGAGCGCCGGGGCTGGGCGCTGGGAGTCGGCTCAGTGCGCGCGGCTGTAGAACGCGCGGAGCTGGCGGCTACCTTCCATGTGCGGGCCAAGGCACCCACGATTCCGGTCATTGCCAATGTCGGAGCCGTGCAGCTCGCCTACGGCTTCGGGGTAGAAGAATGCCGCCGGGCGGTTGAGATTGCCGGAGCGGACTGGCTGGTTCTCCATCTGAACGGGCTGCAGGAGGTATTCCAGCCCGAGGGTGACACCGGCTTCGGTTCTCTGCTGAAGCGGATAGAGGCATTATGCCGGACCCTTGAGATTCCAGTGGGGATCAAGGAGGTCGGCTGGGGGATTGACGGCGATACCGCCGCCCGGCTGTATCAGGCGGGCGCTGCCTTCATTGATGTAGCCGGAGCTGGCGGCACTTCCTGGAGCCAGGTAGAGAAGTTCCGCAGCATCGACCCGGTACGGCGTGCGGCAGCTGAGGCCTTCGCCGACTGGGGCATTCCCACAGCGGAGTGCATTGCCGAGGTCCGCGCGGTCTCCCCGCACGGGGCATTGATCGGCAGCGGCGGGCTGAAGCACGGCGTCGATGCCGCCAAGGCGCTGGCCCTTGGCGCTGATCTGGCGGGCTTCGGACGGGGGCTGCTGGGTCCGGCCGTCAGCTCCGAGGAGGCGCTGGACCAGGCGCTGGCCCAGGTAGAGCTGGAGCTGCGGACGGTGATGTTCGGCATCGGCGCGCCGGACCTTGCCGCACTGCGCGGAACGCCCCGTCTGGTCCGGCGCTGACGCCAGGCTTGCTTTTATAATCAGAACTGAAGGAAGGTATCCAAATGACGATTACATTGGTCCCGATGGACGAAACTGCGTTTCAGTCGTTCTTGAAGCAATCTACCCGCGACTACGCAGAAGAGAAAGTACAAGCCGGTGCCTGGGATGCAGATACAGCGTTAGCGCAGGCCCAAGAATCGATGAATCGCTACCTGCCGCAAGGCCTCAATACGGCGGGAGCTTATTTCTATTCGGTAGTAGAGGACGCTTCGGGAACTCAAGCAGGTTATCTCTGGTTCAACGTGACCGAGAACCGCGGGGTGCGGGAGGCGTTCATTTATGACATCTATATCTTTGAGCCGTTCCAGGGCCGGGGCTATGGTAAGCAGACACTGCTCCTGCTGGATGAAGAAGCTAAGAAGCTGAAGGCGGCCAAGATCGGCCTGCATGTCTTCGGGCATAACGAACGCGCCTTCGGGCTATACAAGAAAATGGGCTTCCAGGTTACAGACATCACAATGTCCAAGACGCTGTAGCCCGCAGGCGGAAGGTAGCACCAGGCAGGCATAAGGTTCTGCACAGCACCAGCCGAAGTAACTGGACTCCTCAAGGAGTCTTTTTGCATAAGGGGCAGTGTTCGGGAGTAAGTGCGGCCGTGTGTGAGCCAACGATTCACGGAAAAACGAACAAAATGGGACTGGCGCAACGTGTAGTCGAAATGTAGTCGAAAAACCGATTGCAATTGGAGCGGACGTGCCATGTAGGCTGGATGTAGTCGAAAAACCGCTTACAACGGGCAGCGCCAAGTAAATATTTTTTACCCGGTAAGATGAGTTTGGCTCCCCGCCCTTGACATCCGCTGTTGCTGGAGAATTTGTTCTAATATATAATGGTTTGAGATCAGTTCGGTATTTCATGCGGTGATCAAACCAACCGAAAATAGGAGTTGTCATATAAATGGCTTTGAAAGCAGGTATCGTTGGACTTCCCAACGTAGGCAAATCGACATTATTCAATGCAATTACACAAGCGGGCGCAGAATCCGCCAACTATCCGTTCTGCACCATCGACCCGAACGTCGGGGTTGTAGAAGTACCGGACGAACGTCTGGATAAGCTGGTGGAGCTGGTACAGCCGAACAAGACGGTTCCGACCGCTTTTGAATTCGTCGATATTGCCGGACTGGTGCGCGGTGCGAGCAAGGGCGAAGGCCTGGGCAACAAGTTCCTGGCCCATATCCGCGAGGTGGATGCCATTGTTCATGTGGTTCGCTGCTTCGTCGATGAGAACGTGACCCATGTAGACGGCAAGGTGAATCCGATCAGCGATATCCAGACGATTAACCTGGAGCTGATTCTGGCTGACCTGGAGAGCGTGGAGAAGCGGATTGAGCGTTCCCGCAAAAACATCAAGGGCGGCGACAAAAAATACGCCCAGGAAGTAGAAGTACTGGAGCGCGTCAAGGAAGCCCTGTATCAGGACCAGCCTGCACGCAGTCTGGAGTTGTCTGACGATGAGCGCCTGATCGTGCGTGATCTTCACCTGCTCACCCTGAAGCCGGTACTGTACGCGGCGAATGTGGGCGAGGATGAAGTGGCGACTGCCGAGGAGAATCCTTATGTACAGCAGGTCCGTGAATTCGCAGCGGCCGAGAATGCTGAAGTCGTGCCGATCAGCGCGAAGGTGGAAGCAGAGATTGCAGAGCTGGAAGGCGAAGACAAGGAGATGTTCCTGGAGGAGCTGGGGCTGCAGGAATCCGGGCTCAACCGTCTGATCAAAGCGGCTTACAAGCTGCTGGGTCTGTACACTTATTTCACTGCGGGCGTTCAAGAGGTTCGTGCCTGGACCATCCGCAAGGGCACGAAGGCCCCTGGAGCAGCGGGCGTGATTCATACGGACTTCGAGCGCGGTTTTATCCGGGCGGAGGTTGTAGCTTACACCGATTTGGTGGCGGCAGGCTCAATGAACGGTGCAAAGGAACGCGGGCAGCTGCGTCTGGAAGGTAAGGAATATCTGGTGCAGGACGGCGACGTTATGCATTTCCGGTTCAACGTATAGATACTTTTCGCTTGTTATAGAGAGGCCATTCAGGAGTAGAGGTTTGCTTGCTGGATGGTTTCTTTGTGTCATCTGAATCTTTTTTCAAAAGATATCCCCATTCCCGCCGCTGGCAGTGTAGCCAATTGAGGCTTGTGGTGGTATAATATAAAGTCGTATATCTACTTCAGTTGTAGCAACAATTTAAAGTAATATGGAACGAAGAATTTGAATCAGGAGAGGTGAATTCCCTTGTTGGACCGATTGCAATCCCTGGCGGACCGCTATGAGAAACTCAGTGAACTGCTATGTGACCCGGATGTTGCAAGCGACAGTAAGAAACTGAGGGACTATTCCAAAGAACAATCCGACTTGCAGCCCGCCTTCGAGGCGTATAGCGAATATAAGAACGTAATGGAAGAGCTCGAAGCTGCGAAGATGATGCAGGCCGAGAAGCTTGATGATGAAATGAAAGAAATGGTCAAGATGGAGATCGATGAGCTGTCCGGGCGTCAGGCCATTCTTGAGGAGAAGATTCGTCTGCTCCTGCTGCCTAAGGACCCTAACGACGACAAGAACGTAATCGTGGAAATCCGCGGCGCAGCCGGCGGGGACGAAGCGGCCTTGTTCGCCTCTGATCTCTACCGGATGTATACCCGTTATGCCGATACCCAGGGCTGGCGCGTAGAGCTGATGGATGTGAACACGAATGATCTCGGCGGCTTCAAGGAAGTGATCTTCCTGATTAACGGGCGCGGCGCTTACAGCAAAATGAAATTCGAAAGCGGCGCACACCGTGTGCAGCGCATACCTACCACAGAATCCGGCGGACGTATCCATACGTCTACCTCTACGGTTGCGGTAATGCCGGAAGCGGAAGATTTCGAAATCGAGATTCATGACAAGGATATCCGTGTCGATACCTTCTGTTCGAGCGGCGCGGGCGGACAATCCGTTAACACGACCAAATCAGCAGTACGTGTAACCCATGTACCTACGGGGATCGTGGCTACCTGCCAGGACGGCAAGTCCCAGAACTCGAACAAGGATAAGGCGCTGAAGGTGCTGCGTACCCGGATCTCGGATCTGAAGCGTCAGGAAGAGGAAGCGAAGTATTCCGGAGAACGTAAAAGCAAGGTGGGAACCGGTGACCGCAGTGAGCGTATCCGTACCTACAACTTCCCGCAGAGCCGTGTGACGGATCACCGGATTGGCTTAACCCTCCACCGTCTGGATCAGGTGATGAACGGGGATATTACCGAGATTATCTCGGCACTGTCAATTGCGGAACAAGCAGAATTGATGGAAAAAGGAGAATAATGCTTTGAAACACGACTCTTATGTCATGCCTGACGTGCAAAGCATCCGGGAAGCCTTTGCGGAGGCTTCTTCTTTTTTGGCCGGACACGGCCTTACGGAGCCGCAGCGCAGCAGCCAGCTCCTGCTGGAGCATGTGCTGGGCTTGTCCGGGGCGGCTTATTATATGGCGCTGGCTGATCCGTTCCCGCTGGCGCGCAAGGCCGATTGGGAAGCGCTGGTGACCCGCCGGGCGGCGGGAGAACCGGTGCAATACATCACCCGCGAACAGGAATTCTACGGCCGGGCCTTCGAGGTCACGCCCGATGTGCTGATCCCCCGCCCGGAGACGGAGCTGCTCGTCGAGGCGATCCTGAAGTACGGCGCGGAGCTATGGCCGGACGGGCTGGCGGGGGGGCGGGGCGAAGCCGCACACCCGCTGACCGCCGTCGATATCGGCGCCGGCAGCGGGGCAATCTCCGTCACGCTAGCGGCGGAAGCGCCGGCGTGGCGGGTCTGCGCCGGCGATATCTCGCCCGGCGCGCTGGCCGTGGCCCGGCGCAATGCGCAGCGGCACGGCACGGCGGTGGACCTGCGGCTCGGCGATCTGCTCGAGCCGTTCGCGGGGGTGGAGACGGATATCCTCGTCTCCAACCCGCCGTACATCCCCGGCGGCGACATCGCCGGGCTGCAGCGCGAGGTGCGCGATCATGAGCCGCGCACGGCACTGGACGGCGGCGGTGACGGGCTGGACCCGTACCGCCGCATGATGGAGCAGCTGCCGCTGCTCCCGGCTCCGCCGCGCCTGGTCGGCTTTGAGCTCGGCCAGGGGCAGGCCGGGCAGGTGGCCGGACTGCTGCGGGCCGCTGGACATTGGGACGAGATCATCACCATCGATGATCTCGCCGGGATTCCCCGGCATGTGCTCGGGATTGCACGCCGGTGACGGGGAACGGACTGAGAAGACGCTATTTGCTCAAATAACGCGAAATGACCAACTCTTGTGGACTGAGAAGACCTTATTACCTGTAAACAAGCCTGTTTGAGCAACCAACTGAACGAATAGCGTCCTCTCTGTCCGCATAACTTCCGGGAAGGTACTTTTGCAGCGAATAAGGTCCACTCAGTCCGCTGCAGGGGAGGCGGCCCGGCTATTCGCCTGACAGAGTACCCCCAAACGATGGAAATTGTATTTAGGCGGCTCCTTCCTTTACAATAGACATGACGGAACTTCTGCCTGGGCTGCTGCCGGGAGACAAGAACGGGAAGAACCAGTACTGAGTAAGGAGACAGAATATGCTTCAGAAGATTAAGAAGATTGACGGCGTCATCCTGGTGATACTTGTGCTGCTGATGGTAGTCAGCATTTTCTCCATATACAGTGTGACCCACGGGCGTGAGAGGCTGGACGGGTCGCATATTAAGATGATCAAATTCTATATCGTGGGCTTTGTTGCCTTTATCGGGTTGACGTTCGTGGATTATCGCCTGCTTGTAAAATATGCGTTATATGTGTACATCACGGGGATTGGCATTCTGATTCTGGTCAGCTTCGTCGGCACAGAGCAGAACGGTGCACAAGGATGGATTAAGTTCGGCAACAGCTTCAGTCTTCAGCCGGCGGAGCTGTTCAAGCTGATTCTGATTCTGTTCCTGGCAGCTGTGCTTGTACGCAAAAATAAAAATAAGCTGCTGTTCTGGCGTGATGTGGTCCCGCTGGGATTATTCAGTCTCATGCCGTTTGTCATCGTAATCAGCCAGAATGACCTGGGGAATGCGCTCTCGTACATCGTTATTCTGATTGGTCTCCTGTGGATCGGCAATATTAAGTTCACCCATGCGCTGATCGGGCTGCTGGTTATAGGCGGCTCTGCGGCTGCCGGAATTATGAGCTATATTCATTATCACGATGAAATTAAGGATTTCCTGACAGATATCAAACGCTCACACTGGATTGAGCGCTTCGACCCGTGGCTAGTGCCGGATAAGGCAACGGCCAAGGCAATTTATCATACGAAGAACGCCAAAATGGCGATCGCCTCCGGCGGAATGAGCGGAGAAGGCTATATGACGGGCAGCTCGGTGCAGACCGACCGTGTCCCGTACACCTATTCGGACTCCATTTTTGTCCAGATTGCGGAGGAATACGGCTTTGTCGGGTCGGCGCTGGTGCTGCTGCTGTACTTTATCCTCATTCACCGGATGATATTAATTGCTCTGGAGTGCAAGGATAGAGGCGGGCCGTTCCTGATCGTCGGGGTGGTGGCGATGCTGCTGTACCAGATTTTTGAGAATATCGGGGCCTTCCTGGGCCTGATGCCGCTGACCGGGATTACGCTGCCGTTCATCAGCTTCGGGGGAACCTCACTGCTGATCAATATGGCGAGCATAGGGCTTGTCATGAGCGTGCGTCTGCATGGGCAAGAGGTGGAGGAGGATCTGCCAAGTCCTGCGCTGTATTCTTCCCCGGCTCCTGCCAAAAGAAGCTGACCTATTGAGAATAGCTGAGCGATACCTGAATACCGGAATTCTTCGTTAACGAAGGGTTCCGGTATTTTTTTGCAGCTGCCGTTCTTAGAAGCAGGATGAAGTGGATCAGCTATGCAGAAATAGAAAAATTGAATAGATGCTCCCAATTGAATTACAATGGAAATTAGTGGGTTGAAGCCTGGGCTGGGTGCAGCGGGCGGATTCCTAATCCGGAGAGGTTGAGGGGTATATCCTTATGTTGCAGAGAATCAAAAGAATAGACGGCAGCATTGTGCTTATTTTGATTGTGCTGATGGGGATCTGTATCTTCTCCATTTACAGCGTGACTCACGGAAGAGACGGCCTGGATGGTATGCATCTCACCATGCTGCAGTATTATGCGCTGGGTTTTATCGCTTTTATCCTGATCTCCTTGTTCGATTACCGTTTGCTGGTGCGGTATGGACTCTATATTTATATCGCCGGGATCGGGATTCTGCTGTCGGTCAGCTTTTTCGGCAAGGTGAAGAACGGTGCCCAGGGCTGGATCGGTATCGGAGATTTAAGCATTCAGCCGGCGGAGCTGTTCAAGCTGATTCTGATTATTTTTCTGACCACCATGCTTGTCCGCAAAAATAAAACCCGGCTCCAGTTCTGGCGCGATGTCGTGCCGCTGGGTCTGATTGCATTCATGCCGTGCGCGCTGGTCATCGTCCAGAATGATTTGGGCAATGCGCTCAGCTATATCGTAATCCTGCTTGGCCTGCTATGGATCGGACATATCAAATTCTCCCATGCGCTGATCGGGCTGATTATCGCGGGCGGGGCAATTCTGGGCTTCATCCTGTGCTACATCAACTATCACGAACAGACGGTTGATTTCATTGAAAAAACGCTGGGCCGGGACCATTTCGTCAGCCGGTTTGACCCTTGGCTGGTGCCTGAGCTGGCCAGCAGCACTGCGAGCTATCAGACGAAAAATGCCCAGACGGCGATCGGCTCCGGGGGTCTGAAGGGAGAAGGCTATCTGCAGGGCAGCTCCGTACAGAGCAACCGTGTGCCGTATCTGTATTCGGAATCGATTTTTGTGCAGATTGGGGAAGAATTCGGCTTCCTGGGCGCAGCGGCGCTGCTGATGCTCTTTTTTATCCTGATCCACAGATTAATATTGATTGCCTTGGAATGCAGGGACCGCGGCGGGCCGCTGCTAATTGTCGGGATCGTGGCAATGCTGCTGTATCAGATTCTGGAGAATATCGGTGCGATGACCGGACTGATGCCGTTGACCGGCATTACCCTGCCGTTCATCAGCTACGGCGGAACCTCGCTGCTGATTAATATGGCCTGTATGGGGATAGCGATGAGCGTAAGGCTCTACGGGCAGGATGTGGAGGACGATCTTCCGCTGCCGCAGCCGCACGCGAAGGGCAAATCCCTTTTGTCCAAAATCTAGCCGCTAGGGTTCCTACTTCATAAATAATAGATTACTAGGTTTGCAGTCTCTCATTCCTGGACATACTGGGAACATAAGAGGTTCAGAGGGAGAGGGGCTGCGGAAGATGGAGGATTATAAGCTGGAGCGAGGGGATTCCCTGCGGATTACCTTTAAGTATACTGCCATTTTAATTTGTTTTTTTATGATTCTGATGATGGCCTGGGAAGGGCAAAAAAGTGATGCTGCCGTAGCGGAGGTATCGATCCCGCAGGAGTCTATCCGCTTGCGTATTCTGGCGAATTCGGACGGCACCGGGGATCAGCTGGTCAAGCGCCAGATTCGTGACCGGATCGTGGAGCAGATTAATGAGTGGGTGGCCGGGCTGGAAGATCCTCAAAGTCTGGAGCAGGCCCGTGCCCTGATCCGTAATCATCTGCCTGAGCTGAATGAGCTGGTGGGCAGAGAGCTGGCGCAGCGCGGGATTGAATACGGCTATCAGGTGGAGCTGGGGACGGTTCCTTTTCCGACCAAAATGTATGGCGGCCGGGTCTACCCTGCCGGAGAATACGAGGCCGTCCGGGTCACACTTGGAGCAGGCAAAGGGCAGAACTGGTGGTGTGTGCTGTTTCCGCCGCTCTGCTTCATCGATGCGGGAACCGGGGATGCTGCGGCTGCGGAACCGGCTGCTGCGAAGGCAGGGGCGAAGGATGTTACTAAGGTCTCAGCTAAGGCTTCGGGAGACAGCGCGAAGGTGAAGGCTGCGGACGGAACAGCGAAAGGGGCAGTATCCAGTCTCTCAGATTCAGCTAACAAGCAAGAAAATTCAGGTGATACTGCTGAGGCACCGAAGGTAAAGTTCTTCGTGTGGGAGCTGCTGAAGAATATCTGGAGCTGGATCTGCGGGCTGTTCGCCTGAATGTCTGAGAAGCATGGCGTAAACATATATTGAATTCTACAGTTTTTGTGCCGGATATGGTACGATGATTGCAGCACTTGAGCAGAAGCGGCTCCACCTGAGGGGGCCGTTTTTGGTTGTAGAGGAAACCATAGTTTCCTGCTGTTGTGGACAAGGTGCCTATAACCTAATGCAATCAGCTGGTACAGGGCCATATGGGCCAAATGTATATGGAAAACAGCATACATTGTGTTGGCGCGAAGGTAATCCTTTTCATCCGGTAGGATGATTCTGTATCGTAATAATTCAATTTAGAAAGCTAGTGATGATAGATGACAGAAGATAAACATTCACCGTTCGCGGCCCAGCGCCGCAGCGGTCATATAGAGTCCACTCTGTACTGGGGTCTTACTTCCGGCAAGGAGAGAACGGATGGCGGAACAGGGAGTTCTGCCGGGTTGCCGGTGAGCGGGAGTGACTTGGGCATGATCTCGGAAGCGGCAGCGCTGCTGCGGAGCGGGGAGACGGTGGCCTTTCCGACGGAAACAGTGTACGGATTGGGCGCAGATGCGCGGAATACCACAGCGGTCGAAGCGGTATTCGCAGCCAAAGGCCGTCCCTCCGATAACCCGCTGATCGTGCATATTGCCCGGCGGGAGGATCTCGAACGTCTGGTGACGGAGGTGCATCCGGTGGCCTCGGCGCTGATCGATGCGTTCTGGCCCGGCCCGCTGACGCTGGTGCTGCCGGTGCGTCCCGGCGTCCTCTCGCCGCTTGTAACTGCGGGCCTGGATACGGTTGGCGTGCGCATGCCGGATCATCCGGTGGCGCTGGCGCTGCTGCGCGCGGCGGATTGTCCGGTTGCTGCGCCCAGTGCCAACCGCTCCGGGCGGCCGAGTCCGACGCTGGCCTCCCATGTGCTGGAGGACCTCGCCGGATATATCGGCGGGGTTCTGGACGGCGGCGCGGCCGGGGTCGGCCTGGAGTCGACCGTGGTGCAGGTGCAGCCGGACGGGACGGCAGCCGTGCTCCGTCCCGGGGGCATCACCGCCGAGCAGCTCGCGGCGGTGACTGGCACTGAGGCGGCCGCAGCGAAGCCGGCCGCCGGGGCGAACACGCCTGCCGGTGCATCCGGCGGCGGGTCCGTGCCTGTGCCGCCGGCAGCGGAGCCCGGCGTCGGCGAAGCCGGCAGCAGCCCGGCGCCGCGCGCGCCGGGCATGAAGTACACGCACTATGCCCCGCGCGGCGCGCTTGGCATCGTACGCGGCTCCTCCGCGCAGCGCGTGGCGGAGACCGCCGCAGGGCTGCTGCAGGCGGCGCAGCGGGCGGGCGAGATCACGGGCATGCTCCTCTTCGAGGAGCATAGGGCCCTGTATCCCGCCGACCCGGCCGCCTGCACGGTGTCTCTCGGCTCGCTGTCCTCGCCGGAGGAGGCTGCCCGCTTCCTGTATGCCGCTTTGCGGCGTTTTGATGAAGCGGGGGCCACGTACATTCTGGCCGAGGCCTGCCCGGTCACGGGCCTCGGCGCAGCCATTATGAACCGGCTGATGAAAGCCGCCGGTGGTTCGGTGATCGACACAGACTAACGCCGAATTATTATCCCCCCGTTCATTCCGGATGGCCTTGCGGACCCTAATGCCGTTATGTTTGCCTATTTGTTCATTTTTCCAGGCCTAACGGACTGTATTGCGCTTATTTCCTATCCGTCAGCTCATTTAGGCGTGGAAGTCAGCGGATAAGCGCTAGGGAGTCCGTTAGCCCGCGCAAAAGTGATTTTTCTCAAAAATAACGGTTTCTCAGTCCGTGATAAGCCAGAATATCCATCTACTTCCATCCACCCCGCAGTCATGAATACCATCTTGTCCGCATATCGTTGTTGTACAAGAACTTACGGACTCAGGGTGGAGGGTTATTCATGGGCTGGGACGGAATATATGGGGGTTGGGGCGGATTACATGGGGGCTGGGGCCAGTTAGTAACAATAGCTATTATGGCAGTTGCGCTGGGGATGGATGCGTTCTCACTGGGCGTGGGCATCGGGATGAGGGGCATCCGTCTGTTGCATGTGCTGCAGCTTAGCCTGCTAATTGGTTTTTTTCATGTGCTGATGCCGCTGCTGGGCTTGTTCACGGGCAGCTATGTCGGCCATTTGCTGGGACAGGTTACCACCTATGCTGCCGGAGGCCTGCTAGTTCTGCTGGGCGGACATATGGTGTTCAATTCCTTCCGCCAGGACAATGGCGGCAGCAGCCGGCAGATGGATCACCGGACGATCTGGGGGATGCTCCTGATCTCTCTCAGCGTAAGCGTAGATTCGTTCTCAGTGGGGGTTTCACTCGGGATGTTTGTGAATAGTATTATTCTAACCGTGCTGGCCTTCGGTGCCTGCGGCGGCGTCATGTCCATTACAGGGCTGCTGCTGGGCAGGAGGGTGAGCCGCGGGCTTGGAGAGTACGGGGAAGCGCTGGGCGGAGCCATTCTCCTTGCGTTTGGCTTGATGTTCATCTTTTGATACAATAACGGCAATACCCATAATTTTTAGGCTGTACTGAGCCGAAATTATAATGTTTACCGGAGGTGGAAAGGTTGCTGCATATTTTATTTGTCTGCACAGGTAATACCTGCCGTAGTCCCATGGCCGAAGGGCTTCTGCGGAAGCTTGCGAAGGAGCGGGGCATTCATGTGGAGGTGCGGTCTGCCGGAGTTTCTGCTGTCCCGGGTACTTCCATATCCAGACATGCTGCGGGCATTCTGCAAGATGAAGGGATTCAGGACCGCATCGTATCCTCACAGCTGGACGGGGAGGCGGTGGCCTGGGCCGATCTGATTCTTACCCTGACAGGAGCGCATAAGCGGCACTTGCTTCAGTATTTTCCTGATGCTGTTACCAAGACCCATACCCTTAAGGAGTATGTCCAGACGCAGGAATCCGTGAACGCTGATATCCGGGAGCTGGACAGTTTGTATGCGGAGGCGGAGCTGAATCTGGCCCTGGGCACCGAGCCGGATGCAGCGGCTATGCAGCGGATGATTGAGATCCGCCAACGTATCCCCAGCTTCGATATCAGTGATCCGTTCGGCGGCTCGCGTGAAGATTACGAGCTGACGGCGGCCGAGATCCGCACGGCGCTGTACGGTCTGCTTGATAAGCTTGAATCGCTAAGACGGCTTTGAAGTGGTTGATTTTTTGAGGGCTATCCCTTAAGATGTAATAAATATGATCCGGTTCCGGTGTAACTGGCGACAAGTGTGGATGAAACCACGATGGAGCACCTGGAATAAACGGCCGGTCGCCTGGGCAAAAGAGCACATCCGCAGTTCAACCTGCGGACTGCTCTTTTTTGTTTAAAAGTTGCATCTCCATGGAAATCAGAAACGGTTGAAGGGGGCGGTAAGATGGAAGAAGTCCTGAAGCAGAAGTCAGGGGATGACCGCTTATCCGGTATGGCGGCTGCAGAGCAGCAGCTGACGGGCGGCGGGGAACTCTCTTTGGCTGCAGCCACTGCTGCGGTAACGCGTGAACTTGCGGTAGCGGGCAAGCTCGGTCCGGGGAAGATCCTGGTCGTCGGAGCCAGCACCAGCGAAGTGGCGGGGAAGCGGATTGGAACAGGCGGTGCGCTGGAGGTTGCGCGGCAGCTGCTGGAGGGGATTAGGCAGATTGCGGATGAATTTGGTTTTCACCCGGTCTACCAGTGCTGCGAGCATCTGAACCGTTCGCTGGTGATGGAACGCGCTCTGCTGGAATCGCTCGGCCTTAGAGAGGTGTCGGCTGTGCCCATTCCGGGAGCAGGAGGCTCCATGGCTGCTGCGGCCTACCAGTCCATGACAGATCCGGTGCTGGCAGAGACCATTGAAGCTCATGGCGGTATAGATATCGGGGAGACCCTGATCGGCATGCATCTGCGCCGGATTGCCGTACCTTACCGGCCAAGCCTGCGGGTTATCGGGGCTGCCCGGGTTAATGCCGCGTGGAGCAGACCGCCGCTGATCGGCGGGGAACGGGCTGTGTACCGCATGCCTGAGACTAGCGGTTCCGCGAATTGTGACTGAAGTGAGAGGTTTTAACTAACACCACATAAATCAGAATTACAGGGAGGAAATTAGAAACATGGAACAATTGCGTAAAAGTGACCCGGCAGTACTGGAAGCGATGGGCCTCGAACTGAGCCGCCAGCGTGCGAACATTGAACTTATTGCCTCAGAGAATATTGTAAGTGAAGCCGTCATGGAGGCCATGGGCTCCGTACTTACGAACAAATATGCTGAGGGTTATCCCGGCAAGCGTTATTATGGCGGCTGTGAGGATGTGGATATTGTTGAGAACCTGGCCCGCGACCGTGCGAAGGAACTATTCGGTGCCGAGCATGCCAACGTGCAGCCGCATTCCGGCGCACAGGCCAATATGGCTGTATACCTGGCTGCGCTCAAGCCCGGCGATACCGTTCTCGGTATGAATCTGGCGCATGGCGGCCATTTGACCCACGGCAGCCCGGTGAATGCTTCCGGCATTCTGTATAACTTCGTGGCTTATGGCGTACAGGAGGATTCCTTCCTGATCGATTATGATGAAGTGCGCAAAGCGGCCTTCAAGCATCGTCCCAAAATGATCGTTGCCGGTGCGAGCGCATACCCGCGTACGATTGATTTTGCCGCACTCGGTTCGATTGCGAATGATGTGGGTGCTCTGTTCATGGTCGATATGGCCCATATTGCCGGTCTGGTGGCTGCCGGTCTTCACCCGAGCCCGGTTCCTCATGCCCACTTCGTCACTACAACTACGCACAAAACCCTGCGCGGTCCGCGCGGCGGGATGATTCTATGCAGACAGCCATGGGCTGCCGCTATTGATAAAGCAGTCTTCCCTGGTTCCCAGGGCGGACCTCTGATGCATGTGATTGCGTCTAAGGCTGTATCGTTCGGTGAGGCGCTGCAGCCTTCATTCAAGACTTACGCCGAGAACGTAGTTAAGAATGCCAAGGTGCTGGCGGAGACCCTGGTCGGCGAAGGCATTAATATTGTATCCGGCGGAACCGATAACCATCTGATACTGCTGGATACCCGCAACCTGAACATTACCGGCAAGGTCGCTGAGAAGGTGCTGGATTCCATCGGAATTACAGTCAATAAGAATGCAATTCCGTTCGATCCTACCAGCCCATTCGTAACCAGCGGTATCCGCATCGGTACACCGGCTGTTACTTCACGCGGTATGGATGAGCAGGCTATGGTTACAATCGGCCGGATTATTGCTAATGTCCTGAAGAATCCGCAGGATGAAGCTAACTTGGCCCAAGCGGCCCGTGAGGTAGCCAAGCTGACTGAACAATATCCGATTTACCCTGGATTGCAGTATTAATCTGTGTCCCTCTAAACATCGCCTTTGCGTATCCGGTTTCTGCCGGATTTACGCAAGGGCTTTTTTAAATATAAGTATGTATATGTTTCACGCTATACATTATCCTTCTATTTCTCGCCGAAACGGTACCGTCCATTAAAAGGACGGAAAAGTCGTTTCCACTTGTTTGCTGTTACATAATGTTCACAAATGGCTGCGAAGAAAACGTATGAATTATGCTGAAAGTTGCATGAAAGTTCATGGAATTTTCAATAAAAGTAGTGAAAGAACTGTGAATAGTATTAAAAGTGCTTAATCGTACAAACTAAGCTTTGTTTTATATCCAGAGAGGTGGCTATATTGCCTTAAGCTTCCATGGGCTGGTAATCTCCAGTAAGCGGGGGGCCTGCAGATTTGTCTATCTGTAGGTGAAAAGCAGTCTTGGTGATGATATAATAGATAGGATTTAGCCACCTGAGAAGCCTAGTGCTTACTTTGGCTATAAATAAGACTTACAATTACCGGAGGGACAACATGGGAAAATTGGTGATTTGCGATCATCCATTGATTCAGCACAAATTGACATTCATTCGCGATGTGCGGACCAACACAAAAGACTTTAGGGAGCATGTCGATGAAGTAGCAACACTTATGGCTTATGAGATTACACGTGATATCCCGCTGGAGACCATTACGGTGCAGACGCCAGTGCAGGAAACGCAGAGCAAGGTGATATCGGGAAGAATGCTGGGACTGATTCCGATTCTGCGCGCCGGTCTTGGCATGCTGGAAGGTGTTCTTAAGCTGCTTCCTGCGGCGAAGGTAGGTCATGTAGGCCTGTTCCGTGATCCGGACACCCTGCAGCCGGTGGAGTACTACATTAAGCTTCCTACGGATGTCCAGGAACGTGAGCTGATCGTAATCGATCCTATGCTGGCTACAGGCGGCTCTGCCATTGCAGCGATTACCTCGCTCAAGAACCGCGGCTGCACCCAGATCAAGATGATGAACCTGATTGCTGCTCCGGAAGGCGTTGCGGCTGTACAAGCTGCTCATCCGGATGTGGATATCTATGTTGCCGCACTTGACGATCATTTGAATGATCACGGATATATCGTTCCGGGTCTTGGGGATGCCGGGGACAGACTGTACGGAACCAAGTAAAGGGCACAGATAATGATAGAACCAACACAATAGACCACGGTTTTCAGAAGAGAGGGAAGGGCTTATGTCCAAAATTAAAGTAATGACGATTTTCGGAGTGCGCCCCGAGGCAATCAAGATGGCGCCACTGGTTCTGGAGCTGAACAGACATCCTGAGCAGATTGAGTCCATTGTCTGTGTAACTGCGCAGCACCGGGAGCTGCTGGATCAGGTGCTTGAGGTGTTCAAGATTACCCCGGACTATGATCTGGACGTAATGAAGGACCGCCAGACGCTTAACGAAATCACAATCCGGGTGCTCGAAGGCCTGGAGCCCGTGCTCCGCGAAGTGAAGCCGGACCTCGTGCTTGTACATGGCGATACCCTGACCACCTTCCTGGCCAGCTATGCGTCTTTCCTGCAGCAGATTCAGGTTGGGCATGTAGAAGCAGGTCTTCGGACATGGAACAAGCTTTCGCCTTATCCGGAAGAAATGAACCGTCAGCTGACAGGCGTGCTTGCTGATCTGCATTTTGCTCCGACTCATTGGTCAGCGGGTAACCTGAGACACGAGAACAAAAAAGAATCAAGTATTTATATCACAGGCAATACCGTAACCGATGTGTTTCAATATACCGTACAGCCGGACTACCGGCATCCGGTCCTTGATTTTGCTTCAGGAAAAAGACTTATTTTGATGACGGCGCACCGCAGAGAATCCCAAGGCGAACCGCACCGTCATATTTTCCGTGCAGTCAAAAGAATCGCTGATGAATTTGAAGATGTAGCCATTGTGTATCCCGTGCACCCGAGTCCGGCAGTGAAGGAACCGGCACATGAGATCCTCGGCGGACACCCTAGAATCAAGCTGATTGATCCGCTGGATGTCGTTGACCTGCATAACTTTTATCCGCATACCCACCTGATATTGACCGATTCCGGCGGCCTGCAGGAGGAAGCTCCCTCCTTTGGAGTTCCTGTGCTTGTGCTGCGTGATACAACCGAGCGCCCGGAAGGGATCGAGGCCGGAACACTGGAGCTTGTGGGGACGGACGAGGAGAAGGTGTATCAACGGACACATGCTCTTTTGACCGATCAGAATCTGTATCAGTCGATGAGCCGGGCCGCCAACCCGTATGGAGACGGCAAAGCCTCCGAGAGAATTGTCAATGCGATTTTGCACCATTTCGGAGCTGTTCCAGAGCGTCCGGAAGAATTTCACACAATGTTCACAAATGATAAAACAGGGCAAGACAACTAATATACTAACGTTAATAAAAGCAGCATACAGTTAAACTGTACGGTTTATATGGTTTTGGTGTTTTTTGCTGTGATTATTTTCATATTTTCATGCGATTTTGGGCAATTTTCTGTGAATTGACAAAGAGTCTGGATATTCAGTAAAATTAGTTGGGATTGTAGCCTATGAAGGAACCAAAGAATGAGCCTGGGCTGGGGCGTACAGCTCTAGTACTCGGGGGTGCGGGCAGCTTGCTCGCCGCTTACATTGTAATAGGCTTTTTTGTGGCAAAGTGGCTGCGCAATCTGATGGACGGACCTGCCTTTTGGCTGGCTATCGGAACAATTGCCGGGTTGATTCTCGGAGTTGTGAATGTTGCTTTGCTAATCAAAAATTTTTTGGGGGAGCAAAATGGATAATATGACTCCCGTAATCAATATCGTCACCAGGGTGACAGTAATCATTATGGCAGGATTGGTAATGGGGTGGGCTCTCCATCATGAGACCCGTGCAGTTACTCTGGGAATGACACTCGGCTTGCTGGCAGGACTGGTTAATTTCCGTTATCTGGCCCTTAAGGTCAGAAGAGTGACAGCAGCGGTGGCGAAGCAAGGGAAAAGCTCCTTCAGCCTTGGTTTTGCTACAAGAATCAGTTTTGGAATTCTGGTTACCATGTTTTCAGTCAAATATGAGCATTTCTCGCTGGAGGCAACGATTATCGGCCTGTTCATCCCCCAGCTTCTGGCTATTCCCGTGGGGATATATCTAGGAATCAAGAATAAGCTGTAGCCATATTAAAGAGAAAGGGGGATGATACTATGCACGAAATGCCTTTAATCTATGTTGGCGGAATACCGATTGACCTGTCTGCTGTGCTGATGCTGGTAATCAGCTCGGTGATAGTATTCGTACTGGTTATGCTCTCCGTCCGCAACCTGTCGGTTGAGAATCCGTCCAAACTCCAGAATTTCATGGAATGGGTGGTTGAATTTGTACAGGGACTGATCAGCAGCGCCATGGATCTGAAGAAGGGAAAGCCTTACATATCACTGGGATTGACGCTGATACTGTTTATCTTCGTCTCCAATCTCCTTGGTCTGCCGTTTTCCGTTATTACAGAGGCCGATGGTCCAGTTACAGTCTTCGGACATGTTATCGAAGCAACTAAGAACCTGGCCGATGGCGCGCATGCTGAGATTCTGTGGTACAAATCGCCGACTGCAGACATCAACGTAACCGCAGGACTTGCGATCGTTGTGTTTGTACTCATGAACTACTTAGGCATCAAGCTGAACGGCAAGCATTATTTCAAACATTATATTGAGCCGTTTCCAATTTTCTTGCCGCTGAACATCATTGAGAACCTGGCGAAGCCAGTGGCGCTTGCCATTCGTCTATTCGCTAACATTTTTGCCGGCGAGGTTCTGATTACCGTCATTCTGAAGCTGGGACTGTTCAGTATTCCGTTTCTGGCCATCTGGCAAGGTTTCAGTATCTTTGTCGGGGCGCTTCAGGCCTTTATCTTTACGATTCTGACGATGGTCTACATCGCACAGATGACGATCCACGAGGAAGAAGCGCATTAATAAGCTGCCGTGAGGATAGCGGCAGGTGCCGGAAACCTTCGCGGGAGATTTTATATTATTAAGACATTACACAAAGAACCGAAATTAAAGGAGGATATTTACAAATGGAATTTTTAGCAGCAGCAATCGCGGTTGGTTTGGGCGCACTCGGCGCAGGTCTGGGTAACGGTATGATCGTCAGCAAGACGGTGGAATCTATCGCCCGTCAGCCGGAAGCACGTAACGCACTGCAGACAACAATGTTTATCGGTGTAGGTATCGTGGAAGTTATTCCTTTGGCCGCTACAGTTATCGCGTTCCTGATCATGTTTACTTAATAAACCGTTTTTACGGTTTGGCGGGGAGGGCAAGTGCCATCCGCGCCTTACTTTTGTATATGTCCGCAAGCCGCGGTAACGGAAGGGAGTGACCTCAGTGAATATCGTTTGGACCAATATAGTATTTTCCATTGTCGCATTTGGAGTTCTGTACTTCCTGCTTAGCAAGTTTGCCTTCAGCAAGCTGTTCGGAATTATGGAGAAACGGCGCGAAATGGTGATGCAGCAAATGGATGAAGCAGCCAAGACCAGAGAGCAGGCGGTCGCTTATGTAGAAGAGCAGAAGCAGGCCCTGCAGCAGGCGCGCCAAGAGGCACAGGCTATCATTCAGCAGTCCCAGGCTACCAGCAATAACCAGGTTGACAAGATTCTCGAGCAGGCTCATGTGGAAGCAAGCCGTCTGAAAGATGAAGCGGTACGCGACATTGAGAACGAGAAGAACAAAGCGGTTGAAGCGCTGCGCAGCGAGCTGGGTACAGCCTCAGTCCGCATTGCCTCGAAGCTGCTTGAGAAGGAAGTTGCAGCTGACGGCGAGCAGGAACAGCTTGTTGATCAATACCTCAAAGAGGTAGGAGGCCGATCATGAGCCGCGATACGGTAGTTGCCGGGCGCTATGCCAAAGCCTTGTACAGTGCAGCAGTCGATGAAGGCATTACGCTTCAAGTGGAAGAACAGCTCAAATTAGTCGTCGAAGTGCTTCATAATGATGCAGAGGTGAAACGGTTTATCCTGGCACCCCGCATCTCGCAATCCGACAAGCTGAATGTGCTGCGCGGGACACTTCAAGGTAAAGTCTCGGAAGCGGTCATGAACACGGTACAATTATTGGTAGAGCGGGGCAGAACCGATATTTTCGAAGAGTTGCTTGCCAAGTATATCAAGATTGAAGGGGATGCTCTTGGCATTGGCTACGCTACTGTCTATTCCGCTTATTCCCTGAATCAAGCTGAACAGGATAGTGTTGCGGTTGAATTCAGCCAGCTTACCGGCCGTAAGATTCGTGTAACCAATGTTGTCGATACAAGCCTGCTCGGCGGACTGAAGGTCCTAATCGGCGATACGCTGTATGATGGAAGCCTGGCTGGTAAGCTTACGCGTCTTGAGAAATCCTTTAATGATAAGCAAAGAAGATAGGGGTGAGGATATTGGGCATCAGACCTGAAGAGATCAGCACTTTGATCAAAAGTCAAATTGAGCAATATAAAGCCGATATCGAAGTGGCCGAAATCGGCACCGTCATTCAAGTCGGCGACGGTATCGCCCGTGTCTACGGTCTGGAAAACGCAATGGCAGGGGAACTGCTGGAGTTCTCCAACGGGGTAGTGGGCATGGCGCTTAACCTGGAAGAAAGCAACGTCGGTGTTGTTATTCTGGGTGAATACAAAGAGATCCGCGAAGGTGATCAGGTTAAACGTACCGGACAGATCATGCAGGTTCCGGTTGGCGAAGCCATGCTGGGCCGCGTAGTCAATGCACTGGGCCAGCCGCTTGACGGCAAGGGACCGATCGCTACTACAGAATTCCGTCCGGTTGAACATAATGCACCGGGGGTTATCGACCGTAAGTCGGTACACGAACCGATGCAGACGGGTCTTAAGGCTATCGATGCTATGGTGCCAATCGGCCGCGGACAACGCGAGCTCATCATTGGTGACCGTCAGACAGGTAAGACAGCAATCGCAATTGATGCGATTATCAACCAGAAGGGCAACGGGATGAAGTGTATCTATGTTGCTATCGGACAAAAACAATCTACTGTAGCACAGGTAGTAGAAACCCTCCGCCGTCATGGCGCGCTGGATTACACTATCGTTGTAACCGCGTCGGCTTCCGAGCCTTCTCCGCTGCTCTACATTGCTCCGTACGCAGGCTGCGCTATGGGCGAATACTTCATGTACAAGGGCGAGCATGTGCTTGTCATTTATGATGACCTGTCCAAGCAGGCTTCGGCTTACCGCGAATTGTCCCTGCTGCTCCGCCGTCCACCGGGCCGTGAAGCCTTCCCAGGTGACGTATTCTATCTGCACTCCCGTCTGCTGGAACGTGCGGCTAAGCTTAGTGATGCGCTTGGTGGTGGTTCATTAACCGCGCTGCCATTCATCGAAACACAGGCTTCTGACGTATCGGCTTACATTCCAACGAACGTAATTTCGATCACAGACGGCCAAATCTTCCTGGAATCTGACCTGTTCAACTCCGGTCAGCGTCCGGCGATCAACGTTGGTATCTCCGTATCCCGTGTAGGGGGCTCCGCACAGATCAAAGCCATGAAGAAGGTCGCCGGTTCCCTGCGTCTGGATCTGGCTCAATACCGTGAGCTTCAAGCCTTCTCCCAGTTCGGCTCCGATCTGGACAAATCAACACAGGCCCGTCTGAACCGCGGTGCACGTATGATGGAGATCCTGAAACAGGGCGTGAACCAGCCGCTTGGCGTTGAACATCAAGTGGTTAGTCTGTACACCGCTGTCAAAGGACATCTGGATGATATTCCTGTCAAGGACGTTAAGCGTTTCGAGAAGGAATTCCTGGCCTTTATCGACAGCAGTGGAGCTGCCATCCTGAAATCCATCACGGATACCAAGGATCTGACAGCAGACAACGAAGCTGCTCTTAAGGAAGCCATCGACAAATTCAAAAGAGGCTTTGCTACAAGCTAATATATAGAGATTACCGTTTATGCTTACGAAGTTAGCTTTGACATACGTCAAAGCTCAGAGGTGGTGAAATCATGGCAAGAAGCATGCGTGATATTAAACGTCAAATTAAGAGCGTTCAGAACACCAGACAGATCACCAAAGCGATGGAGATGGTCGCTGCGTCCAAGCTGCGCAAAGCGCAGGAGAAGGCAGAAGCAGCCCGTCCGTATTCAGAGAAGCTGAAAGAGGTCGTCTCGAGTATTGCTGCCGGTACGCAGGATCTCCAGCACCCGATGCTGGTCAGCCGGCCTGTCAAAAAAACAGGTTATTTGATCATCACCTCGGACAGAGGTCTTGCGGGCGGCTACAATGCGAACATTCTGCGTAAAGTAACGATGCTGATCGCAGAACGCCATAAGTCCAAGGATGAGTATGCGCTGTTTGTGATCGGGCGCAAAGGCCGTGACTTTTTGCGGCGCCGTGAATATCCCATTGTAGAAGAAATCACCGAGCTGTCTGATACCCCGAAATTTGCCGACATCAAGTCGATTGCCTATTCGGCGGTGAACCAGTTCGAGACCGGCGTCTATGATGAGATCTACATTTGCTACAACCGGTTCGTTAATGCGATCAGCCAGATTCCGACTGTAGACAGACTTCTGCCTATGGAAGGCGTTGGGGAAGGCGGGCATCACGGAGCATCTGCTGCTTATGAATACGAGCCTTCACCTGCAGGCGTACTGGAGGTTCTGCTTCCGAAATATGCCGAGACTTTAATCTATGGTGCTCTTCTGAACGGCAAGGCCAGTGAGCTGGGAGCCAAAATGACAGCCATGGGCAGTGCAACGAAGAACGCGTCAAAAATGATCGGAGAACTTAGGCTTACGTACAACCGTGCCCGTCAGGCGGCCATTACGCAAGAAATTACCGAGATCGTGGCTGGTGCGAACGCGCAGTCTTAATATGAGTGGGCTTAAGGTCCATATGTAACAGCTTTCGAGGAGGGAAATGAAGATGAACAAAGGACGCGTTGTGAGCATTATGGGTCCGGTTGTCGATATTGAATTTGAACGCGGCCAGTTGCCGCAGATATTCAACGCCATCAAAATTGTTGCGAGCCTCAGCGATGGCCGCAACATGGATCTGACTCTTGAAGTTTCCAATCATCTTGGAGATAACCTGGTGCGCTGTATCGCCATGTCGTCTACAGATGGACTGGTGCGCGGTATTGATGCGATTGACCAGGGAGCGCCGATCTCGGTTCCTGTGGGTGAAGCAACACTGGGCCGCGTATTTAACGTACTTGGTAATCCAATTGATAACGGAGCTGAAGTGGTAGCTGCAAGAAACCCGATTCACCGTCTGGCTCCTACCTTTGATGAGTTGTCAACTCAGGCAGAGGTTCTGGAGACCGGGATTAAAGTTATCGACTTGCTGGCCCCTTATGCCAAGGGCGGTAAAATCGGCCTGTTCGGCGGTGCCGGCGTTGGTAAAACAGTAACCATCCAGGAATTGATCAACAACATCGCACAGGAGCACGGCGGGATCTCCGTATTCGCCGGCGTTGGCGAGCGGACACGTGAGGGGAATGACCTCTATCACGAAATGACCGATTCCGGCGTTATCAAAAAAACGGCGATGGTCTTCGGACAAATGAATGAGCCTCCGGGCGCGCGTCTGCGCGTAGCACTGACCGGTCTGACCATGGCGGAATATTTCCGTGATGTGGAAGGCCGTGATACGCTGCTCTTTATCGATAACATCTTCCGCTTCACCCAGGCGGGTTCCGAAGTATCGGCCCTGCTAGGCCGGATGCCTTCTGCGGTAGGTTACCAGCCTACACTGGCTACAGAAATGGGCCAATTGCAGGAGCGGATTACGTCCACGAAGAAAGGCTCTGTTACATCTATCCAGGCGATCTATGTACCTGCGGATGACTATACTGACCCTGCACCGGCTACGGCGTTTGCCCACTTGGATGCAACGACCAACCTGGAACGTAAAATTTCCGAAAAAGGGATCTTCCCTGCGGTTGACCCGCTCGCTTCCAGCTCGCGGATGCTGGCACCGGAAATTGTCGGCGAAGAGCACTATAACGTGGCACAAGGCGTTAAGCAGCTGCTGCAGCGTTATACCGAGCTTCAGGATATCATTGCCATCCTGGGTATGGATGAGCTGAGTGAAGAGGATAAGGTGATTGTATCCCGCGCCCGTAAGGTTGAGCGCTTCCTGTCCCAGCCGTTCCACGTAGCAGAGCAGTTCACTGGCTTCAAAGGCAAATACGTGCCGATCAAAGAAACCGTACGCAGCTTCAAGGAAATCCTGGAAGGTAAGCATGATGATCTTCCGGAAGTAGCGTTCCTGTTCGTAGGCACGATTGAAGAAGCCGTGGAAAAAGCGAAAACATTGTAACCCTAAGCATGCTTATGCTGGGGGATCGGGCTTTATTCTGTAAAGCTTTGAGGAGGAATGGAAGTGAATACCTTTTTGCTCGAAATAGTTACACCGGAGCATCTGGTCTACTCCAAGCAAGTGAACAGTCTGACGGTACGCGGCGTGAATGGTGAGCTGGGGATTCTCCCGGGACATATTCCGCTCGTCACCCCGCTTCAGGTTGCTCCGCTTAGCGTTAAGGCGGACGGCGTTACAGTCTCCATCGCTGTGCATGGCGGTTTCGTTGAAGTGCACAAAGATAAGGTAACAGTGCTGGCTGAAAGTGCTGAGCTGCCCCGGGATATTGATGTGGAACGCGCTGAAGCGGCTAAGGAACGGGCTGAGCGCCGCCTTAAGCTGCAAAGCAAGCAGGATGAGATCGATCACCGCCGTGCGGAGCTGGCATTACAGCGTGCTGTAACGCGCATCAAAGTTTCGACCGGTAAAGGACAACAGTAACAGATAAGCGGTCAAGCCCTGGGCTTGACTGTTTTTTTTGAAAGATAAGAATGTATATGCTTCGCGCTATAATAATCCTTATCTTTCTCGCTGAAACGGTACCGTCCTTTTAAAGGACGGCAAAGCCGTTTCTACTTGCTTGCGAGAATCTAGCAGATTATGAACATATCGTCATCAGATCTGCATATAAAGACCCATTTGTTTAAAATTTCGTAAAAGTACTGGATTCTTTTCCCCTGCACAAGTATGATATAAGAGTCGATTTCCGAGTACCTAACACAGGGGGCTAATATGAACACACGCTTATCCGCTGAGTTGTCGGGTGCGATCGGCACCAGCAATATGATATCGATGATTATCTCTTTGATCTGCGTTGCATTATCCTGGTGGGCACTTCAGAACCTTAAGCTGGATTTGGTCATAAGATATCCCAAGAGCCCTCAGGGCAGACTGCTGCACCTGCTCTTGGCGATTGTCCTGGGTCATTTCGTGTCCGGATTTCTGCTTGATTATCTGGGCTGGAGCGGACTTACCCTACGGATGTTTTAACGGCAGCAGCTTTGGTTATATCTGTATAGGCTGATGCAGTGAAAAAAGTGTCGAATAATAAGGTTTTATTATGTCAACACTGAAGTTAAGCAAGGAATCTGCACCTAAGACGCAATGACGGAATATTCAATATCTTAACAGACGAATTTTAACCTCAAAATTAATTTCAGAAATAATGGACGCGGAGGGAAACCGAAATGAGCAAATTTATCGTCCGCGGTGGCAACAGATTGACCGGGAGCGTGAAAGTTAGCGGCGCAAAAAATTCCGTACTACCGATCATAGCCGCCTCTCTATTGGCAGAAGAAGGAGTTAGCGTCATTGTGGACGCACCTCCGTTAGACGATGTAATGACGATTAACAAGGTATTGGAATCTCTGGGTGCAGGTATTACATACCAGAACGATGTGATTGAAGTAGATGCCACTAATATTACTTCCTGTGAAGCACCATATGAATGGGTACGCAAAATGAGGGCTTCTTTCCTGGTTATGGGCCCACTCCTGTCCCGTATGGGGCATACTCGTATTTCTCTGCCTGGCGGTTGTGCCATTGGAACTAGGCCAATTGACCAGCACTTGAAGGGTTTTGAAGCGCTTGGAGCCGAGATCAGTCTGGGCCAGGGCTACATCGATGCGAAAAGTAACGGAAGACTGCGCGGAGCCAAGATCTATCTGGATGTGGCCAGCGTAGGTGCGACCGAAAATATAATGATGGCTGCCGCGCTTGCCGAAGGCACCACAGTGATTGAGAATGCGGCTAAAGAGCCGGAGATTGTTGACCTTGCCAATTACCTGAACGGCATGGGCGGCATTGTACGCGGAGCCGGAACCGGAGTCATCCGGATTGAAGGCGTAGAGCGTATGCACGGCGTCAGACATCATGTCATTCCTGACCGGATCGAAGCTGGTACTTATATGGCAGCAGCGGCGATCACAGGCGGCGATGTGTATGTTGAGGGAGCTATTGCCGACCATCTGGGTCCGGTGATTGCCAAGATGGAGGAAATGGGCGTTACGATTATCCCGGATGAGAACGGAGTCCGTGTCATCAGCGACAAGCCGCTGAAGGCTGTCGATCTCAAGACATTACCTTACCCGGGATTCCCGACAGATATGCAGTCACAGATGATGGCGCTGCTGCTCCGCTCAGAAGGAACCAGCGTAGTGACAGAGACCGTCTTCGAGAACCGGTTCATGCATGTGGATGAATTCCACAACATGAACGCGGAGATCAAGATTGAGGGCCGCTCTGCGATCGTGACCGGCAATGCCAGTCTGGTCGGCGCTAAGGTATGTGCTACGGACCTGCGTGCAGGTGCTGCGCTTATTTTGGCAGGACTTGTGGCGGAAGGCACTACAGAAGTTAGCGGAACGCATCACATTGACCGCGGGTATGTGCACCTGGCTGAGAAGCTGTCAGGACTTGGTGCGGACATATGGCGTATTTCCATGGAAGAGTCGGCTGTTCCTGCTGCGAAGGAAGAAGCGCTTAAGCCTGAACCGGCCAGAAGCGAACCCTCCAAAGCCGAAGAGATCAGACCCCGTTTCCAGATTCAGCCGTCTTGGGTATAATAGTTTTTCTTAAAAATATTGGGACCAGCTGCTATGCGGCTGGTCCTTTTTTGGGGAATTCACCTTATATAATCCGGGGGATTCCGCAACTCTCTTTCTCTTAAAATCCCGTTCTAGCAGGTGCCGCAAATTCATATCTATAAGAATCACCGGTGCTTACGGAAGGAGCCATAGAGATGAAAGAGTTAATCAACCTGCGGCGCATCCTGAAGCGTCCGCGCAGCGTAGCGCGCGTGCGGCGGCGCGGCGCACACCCGCTGCGGCGGCTGGCCCCCGCCGCCTGGCTGGCAGCGCCCCTGCTGGCGGCGCTGCTGCTACCGCTGGCTGTTGTCCCGCAGCGCGGGGGACAACAGCCGCCGTCGCCCCCGGCCGTGCCCCAGGCCACGGCCGCTCCGGCGCCGCCGGCACTGGCTGCCGCAGAGGCGCCGCAGCCGGAGGTCTCCGTCTATTTGTCGCGAAGCGGACAAATCGAGACCCTGCCGCTGGAGGAATACGTCAGCGGCGTACTGGCGGCCGAGATGCCGGTCGAATTTGAGCTCGAAGCGCTCAAGGCGCAGGCCGTAGCGGCCCGCACGTTCATTGCCCGCCGTCTGGCCGCCGGCGACCACAGCGGGGTACCCGTTCCCGAAGCGGATGTGAGCGATACGGTAAGCCATCAGGCTTACGTATCGAAGGCCGTGCTGGAACGGGACTGGGCGTCCGGCAGCAAGCGCGCCGGCCTGGCGAAGATCCGCCGCGCGGTCTTGGAGACGCGCGGGACCATTATGACCTATCAGGGGCAGCCGATCACGGCTTCCTTCTTCGCCTCCAGCGGAGGATATACCGAGAACTCCGAGGAGTACTGGAATGCTGCGGTCCCCTACCTGCGCAGTGTAGCCAGCCCCTGGGAGCTGCAGATCACCCCGAACCTGGCGGTAAGCTACACCTTCAGCAATTCGGAGCTGCGCAGCAAGCTGGGCCTTGGAACCAAGGAGCTTCCGGTGTCAGCCAGTCTGGGAGCTTCGGGCAAGGCAACGCCAGTCTCCTCTCAGTCCTCTACCAGCTTGCCAGCGGAGGTATTGTCACTTACAGCCGGCCACCGGATCAAACAGATCTCTATCGGAGGGAAGGTGTTTACCGGGCGGGAAGTGAGAGAGAAGCTGGGGCTGCGCTCGAGCCAGTTCACCTGGAAGCGTCAAGCGGGGAAGGTGCAGATTACCACGTATGGTAACGGCCACGGTGTCGGCATGAGCCAGTGGGGGGCGAACGGAATGGCGAAGCAGGGGAAGACGGCCACACAGATTCTCAAACACTACTACAGCGGGGTCTCTTTTACCGGAATCTCAACTCTCCTGAAAAAATAATCTGCAAGATACGTATAAAAGCGAAGCGCCCGGTAACACTGGTTACTGAGGTGATAACCATATGAATGAACAAGACAAAATCAAATCAACCCATGATGAATCTCTCAAAAACAAGCAGGGAGATTCAGGCGCCAAGCCTTCTTCATGGAGCAGACTGTTATCCAAACGGTGGGTATTCCCGGCAGTCTACACGGCGGCAGCGGCACTTATACTAACCTTGGTGTGGGTCTATCAGGATGCCGGCCAGAAGCCGCTGAATCCCGACAACGCCGCGGTAGTATCCCAAGGTGAGGCCGGCAGCAAAACCGGAGCCGCAAACGGTGATCCCGAAGCCCTGGAAGTTGTCGCATCAGCCGAAAGCCTGGTCTGGCCTGTAGCTAGCCCGAGTGAAGTGGAAGTGGTCAAACCGTACTACGATGAGAACGGCACGGAAGAGAATCATATTGCGGCGATGGTGCAGTACAACAATACCTTTGTCACCAACACCGGAATTGATATTGCCCGTGAGGACAACAAGACGTTTGATGTGAAGGCGGCGCTCAGCGGTGAAGTTACCAGAGTGGAAGATGTTGCTGTACTGGGTAAGGTAATTGAGATTACCTCCCCCGGCGATCTGAAGACGGTCTATCAGAGCCTGGGTGAAACCAAAGTGAAGCAGGGCGACGAAGTGAAGCAGGGCGATACACTGGCTACAGCGGGACGCAATGAGATGGAGAAGGGTCTTGGCAACCATGTGCACTTTGAAGTGCATGAGGACGGCAAGATTGTGAATCCTTCGGATCTGCTTCCGCAGCGCTAAGCCGAATGATCAGCAGGGGGCGGAAGCCTCCTGTTTTTTTTCTACCTGAAATGGACAGTCCGGCAGGTTCTATTCTGGAAATGGGGCAGTGAAATGCAGTGAATTGGGTTGTCCGACAAATAAAATGAGCCTTCCTGGGCTTGTCATGTCCTGAAAGCGCGAATATATAGGCCCGCCCCTCATATAATGTACCAAACTATTCACAGTTGGGAGGCGGGAGCGTGCACGATTACATCAAGGAACGTACCATTAAAATCGGACGCTGCATCGTGGAAACCAGGCACACGGTCCGGACCATAGCCAAGGAATTTGGCGTTTCAAAAAGCACGGTGCATAAAGATTTAACCGAACGGCTGCCGGAAATTAATCCGGATCTGGCTGATCAGGTGAAGCACATTCTCGAATATCACAAGTCCATCCGTCATCTTCGGGGGGGAGAAGCCACAAAAATTAAATATAAGAAAACCACAGGTAAGAAGCGTGAGGTTGCCGTAGCCTCAAAGCCATAAGATTTTCGGATTTTAGCGCCATAATTCAGGATTAGTCCATTGTACTCACCCCCTAAAGTATGGTATTTTTAAATTTGGTACAATCTTCTTTTCTCATTTAAAATAACACTTTGGGGGCTCTTTCATTATGCTTAGCAAGGATATCGGAATCGATCTCGGCACAGCCAACGTGCTCATTCATGTCAAGGGAAGGGGAGTCGTTCTGGATGAACCTTCCGTGGTCACACTTGAAAGTGATACGAAGCGGGTCCTTGCGGTTGGTGAACAGGCACGCCGGATGGTCGGGCGGACACCTGGAAATATAACGACGATTCGTCCGCTCCGTGACGGTGTAATCGCCGACTTTGCCATTACGGAAATGATGCTCAAATACTTTATTGACAGCGTTGGCGGCCGGACCTGGTATTCGCGGCCCCGTATTTTGATTTGTGCTCCCACCAATATTACTTCTGTGGAAACGAAGTCCATCCGTGAGGCGGCAGAGCGAAGCGGGGCCAAAGAGGTTTTCATGGAGGAAGAGCCCAAAGCTGCAGCCATAGGCGCAGGAATGGACATTTATCAGCCTAGCGGAAATATGGTCGTCGATATTGGCGGCGGAACGACGGATGTAGCCGTATTGTCCATGGGCGACGTCGTTACCGCCTCTTCCATTAAGATCGCGGGGGACAAGTTCGACGATGCCATTTTAAGATATATTAAACAGAAATATAAGCTCCTGATCGGTGAACGTACAGCGGAGGATATCAAAGTGACCATCGGCTCGGTACGTCCGGGCGGTATGAAGGCAGAGATGGATATCCGCGGGCGTGATATGGTGAGCGGACTGCCCCAGACCCTTACTATTTCATCCGGCGAGGTGAAGGAAGCGCTGTGGGACCCGGTTTCTTCGATTGTGGCTGCGGCCAAGTCGGTGCTGGAGCGTACACCTCCTGAACTGTCGGCAGATATTATTGACCGTGGAGTTGTGCTGACCGGCGGAGGCGCCCTGCTTAACGGACTGGACGAGCTGCTCTCCGAACAACTGCATGTTCCGGTCTGGGTGGCTGAAGACCCGATGCACTGCGTAGTCAAGGGCACGGGAATTATGCTGGATCATTTGGACAAAGTGGTTAAGAAAAAGTTCTAGCCTGCCGATAATAAGGGAAACAGCAGATTCCAGGAAGGGACTGACCTCATGCTCAGAGGATTATATACAGCCGCAGCAGGAATGGTGACGCAGCAGCGCAGACATGATACGGCGACGCAGAACTTGGTCAATTTAAATACTACGGGGTACAAGCAGGTCGACAGTGTCAGCCACGCTTTTCCCGAGGTGCTGGTCACCGCGATGAACGGGGGCGCTGCTAAGACTGTCGGACGGATCAATACCGGGGTTTTTGCCGAGCAGTCCGTCTCCCAATACCTGCAGGGCGACCTCATTGAGAGCGGCAAAAGCGTAGACTTTGCGCTGTCTACCGATCTGCAGGTCCCAGACCCGGAGAATCCGGGTACCAATCTTGCTTTTGACGGCTCGGGAAAATATATCAGTCCGGATGGCGAGGTTATTTACCGGCCCCAGGCGTTCTTTACGGTTCAAGATAATGAAGGCAATAATTTATATACACGTAACGGAAGCTTTACAGTTGCTCCTACAGGGGAAGTGCTTAGTTCTGGCGGATTCAAGGTGCTCGACAGTAACGGCAATCCACTGCGATTGACAGGGCCCCAGGATAACCTTAAAGTGGACGGGCAGGGGAATCTGATTAACAATGCAACCGGGCAGCCTTCAGGCACCCGGATCGGAATCAGCGTCATCACAAGACCGCAGGAGCTGGTGCGCGACGGTAATGGTGTTTTCCATGCTGCTGATGCTGAGGCTGCAGACATCCGCTTTTCTAATGGAACGGATATTCTGCAGGTCCGGCAGGGCTACCTTGAGAACTCTAATGTGGATGCCACTCAGGTCACTGTGGATATGAACGCCGCTTACCGCGCTTATGAAGCGAATCAGAAAGTGATCCAGTTCTACGACAGCAGCCTGCAGAAGGCCGTGAATGAAGTCGGCCGGGTATAGCCGGGCTGCATGGATCATTACACTGAGAGTGTAAGCCAGTTTCTTCTTATTAAGCTTGTGGGAGGTTAGACCTGTGAACAACTCGACAATCGGTGCCGCTGTCTCTATGGCCAGTCTGCAGCAGCGGCTGGATATTATAGCGGATAACATTGCCAATATGAATACCAATGGTTATAAGAGTAAACAAGGCTCGTTCGAGGATGTGCTTACCCGTGTACAGCAGCAATCCAAGGATTATAACCAGCCTGGACGCAGTATGCCGCTGGGCTTCAATATCGGCTTTGGTGTGCGTGTGCCTACAGTGTCAAGTAATTGGGAGGAAGGCACGCTACAGGAGACAGGGAAGCCTACGGACTTGGCGCTTCAAGGCAACGGATTGTTCGGCGTTCTGGTGAATGGTGAAACGGCATATACCCGCCAGGGGAATTTCCACTTCACCCCGGATACCGCCAATAAGGACAAGATGATTCTTGTGGACAATACCGGCAATCCTGTGCTGGGTGCTAACGGCACCCCGCTCAGCGTAGGAGCTAATGTAAGTGCTGCTATTGATGAGCGCGGGCAGGTGTGGACCAAGACGGATGAGAAACAGCCGCCGGTCCTGGCAGGCAGCTTAATGATTGTTGAGCCGCTTAGCAAGAATGCTTTGCAAGCTGTAGATGGTAATTTCTATGTGTTGGCTGAAGGCATGACAACACAGCAGGCATTCGTGCAAAGAGCAGCGGGCGAAGCGAAGGATGTAGGCGTTCGCTCAGGCTATCTGGAATCCTCTAACGTGGATCTGAGCCGGGAAATGACGGAGATGATGCAGATTCAGCGTACGTATCAGCTTGCTGCCCGGGCGCTGTCCTCCAGTGACCAGATGCTGGGCCTGGCTAATAACATGCGCGCGTGAGGTGAAGGAATGAGTCGTGAGAAGGTTAAGACTGCACAGAATGCAGAAGAGGAACAACAGCAGCCGGTGAAGCGGCGCAGGATTAGGGCCTGGACCATTATTCAGTGGTTCCTGATTCCAATGCTGCTGGTTGCCGCACTTGGAGGCGGGCTGGTCGTAGGGTATGTGATCCTCGGCAAAAAGGAACTGAGCGATGTGCTCCTGTGGAGTACCTGGAAGCATGTATATGATCTGGTGTTCGCACCTTGAAGCGTTATGGCATACCGATAGTTAAGGCTCCCTTGTTGTGCAGGGGAGTTTTCTTTTTTATACTGGAAAATGTATAATGATGGCGTGCCCTAAGAGCGCCAAAAAGGGCTCTCTCCGCCATGCTGCCGCGTGCGGTGGAGAAAGCCCCTTATCTTAACCTCCACTGCTGCAGGTGGTGAAGGATAATTATAGTTTTTGCCTAAGCTGTCCATATTTATGCAGAGACGGCGGAGAATAAAACAAAAGTGCTGCTGTAGGCGGAGGTTCATAGACGCGGTTACAACCGAAGGGAGCTTTAATAATTATGATGAATACCAATCAAATTCAAGAAATAATCCCCCACCGGCCCCCATTTCTGCTGGTGGACAAAATTACAGAAATAGAAATGGGCAAACGGGCAGTCGGCATCAAGAATGTAACGGTAAACGAGCCGTTTTTTGCCGGACACTTCCCTGGCTTCCCGGTGATGCCGGGTGTGCTGATTACAGAAGCCTTGGCTCAGGTGGGGGCTGTGGCTATTCTTGGAGTAGAAGCTAACCGGGGCAAAATCGGTTTTCTGGCCGGGCTTGACGGCTTCCGCTTCCGTGGACAGGTTGTCCCTGGTGATACCCTTGTGCTTGAGGTAGAGATTACCCGGCTGAAAGGCAGCATCGGCAAAGGACAAGCCACGGCCAAGGTGGACGGCAAGACGGTAGCGTCCGGCGAGATTATGTTCGCACTCAGCTAGTTCCTGTTATAAACTTATATATTATAGATGGAGAAGGAGAGATTGACATGACTGGATTAAGCCCGAAGGCGCAGGAGACCCTGACACGCTGGCTGCAGGACCCTTCTGTCGATGAGAACACCAAAGAAGAGCTGAAGGCTCTTGCCGGTGAACCGAAGGAACTGGAAGAACGATTCTATAGAGATCTTGAATTTGGTACAGGCGGCTTGCGCGGAGTCATCGGAGCAGGCAGTAACCGGATGAACCGTTATACAGTCGGCCGGGCTACTCAGGGCTTCGCTGATTACATTCTGGGACAGCATACGGGAGATGGCAGACCCTCGGTGGTTATTGCCCACGATTCCCGGCGATTCTCGCCCGAATTCACGCTGGAGGCTGCGCTTGTGCTCGCCGGTAACGGAATTGAGACCCACTTGTTCCCGTCCCTGCGCTCCACGCCGCAGCTGTCCTTTACCGTCCGTCATTTGAAGGCGTCTGGAGGCATTGTAATCACTGCCAGCCACAATCCGCCTGAATATAACGGGTACAAGGTCTACAATGCCCAGGGCGGACAGCTGGTGCCGCATGAAGCAGAGAAGGTTATTGCTAACATTTTGAATGTGGACTCCTTCAATGGGGTAAGGCGCATGTCTCAGGAGGCTGCAGAAAGCGCAGGCCTGCTCCACTGGCTGGGGGCCGAAGAGGACGAGGCGTTTACGGATACGGTTGCTGCGGTAAGTGTCAGCCGTGAAGAGATTGCCTCTTCGCTGGGCCGTGATTTCTCCATTGTCTATACGCCGCTGCATGGGACAGGCAATCTTCCGGTCCGCCGTGTACTGGAGAAGATCGGCTTCACTCAGGTACATGTAGTTCCTGAGCAGGAGCTGCCGGATTCCGAATTCTCTACCGTGAAATCTCCGAATCCGGAGGAACGTGAAGCCTTCACCCTGGCGATGAAGCTGGGCGAAGAACTGAATGCGGATCTGCTGATCGGTACAGACCCGGATGCTGACCGTATGGGCGCCGTGGTTCGTGACAACGAAGGCAAATTTGTAGTGCTGTCCGGGAATCAGTCAGGCGCGCTCATGATTCATTATTTCCTGAGCCGTTTACAGGAACAAGGGAAGCTGCCGGCTAACGGCGCTGTAGTCAAGACCATTGTGACCAGTGAGATGGGCGCTGCTGTAGCCAGCCATTATGGCGCTACGGTGTTCAACACTCTGACCGGATTCAAATATATCGGGGAGAAGATGAACCAGTTCGAGCAGTCCGGCGAGTATACGTATCTGTTCGGATATGAAGAAAGCTACGGCTACCTGGCCGGCAACTACGCCCGAGACAAGGATGCAGTCCTTGCTGCGATGCTCATCGCTGAAGCGGGTGCCTATTACAAAGCCCAGGGCAAGACCCTGTACGATGTACTGCAAGAGCTGTATGCACAGTTCGGATACTTCCTGGAGAGCCTGGAATCCCGCACGCTGAAGGGCAAGGATGGAGTGGCTCAGATTCAGGGGATTATGAATGACTGGCGGACCAGTCCGCCGCACGAAATCGCCGGTGCTTCCGTGACGCAGGTGCTGGACTATTCCCTGGGGCTTGACGGTCTGCCTAAAGAGAACGTGCTGAAATATCTGCTGTCGGACGGCTCCTGGTTCTGCCTGCGCCCTTCCGGCACAGAACCGAAGATCAAAGTGTATTTTGCCGTGGTAGGTGAATCTCTGGACAACGCCAAGCACAAGGTTGCGGAATTGACCAGTCAGGTTATGGCACGGGTAGACGGGAAATAATAAGCAATATATAACTTCCCTGCGGAAACGGAGCTGCTCCAGATGGACAGACCTCCGTTTCCGCTTAAATTTGCCGCTGGCAAGAGGGTCGGGGCGGCAGATGTGACGTACGGCAATCAGCTTTAAAGTGAAAGAGGAGGTACTTTGGTGCAGCAGAAATGGCAACGCTGGAATATAGCATCACGCAAGTGGTTATGGATCATTATGGTGATAGGGCTTATAGGTGCGCTTCCGGTCGTATACGACCGTCTACAGACTGAGAAGTCTTCCAAATCGGTTGAGTTTGTCTTTGATTACCGTGATCTGGTTGAGGTTGCGAGCTACCGGCAGAATCCGCAGGATTATATCAACGAGCAGCTGGACCGGCTGAAGGCAGCCGGTGTTCAGAGTATGGCTATCTATGAAAATACATTGGAGGATTTCCGCAAGGCGCGCCGCCTGATGATCTGGGGAGCGTCTGATATCGCCAATCTTACCGATACTGTGATTCCGGAGAATGAGAACTATACATATGTCCTCTTTACCAGTGCGAAGAACAGTGAAATGCTCTCACCGGTTATCCGCGATGCCTTCAGCAGACTGGACATCCGGACGGAAGAATGGAACTACCGCGGCCAGCAGGGGCTGATCATCCAGACGCCGCTGGAGGATGCAACGCTCAAGCCGCTGCAGCCGGACCCGATTACACTGGAAATGCTGCACGAGAAGGGCTTCAGCATTGTGCCCCGGCTTGTAGACTCGCTGGCATACAATCAGGATGCCGTGAAGAAGCTGCTGGACCGTTACGCCGAGCTTGGCGTCAAGCGGATTCTTTTTGAAGGAGAATCGGTTAAGGGGTACTCCGATGATGCGGATACGGGCAGTCTAACCACCTTCGCTGACCTCCTGAAGCAACACGGGATGGGAATTGCGGCAATCGAGAATATTAAGGTTCAACAGAAGGGCTTCTCCAAGCTGGCTTATATGCTGGATTACAACGTGACGCGCCTGTATTCCCTCAGCGAGGCGGATTCCAGCCTGAAGACTGAAGTGATTGCTGACCGGTTCGCACTGGGTACAAAAGACCGCAATATCCGCATGATTTATCTGAATACGATTCCCTCGAGAGATACCAAGAAGGCTGCCATCACAGATACGATGGATAACCTGATTGAGAGTCTTAGCGGACCTGAGGGTGCGGTGGCCAAAATTGAGGCGAACGGCTTCAACATTGGACAGGCTACAGCCTTTGATGTGAGCGATTCCTCCTTCCAGCGTTACTTCAAGCTGATTGCGGTAATCGGAGCGGTGGCTATGGTTGCGCTGCTGTTCTCCTACTTCATTCCTTGGCTTACTCTGCCTGTATGGGTGCTTGGACTGGTTGGAAGTGCAGGACTGCTGATTCTGAAGCCGACATTATTTGAACAGGCGCTTGCGCTCGCCGTAGCTATAAGTGCGCCAACCCTGGCCATAGTGCTGGCTATCCGCAAAATTAATGAGATGGGCCCGCCTTTACGCGCCAATCCGTTAACCTTTGCCGTGATGAGCCCGCGCCGCCGTCTGACGCATAGTCTCGTTCTGTATGTCAAAACTGCGTTAATCACATTCAGTGCGGTGCCTTTCGTCATTGCGCTGCTGAATAATATTACCTACGCCCTGGTACTGGAACAGTTCCGCGGTGTAAGTCTGCTGCATTTGGCCCCGATCGGGCTTACCGCAATCTATGTGCTTCTGTACCGTGGTGAGTTTGCCTTTAACAAGACAGGTAAGCTGCTGCGGACGCCGATTACACTCGCAATGGTCATTGCCGCCGGTGTGATCGGTATCGTGGGGATGTATTATTTAAGCCGGACCGGGAATGCCGGAAGTGTAAGTGCACCGGAGAAAATCCTTCGTGTCTTCCTGGAGAATACCGTCGGGGTCAGACCCCGTAACAAGGAATTCCTGCTGGCGCATCCGCTCTTCATCCTCGGCGCATTCTTGGCCTATAAATACCGGAGTGCGGCCTTCATCATGATTATTGCAGTCATTGGGCAGTTGTCTATGGTGGATACCTTTGCCCATATTCATTCGCCTGTGCTGATCTCGCTGGTTCGCGGACTCCTGGGTCTTGGACTCGGCCTGATTATCGGTATTATCGCTGTAGGGGTATGGCAGATTGCGGAAGGATGTTGGAAACGATGGTCACCTCTGCTCAAAAAATTGTAATCTCCGGCTTTTACGGCTTCCACAACAGTGGAGACGAAGCTGTTCTGCAGTCGATTCTGAATGCTCTGCGCAAGCAGTCCCAGGCCGCCGGAGTAACGCTTGCGCCTGTGGTCTTATCCATTGATCCGGAGTGGACGGCTGCTACGTATGGGGTGGAATCTGTACACCGGATGAAGCTGGGAGAGGTGCGGAGAGCCATATCGGAAAGTGCAGGTCTGATCAGCGGCGGCGGCAGCCTGCTTCAGGATGTTACAAGCAGCAAGACCATTCCGTATTACCTGGGCATCATCAAGCTGGCCCAGTGGATGGGGAAGCCGACATTTATTTATTCCCAGGGAATCGGCCCGGTGAACCGCAAGCTGTTTCATCCGCTGATCAAATCGATTTTCCGGAAATGTGCTTACATCTCCGTGCGGGATGAACAGTCCCGCCTGCTGCTTCAGTCTATGGGGCTTAACATTGACGGGATAGACGTTGTACCCGACCCGGTTATGGGGCTGGAGTTGCCTAAGGATATGCAGCCAGAACAACATACAGAAGCAGATCCGGCAGCTGGAACACCCAACTCCGGTATGCAAGGTTCGCCCGCTACTGTAGGTGTCTCCGTACGCTTCTGGGAGCAATCCCGTCAAGAGCTGGACGCGTTGGCTGAAGGACTGGTGAAGGCTTCTGCGGTGCAGCCGCTAGATGTACGCTTTCTGCCCTTCCATCATCCTGCCGACAATGAGGCTTCCCGTTATGTCATGCAGAAGCTGGGCGCGGGGATAGAGAACAATGGTGGGACGGTAAGTATCCGGGAGGATACGCTTCATCCCTTGCAGATGCTGCGCGAGGTAGTTCAGTGCCAGGCACTTATAGGCATGAGGCTGCACAGCCTTATCTATGCTGCGGGACAGCGTGTTCCGCTGATGGGCGTCTCTTATGATCCGAAGATTGATCATTTTCTTAAGCGGGTGGATTGTCAGCCGGTGGGTAAGACGGATACACTGGAGGCAGACAAGGTGGCTGCCGGGCTCCTGGAGCTGCTGAACTCAGGGGATCGCTGGAAGCAGGAGCGGGAGCCGCTGATTGCCGCGCTCACCCAAGAGGCTGAGGCTCCGGCCCGGCGAATTGCCCAATATTTCGGCCATAAAGGATGAGTGACAAGTGAAAGCAGATAGCGTATTACCGACAGTGCCCATTTTTGGCATACGAGTATCCAAGGCGGATATGAAAACCACCGTTTCCTATTTAACGGAGGCGGTTCATAAGCGTGAACCTCATCAGGTAATTACTGCCAATCCGATCATGGTTATGGCGGCGCTGGAGAATCCGGCTTATATGGAGATTATGAAATCAGCAGAGCTGGTTGTCCCCGACGGGACTGGAGTGGTATGGGCAGCGGAGTATTGTCAGGAGCCTGTAGCTGAGCGTGTAGCCGGTTTTGATCTTTTACATGAATTATTGCAGCAAGGCGAAAGCTATAACTGGAGAGTATATTTGCTCGGTTCTACCCCTGAGGTGATTCGCGAGACGGCTTCCCGGTTACAAACAAGATATCCCGGTATTGTCATCGCAGGATATCATGACGGGTATTTTGGTCCGGCAGAAGACGAACAGATTGTGGGCGGAATCCTTGAAGCGAAGCCTGACTTGCTGTTTGTTGCCAGAGGGGCGGACAGTCAGGAGCCATGGATCGCCAAATACAAATCCCGGCTGCAGATCCCGGTGATGATGGGTGTCGGCGGGAGCTTTGATGTGATCTCCGGCAAGAGCCGCCGAGCCCCTGTTGCCTTCCAGAAATTAAGGGCAGAATGGTTATACCGGCTGCTCAAGGAACCTACACGTTACAAAAGAATGCTTGCGCTGCCGAAATTCGCAGTAAAAGTGGTACGAGAGAAAGATAAAGTAACAAAAGAACAGTAAAATGAGGGAATTCACCGAAAAAATCCGTGGTATCGCCTAAAAACAGTATTGGAATTTGTTTTTGGTTCAGCGTATAATTCAATGCGGTAGAGAAATGGAGGTCGACTTTTCACATGTTAATCATATACATCGCCGGATTCATTGTGTGCATGGGGCTTGCACTGCTTTTGACGCCGTTCGTGAAGAAATTCGCTATTAAGATCGGTGCGACAGATGTGCCAAATGCCCGGAAAGTGCATACGAAGATCATGCCCCGCCTCGGCGGACTCGGCATATTTCTGGCGTTTGTGTTAGGCCTGCTTGCCGTATTACCGTTTATTCCGTACGACTTCACTCCCCGGGAGACTAATTTCATTAAGGCGCTGCTATGCGGCGGAGGTCTGATTGTGTTGATCGGCGGATTGGATGACCGTTTTGAGCTGTCAGCCAAAGTGAAGCTGCTGGGCCAAATTGCCGCTGCCTGTATCGTAGTTTTCGGGTTTGGCATCACGGTTGATTTCGTAAATATTCCTTTTCATAATAGCTATTCTTCCTTAGAGAGCTGGATTGCCATCCCTCTGACGATCTTCTGGATTGTTGGTGTCACGAACGCCGTGAACCTGATCGACGGGCTGGACGGGCTTGCAGCAGGCGTATCCGGTATCGCAATTGCAACGATTGCCGTCATGGCCTTCCTGATGGGGAACACCATGGTTGCCCTGCTCTGTCTGCTGCTTCTGGGCAGCATTCTGGGATTCCTGTTCTTCAACTTCCATCCCGCCAAAATCTTCATGGGCGATACGGGCTCGCTGTTCCTGGGCTTCTGCCTGGCGCTGCTCGCACTGCTCGGCTTCAAACAGATTGCGGTGGTTTCATTCATCACACCACTCCTGATCATCGGAGTTCCGTTATCGGATACGTTCTTCGCCATCGTCCGGCGCAAGCTGCAGAAGAAGCCGATCTTCGCTCCGGATAAAGGCCATCTCCATCACTGTCTGCGCGAACTTGGCTTTAGCCACCGCCAGACGGTACTAATTATCTACGGCATTGCCGCATTCTTCGGTATCCTGGCGGTGATCCAGACCTCAGCTTCGCTCTACGAAGCCAACTGGGTTACCTTTGTAGTCATCTGCGTCATGCTCTTCTTCCTGCAGATCGGCGCAGAGATCACCGGCGTCATCAGCAAGACCAAGCGTCCGGTAATCGACTTGTTCTTGAGAATGCGGATGAAGGTTGACCCTGAACGCAGCTCCAAATCTTAGATACATCATTGGCAATTTATAAAATTCAAATTACAGTGTTGCACCTAACCTTACTCCAGTGGAGTAAGGTTTTTTATTTTTTTGCTAATTATTAGTCTATAGCTGTCCGATAAAAATATAGAGTTGGTTAAGACGCGGAATGCTGCACAGGCCGACAACAAACCAAAAAGCAGTAGGAGGTTTCTTACGTGAAAAAAAGTTTGAAGGCGATAGGCGGTATGTTTTTAGCGATAGTGATGCTGCTATCCACACTTTCCTCAGCAGGTGCTGTTTATGCAGCGGACCCTGCAACAGGACAATACTTTCAGTTCACCAAGTTCAGTACAGATAAGGGTGCTCCAACTTCAGTCAATACAAGTACCGTTGACGTAGAAGGTACGTTCAATGGAGTGTCTGCTGACAGCATCTATTATCAGGTAGACGGCATTGTCAACGGGAATGTAGTCCCGGGAGCAAGTGGCGCGGACGTCAAGCCAATCATTGAGAACGAGAAAAACTTCCGTTTTCCAAGTGTCAAGCTAAGTCAGGGCCTTAACCGGATTACAGTCTTTGGTACAACAGCTACTGGAAGCCTGGCCAGCGGAGAAGCCTATGTTAATTTTTCCAACGTTCCTGCCATTTATAATATATCTCTACCGGATGGTACCTTGCTAAGTGAGAATACACCTACAATGGTTAATACAGCGGCACTAACGTTAACTCTGGAAGCTCCGAATGCCACAGAGGTTATGGTCAATAACTCCAAGATGTTTAACGGCGGCAGCAGTACCTTCGTCATTGCTGACATACCTTTAACTGCGGGTCTTAATAAGCTGACTTTTGTTGCAACTACGGATTCAGGTACGCGTACTTATGCGGTTACGCGTGAAGTGGTATATTCGCCTATTGATAAGGGGACTCCTAACAAGACAAAGATTGGTGCTTATGCTTTGGATAACGGGAATCTGGTGTCTCCTATTGGCTCAGATGACAAAGTCAGCGGCAAACTCTCCGGCTCAATTACTTTTAGAGTAGCAGAGGATACTACTAAGGCGCCACTTGCTGATATGACCTTTACTGTACGTAATACAACTACAGGTAGCGATGTACTGGCGGATGGAGAAACTACCATTGATGCTACTCAGGTTAAGTCTGGGGAATTTATAACTTTTAATTATACAAGTAAAAATGATGTCACAATTTCCAGCAATGGTTTATATACCATTACCTTTACTACTAAAAATGGAACCTATAATGGCAAGAGCATCAACCCGCTGGGATTCACCTACCGCAATGCGGGTGACCCTTCCATTACAGGGGTCGAGCAGCTTTATAGTCCATCAGGGGACACTACGATTACGTACTCTTCATCCGGGGTGTTTACTGGTAACTCCAATCTGTTTGAGCTTCCCCTGTGGCTGATGGTGAAGACCAGCGAGACCGCAACAGCTCCGGATAAGCTGGAGATCAGTTCTTACCAAAATGGAACCAAGGTTTCCTCCGACCGTTTTGTTGTGGCAGGAACCACTGCAATGAAGACCTCGCAAGGGTATAGAGTCTTTAAGATTACTGGTATGCCTTCAGGCGAACAGACCATTCATATTGATTTGGAAAAAAATGGGGTAGTTATTGATACAAAGGTACTTTCAGTCAATTATGTTGCTGCTCCATTTATTGATGTTACAAATATTTATAATAACCAGGTGTTCAAATACAATGGAGAGTTCACTACTATTAAAGGGCGGTTGGTGAATTTCCCTGCCAGAGATCAATCATCCATTAAAATTACCATTAACGGAACGACCGTTGCTCCGGACTTTCATGATGATGATTTCAATTATACAAGCACAAATACTTCTGGTATTCCTTTGGTTTCAGGGCCCAACAAAATCGTCATAGCGGGTGTAGCGAATGGCGTTCCTGTCTCAACGAATCTTACCGTATATCTGTTCCCGGATAATGCTCCCAACATTGTTGGCGTTGCCCCTTACCCGGTAGGTCAAACAACAGATCCAGACAAGTTATTTATCAAAAATTCAAATCTTAATTATACAACTAATCAATCCAATGCGGATATCCGTTTTGTGGCAAGCAATACGACCCAGGTAGTCATTATGAAAGACGGTAAACAATACGCTGTAGCTGACTATAAGAAAGTTGGAAATGATGAGAAGTGGACTACAGAGTCCTCTTTTCTTAACATGCCTTCTAGTAAAGACGGTGAATTTGTAATAAAAAATCAAGAGCTGCCGACAACCGGTTTGCAGACCTTTGTGATATCGGCGAGATTGGGAACTGCGGCTATTACGCAGACACTGCAGATCACCCGTGAGGTTCCTCCGTACAGTATTTTGTCGCCAAAGCTTCCGAATGAGAGCATCATTAAACAGAACTTCCTTGATGTGAGTATTCAGGCTGAAGGGGCTACAAGCATTGTAATTGGTAAAGAACCAATGATTAAAGGGGCGAAGGACATATTCCGTCTCGAATTAAAGGGTCTGAAAAAAGGGAAGAATACAGTTAAATTCACCGTCACGACAGGCACGACGAAATCCAATGGAACGTTTGATGTGACCTACTCAGATGAGATCCTGCAAGGAGCACAGCTGAAAACGACTCTTAACTCATCTGGCAAGCTGACAGCCTTCCAGAATGCAGTTAGTCTCGTTTTCCCAAAAGGAACAATGCTGCGGGATGCAACGCCGACACCAGGGTCAAGTAATACCCGGCAAATCAATCTGTTCAATGAACAATATATCCTGCTTGGTATTGCTGATAAGCAAGATGGACGTACCGTGAAGCAGTATAACCCGGTAGGTGAATTTGATGGAACGAGTTATCAGGACGGCAAGCTGGTTGAAGTTCCTGCCAGCGGCTTGGCTAGTGCTTATATGACCCCAAAACTTCATTACGGATATGCTTCGAATTTGTATTGGATTGATCCGGGTTACTTTGTTTCGGCAACTTCCATTAATGATTATTCAACTGTGGTTGCTTCCCATCCATATAAGAAGGGGAATGAATCCTTCCTCGGTCATATGGGCAGATGGATGGAGCCTACACAACAAGGAAAGATTACATTGAAATATGATCCGACAATCGTTAATGCAGCAACCTCTAACATCTCTGTTTGGAAGAATGTTGACGGTACCTGGTATAACATGGGCGGTGTAGTCAATACAGGCAGTAAGACGATTACGGCCACATTTGACGGTTTTGGTTATTACACAGTAATGAGCTTACGGTACAGTTACGATGATATTGTCTCCCACACCTACGCACGCAGCGAGTTGGAGACTATTTTATCCCGAGGGATTATGAATGCGAAGGATGCTAATGAGTTTGGCGTATATGAGAATGTTACCCGTGGAGAGTTTGCTACTATGCTAGTCAAAATTATGGGTATACAGCTTGATTACGAACCAAACAATCTGACATTCTCAGATGTGGTTAAGTATAGTGATTATCACTGGGATTACCGTTATATAGAAACAGCGGTCCGCAAAGGGATTATCCGCGGAACGGCACCAAGAATTTTCTCTCCTAACCGTACCTTATCCAGAGAGGATGCAGCGGTCATGATCGCCCGTGCAATGAGCTTGAAGCTTGGAAACAATGCCACCGATTTGGCGGCCCTGCAGAAGCTGTTTACGGATACGGGATCTATTGTGTCAGTTTACTCAGCACCTTCTATCCTTGCAGCCTACAAGGCTGGTGTGATTTCCGGAATTGAGAACAAGCTGGTGGCTGGGCAAAAGAAGGCAACATTCCGTTTCGATCCGCAAGCCAATTTTACGAGAGCGGATGCAGCAGTAATGGCACAGCGTATTATGGCTAAGATGAAGAGGTTGTAGAAATAAATGTATATATGAAGTGAAAATAAGCCTCTGACTCCCTGTTTACGGGAAAGAGGCTTCTCTTTTACATTTTCCATATACAAATCTTTGAATTGTGTGGTACTTTGCGTTACAATGACCTAAGAAGCTGTAAGCACAAACATTTAATGCAAGAAGGAGAAAGCTATCGATGAAACCGATTTTATCAAAAGCACAATTGGATTACACGAAAGCAAAGAATATGTTTGAGAATAGAGCAAAGGTTATGGAGAAGGAAATTGCAGCGAAGCGGGCACTGCAGGAGATCACTCAGGAAGTAATGGAAGAGCTTGTACAAGCAACTGGCTTCCATGATGCTTATAATGAACTGGTTATTGCTGAGAATGCTTTGATTGAATGGTCTCATAGCACAATCAAGCATGAGAAGAGCTACCGCGAGAACCGTGCAGCGATCGATGCCATGTACGAGAATGTTAATGCAAGTCCTGAGAAGCGCCAGGAATTGATACAGCTATCGATGAAGATACGATAGTCCCGGATATACTAAGTTAAAGGAAAGGCTGCTGAGGTTAACTCAGCAGCCTTTCTTTATGTAAATCATTATCCGTGAACGTGTTAACTCTGTTGTAATGTGGGTATATACTTATTAGCTCGAATGCTGATCAACAAATATCATCGCTTTTAATATGTAATAATTGCTTATAAACTTAACAAATATTGTTTAATGACGTTCGGATTGCCTCTATGCTATACTGATTCCCGTAGCCACCCAACATTAACAATAGTTAGTAGAACATACATATTGTATCTTCTAGAGTTTAGGGGCAGGGATACAGCAGGGCAGAAAAAGTTTTTTTAACCAAAGCGCAACTTTTTTGAAACTACTGCGTTTAAGGTGTAGAGTCACTTGCACAAGGCAATTGCGGAATGCCCTGAAGGCACTGCCCATTGCTAAATGGAAAAATTAGCTTTACGTGACTAGAGGCACATTGTATAATACTTAGGTAGAATTAGGAATCTAGTATTACTATGCCTTGAAGCTGTTTACAAGTTTCTGTGATACCCGTCACAGACATTATTTATACTTAATCTGCTCAACTCGGGAAAGGGGGTGCTCGACAAATGAGTGATATGAGCTACACAACTAAAGAAAAATCCCAGTTTATGAATGTCCAAGGAGGAGAAAAAAAGGTTATGAAGAAAATTTTATCCGTAGCATTATCTACAGCAATGGCATTCTCGATGTTTGCCTCTGTAGCGTTTGGTGAAACAGCAAAGGTAACTCCACAACAAGCATTTGATGCTTTGGCAGCAAAAGGCGTTGTTAATGGGTTCCCTGATGGTAAGGCTCATCTTGAAAAAGATCTGACTCGCGGTGAATTTGCTAAGATCGTTACTAAATTGTTCGGTCTTACTGAAGTAACTGGCAAACTGTCTTACAAAGACAAAGGTTACACAGCTAATAACTGGACTGTTCCTTACGTAGAAGCTGTTACAGCTGCAGGCTTGATGCAAGGTCAAGATACAGTTAAAGGACTCTTCAACTACAACGGTAAAGTAACAGTTGAAGAAGTTGCTAAAGTATTGGCAATCGCTCTTAAGCTGGACCAACCAACTACAACTGACAACGGTGCATCTGTATGGGCTAAAGGCTATGCTCAAGCAGTAATCAACGCTGGTCTAGTTGCTCAGAATACCAACTTCAAAGCTAATGCTACTCGCTCTTTGGTAGTTGAAACAGCTTACTATGCTGAACAAATCGGTAAGGTTCCTACCTTGACTGTAGCTTCTGCTGAAGCAGTAAGCCCAACTCAAGTAGTTGTTACCTTCTCTGATAAGACAACTGCAAACGTTGAGTTGACAACTGCCCTGGTAGAAGGCGTTGAACAAACAATCAACTTCAAACACCTTGAAAAGGACTACACTGCAAAAGTAACTCTGCAGGCGCCTAAGGTAGTAGCTGTTGAAGCTCCAAACTCCAAGCAATTGGTTGTTAAATTCAACCGTGCTATCAGCACTGATTCCTTGATCTCTGAAGATAAGGTTATCGCTGACACAATCAAAGTGGTTACCGTAACTGGAACTAATAACGTTACTGTTGCAGGTGCTCATGCTACTGTGAATGCTGGCGGAAATGAAGCAACTATCACTTTCCCAAGCACTGAGTTCATGAAGGGTCAGTACTCCGTTGTAGTTACTGATGCAGTTAAGACTTCTACAGGAACTGCTTTCGCTACTTACACTACGCTGTTGAATGTTGCTGACACTACCGCTCCTACAGTTGTTAGTGCAACAGCAGTAGCTAAGACTAATACTAATACTGTAACTGTAAAAGTAAGCGAGCCAGTGAAAAAAGCTGGAATTATCGCTTATGTAAACGGTGCGGCTGCATCTGCTACTGTATCTGATGATACTTATGACACGATTACACTCACTACTGGCGCTGCTCTGAACAGTGGTTCCAGCTATGATGTATCCCTGTTGAACGTATCTGACTTTGCAGGAAACGTTGCTAACCCTAACCCGATCAAAACTACTGTTGCTGTAACTTCTGATACAGCGGCTCCAAGTATCGCTAAGATTGTCAATGTAAGTGACAAGTACTTCGATATCACTTTCAACAAAAAAGTTAACTATCAGTCCTTTGTTGCTAATGTTCGCTTGTTGAATGTATATGGTGAAAGCCAAGGTACATTGTCTGTGGTCACAACTAAAGACAGCGACACAATTAGACTGCGAGTTCCTGCAGGCTTCAAGGTTCCTGATACTGCTGCATTCACTGGAAACCTGGTATTCGGTGCATCCGTTAAGGATACACTTGGTAACACTCTGGGAACTGCACTGACTCAGCCAGTAACAATCACTAAGGACACAGTTGCTCCAACAGTTGTAAGTGCTGTTTACGGCAGCAAGGGTCTGGTTGTTACCTTCTCTGAGAATATCCTTTCTCTGTCCGGTGCTCCAACATTGATCAATGAATCCACTGGTCAGTTGGTAAATGCAAACTTTGGATCTCCAGCAATTGATGGCGCGAAAGTAACGTATCCTAACGTAACTGCTTTGAGCGGAAGCTACACACTTCGTCTGCCAGCTTCATTCGTTGTTGATGATTCCCTCACTGGAAACAAATCTGCAGCGACTACAGTTACTGTAACTGCTGCTGCTGCTTCGACAACTGATACGGAGAGACCTGTTGTAACTAATGTTCGTTACAATGAAAATGTAGTTAACGGAAAGAAAGAAAGTGTTACCATTGTTGTATATGCTCAGGATAACAAAGGCTTGAATGTTGCCAGCCTTCGCGACCTTAACAGCTACACATTGGATGGAAAGGCTCTGCCAAACACTGCCTACTCTTTCATCACCAAGACAACTGGTGACAATTCTTCTGCACCACTGTCAGCAGAACTTACAATCACTATTCCTAGCTCGTCGATCACTGAGTCTAAGACTTATAACTTCGTAGCTTCCGGTATCGTGGATACTGCAGGAAATGGAATTGTTGCATTCCCTCAAAACATGAGCCTGACTGATGGAGTTGCACCTACACTGACTGGAGCCACTGTTTCCACTGGTGATACTCAAGTTCTGGTGTTGAGCTTCTCTGAAAAACTGGAAAGTGCAACTGTTCAGAAGGAAGACTTCGAATTCTATATCAATGGCACTGCAACAACTGCCCAAGATTCCCTGTACACTGCAAACACTGTAAATGCTGGTGCAGGTAACGATTCCGGTAAATACTATGTAACGTTCACTGTGAAGGCAACTGGTAAGCTTCTTGACCTTAACGCTAACAACATCAACACAATTAAGGTTAAAGTTAATACCACTTCTAACATCACAGATACTTCCAACAACGTTATCGTTACTGGAACAGAAGTTGACGCTAAGTAATCTCCGATTACTGCAGTTCAAGAATAGCCTCTTCGGAGGCTATTCTTTTTTTATAGCCATTTATCCCACCATAAGGAGGAATCACATTTGAAGACCGCTTGGAAAGTTACGATGTCAGCAGTACTGCTGGCGGGTGGCCTGTGGGCAGGCTCCATGCTTAACTTAAGGGCTGAAGGCGCCGGTGTCGGATCACAGCCAGGAACGGCAGAGGACCCGGTGGTGACTAAGAGCTATGTGGACCAACAAATTCAGAAGGCTTTACAGGGTGGGGCAATAAGTCCACCTACTCAGGCTCCTGTCGCTACAGCAACTAATGCACCGGCTGCAACTACAGCTCCTACCAAAGCGCCGGCTTCCGGTTCGGGCAATACAGGCAATACTGGCAATGCCAGTGAAATTGTTGATGTGAAGCCTGGACAGACCCTTATTGCTGGAGCAGGTGCAGAATTCATTGTTCGTGCCGGCAAAGCGGTTATTTATTCCCAGGATGCTAATGGGGTAGCTGACTTGACGGATGGTATCGATTTGGCGAATGGTGTCGCTGCGCCTACGAATCATCTGTTATCTTTCCCGCGGGATGGCCGTGGGATCGCTGTACAGGACGGTCAGACGATGAAAATCGTTGTTATGGTCCGTGGTGCATATACTCTGAAATAAACTACAATTCGTGTTAAAGATCACTTCAATCGACATTTTTCTTTCTATATAAAGAATGCCCTATATTGGACTTCAATATACCCCGGAACTCATTCCCACAGCTGACAAACATTGAGCCGACTTAGGCCTTTGGAATTCGTACACAATACCACCTGTAATCTTAAAAAAAATTCGCAGGAGGTGCTGTAACATGGCACGTACAAATCGCACTGTGGTACCAGAGAGCCGGGCAATGCTGAAACAAATGCAATATGAAATTGCTTCTGAATTCGGATTATATGGAGCTTCGTACGGCGGTGGAATGGATACGGAGTTTGCTTCTGAGCTGGGGACGATTGGCGGAGCAAGCGTTTCTGGAGGAACTCCATATCTGGGACATTTAAGCTCCAGAGATAATGGATCTGTTGGCGGGGAAATCACAAAGAGGTTGATCAAACAGGCAGAGCAGTCTCTTTTCGCATAACTGGCTTCAATTGACAGCACCCGGTAAATAAGATAATATGACCTTTGAGGAAGGCCGTAGACCTTTTCCATTCGGAAAAGGTTCATTTTTTGAATAAAACAGGCATTGGCCATTATTATTCTACTACTTATATTTGGCCTGTTTTCTACTAGGGAGCCCCCTTGAATACAGTGTCAGATCAACAATATGGGAGGTTGTTGTATATGTCGATCAAAGGGCGTCATCTGTTTACTTCTGAATCCGTAACGGAGGGACACCCCGATAAAATCTGTGATCAGATATCCGACGCGGTACTAGATGCATTTCTTGCTAACGATCCTAATGCCCGTGTAGCTTGTGAGGTAGCTGTAGCAACAGGTCTCGTGCTTGTCATCGGGGAAATTAGCACCAAGTCTGAATATGTGGATATTCCGGCCATCGTACGTAATACTATTAAGGAAATTGGTTATACCCGCGCGAAGTTTGGTTTTGACTATAATACTTGTGCTGTTCTTAGCTCGTTGAACGAGCAATCGGCAGATATTGCCCAAGGTGTAAATGCTGCTCTTGAGCACCGTGATCCTGCATCATTAGCTGAAGAGACTGCTAACATTGGTGCCGGTGACCAAGGTCTGATGTTCGGGTTCGCTACGAATGAGACGCCTGAGCTCATGCCTCTTCCGATTGCCCTGTCCCACCGGATTGCCCGTCGTCTGGCGGAAGTCCGTAAAGATGGAACTTTGAAATATCTGCGTCCGGATGGCAAAACCCAGGTTACGATTGAGTACCAGGGCGACAAGCCATTGCGTGTGGACACGATCGTTGTATCTACCCAGCATGCAGAAGAAATCACCCTTGAACAAATTCAGGCAGACATCAAAGAGCATGTCATTCTTCCGGTTGTTCCAGCTGAACTATTGGATGAAGCCACTAAATATTTCATTAATCCTACTGGGCGTTTTGTTATTGGTGGTCCTCAGGGAGATGCCGGTCTGACTGGACGTAAGATTATTGTGGATACATATGGCGGTTATGCCCGTCATGGCGGCGGAGCCTTCTCCGGTAAAGATCCGACCAAAGTGGACCGTTCTGCAGCCTATGCTGCCCGTTATGTAGCGAAGAATCTGGTCGCTGCCGGCCTTGCTGACAAGTGCGAGATTCAATTGGCGTATGCTATCGGTGTTGCAAACCCTGTATCGATCAATGTAGATACATATGGAACGGGGAAGATTAGTGAGGAGAAGCTGGTTCAGCTGATCAGCGATAACTTTGATCTTCGTCCGGCAGGAATCATCTCGATGCTGGATCTGCGTAAGCCTATCTATAGACAGACAGCAGCTTATGGACATTTTGGCCGTACTGATGTGGACCTTCCTTGGGAACGCGTGGATAAGGCGGATTTGCTAAAAGCCCAGTCCGGAATCTAAGAGTTAATTAAGCGAATAGAGCTTGCTTAATACCATCAAAGTTAGCCCAAACAGCACCCTCTTCATGAGGGTGCTGTTTGGGCTTTTTTTGTGAAAAGAGCAAGCGCATGTGCCTTCAGCCGTCATCTTCTAAACTTTGGAAGCCCTTTAGCCGAATATAACAGTATACAAGAAACGCTCGAGGGGCTGAAGGGAGCATTATCAAGAATGAAAAAGAAGGTAAGAATAGGCACAGCTATTATTATTGCAGGTCATCTGCTGCTTGGTCTGGGCAGTCCGGCTATCGGTATACATACATCAGCGGTATACGCCGCTTCGGAATTCGGAATCAGCATTTCTCCTGCGAACGGGTCTGCTTTTGTAAATACCGGGGCTTCGCTAGGGCTTAGCTTTGACCGCCAGGTGATCCCGCAAGCCGGGAAAATCACCATTACAGATGTAAAGGCCGAAACGGTATTTACGGAAATTGCAATCGGGAGTGCAGGGCTAATCGGAAACTCGTCAAGCTACGAGATCAAGCTGGGCTCCAGTCTAAAATTTGCTCCCTACAAAACATATAGCGTAAGTGTGCCTAAGGGGCTGTTCAAGGATAGTGCAGGCAATGAATCAGCAGCAACAAGCTGGAAGTTCACGACAGCCCCGGAGGTGAATCCGGCGATTATAGCAAGCAGTATGTCTCCGGCCATCAATTCCAGAGTAGAGGCTGCGAGCTTAACAGAGCTGAGTATACGCTTATCTGGAGTGCTTACAGCCGGGGGAGGCAGCGTCAGGCTGCTCTCATCAGCGGATAACGCGGTTATACAGGAGTTTGCGATCCGGGAGGGAGAAGCTGGGGTAGCCTTCCAGAGGGCAGATTCCTCGACAACGGTTACGCTGACGCTGGCTAATAAGCTTCCGTCCGGCGGAAATTATTATGTGCTTATTGATGCGTATGCATTCAAGGATGCCAATAATACTACTTACCAGGGGATAGCCAGCGGCAGCGGCTGGAGCTTTTCCACGATCGGCACGGGGACTATCTCTGCATCTACGGCTCCGGCCAACGCCTCTTTTGGTGCATCGGTTAGTGGAGCCCTTAAGCTGTACTTCGACCGCCCGGTGAGTCCGGCTTCGGGAGTGATCTCAGTCTCTCCAGGTGCATTAGGGGACCCGGGAACAAGATGGCTGAATGTCAATTCAACGAACGTTACCGGTGGGGGAAGCTCGACAATAACACTATTGCCGGCCTCCGCGGCCTCGCCGCTGTTGAGCGGTACGCTATATACAGTTACTATACCGCAGGGTGCTTTTTATGATCAGGATGGCCATCTCTTTCCGGCTTCAGGCCCATATTCCTGGACGTTCACAACAGCTTCGCTGACAACTCTGTCTGTAGCCGCCTTATCACCAGCGGACCGCAGTGAGTCGGTGGATATCTCCAAAACGATTGCGGTTAATTTCAACCGGGAGGTTGTCTATAATAGCAACGTCGCGAACGGGGTTGTTTTATACAAGAGCAATGGAGCTAAAGTGACAGCGACAGTTCAGCAAGGACTCTCAGCCAAAGAATTTATTATTAAACCGTCTGCTGCGCTGGAATCAGATACGATCTATTATATCGACATTGCCAAAGGCGCGTTCACGGATGCCGCAGACCCTAGTGTACTGTATGAAGGATTAAGCGGTACCAAGTCCTGGAGCTTCCGCACTGTAGCCATAGATAAGACCCCGCCATCGCTGACGAGCGCAGTGCTGGAGAACAACCGGACAATCCGCCTGAGGTATAATGAGTCGCTTAATGCTTCTGTGGCTCTGCTGGCTTCCAGCTTCGGGGTGACCGTCAATGAGGAAACCAGGAATATTGAGAATGCCTATATTCAAGGAGACAGTGTATTTGTAGTGATTAGCACAGGCATCGCTGTAGGCCAAAATGTAAAAATCAGCTATACCGGCGGTGTGCGGACCATTCAGGATACAAGCGGAAATGCTGCGGCTACCTTTTCTGGACAGCAGATCACCAACACTATAGAATCGGCGCTCCCTACGCCCAAAGAAGGCAGAATTACAGGCAAAACAGTGACACTGACCTTCAATGATACACTCAAACCGGTCTCTCCATATGCCTATGAACAGTTTGTGGTCACGACTGACGGGTATTCGCTTGGGGTGAATTCTATCAGTGTCAGCGGCAACACCGTATATTTAACTGTAGGCTCTGAGGTGGGCAATTCGGAGTCGGTCCGGGTGTCCTATTACGCCGGTTCGTACCCGCTGGTTAGCTCTCTGGGACAGAATATCGCAAACTTCGCTGAGTATAACATTCGCAATAGTAAGGATAATGTTCCTCCCGTGTTCCAGAATGCGACGGGCGGAGGAAAGAAAATTACAATGAACTACAATGAGGGGTTATCTGACAGCAACCTTCCGATGAACAGCCAGTTCTCGGTCCTGGTGGGCGGCAGCCCCAATTACGTCACAAATGTTGCAGTACGTGGAAGCAGTGTGACATTAACGCTTCAAAATAACCTGGCAGCTGGTCAAATTGTAACAGTCTCCTATGTACCCGGCGTAAAAGGCTTAACTGATCTTAACGGCAACCGGGCTGTGTATGTGGACCTGAAGCCGGTTGATCTGAGCGATATCACAGTATCGGAGATCAGCAGTGCAACAGTGAACGGTAATGAGCTGACGGTAACTTTTGTCCAAAGTATGTTGACTTCTTCTGCACTGAGCACTTCGCAGTTTGCAGTCAGGTTGAATAGTACCACTACTCTGGTTCAGAGCTATACCCTAACAGGCAACGTCCTCAAACTAATGCTGGCAGAGTCTGCGGGCAGCGGCCAGACAGTTGATTTATCTTATACTACGGGGACTTCCTTCATTAAGGATCTTAACGGAAATGCACTCGCTTCGTTCTCGCAGCTTCCGGTGAAGAACCTTACTGGAGGTGTGGCGGCTGCTGTACCAACAGATGTGAACCGTCCAGCTTATCTGGGTACCTTGGAGGCAAGCGAGTTTGGAGAGGCGATCCCGCTACTGAAGAGTGATTCCGCCGTTATCGCAGCAGACCGCTCAATTTATAGTCAGGATGTTAAAAGATACAGCCTTAATGCAGATAAGCTGACAGCCAGTTACATGTATTTAAATACACAGGGTACGGCTTCACTTGTGTTTGAAGTGCCTTCAACCGAATTGGCTGCTTATGTTACTGTACCTCTACAGCCACTCGTGGATGCGTTCAACCGCAACAAGGCTTCGTCGTTTGGCATTCGTTATGGGGATCAGATCTATAGTGTTGATCTCGGGAAAATAGACCTCAACGGAATCGTAGCCAGTCTAAATACAACTGGCAGTAATATTTCTCTTATCTATCGCATTGAGAAAATGCCGTCTGAGGCGTTTGCTCCATTCGTCCAAAGATTTCAGACACAGGGGCTAACCAGTATAACGCCTTTGGCTGATCTTCGGCTGGCAGCATCTGTGACAGGAAATTACGCTAATGAGACTGCGCTTAGCTTACCAGGGAAGTATATGATCCGGACAACAAGTCCAAATAGCAGTGAGCAGACTTCTGTAGCACGGTTAGATCAATCCTATTACGATGCAGCGTATCTGCCTACAACGAGTATTACCAAAGGGAATTACAAAGTAATGCGTGCATTGACCAGCGGAAATCAGATCGTTGGAGCATTTTCCTCCACGCGTTCTTTTGCAGATATAGCTACTCATTGGAGTAACACGGCTGTTTCTGAACTGGGAGCCAAGAATATCATCGACAACAGCTATGGCAGCCAGTACAAGCCGGATCAAGCCATCACCCGGGGCGAGTTTTCTGTAATGCTGAGCAGAGGGCTAGGTCTGCTGGGGGATAGCGTGACGGCGCAACGCTTCTCAGATGTGCAGTCATCCAGTCAAACGGGCAATTATATCGGCGCCGCGGCCAAAGCCGGCATTATCAACGGTAATACGGACGGGACCTTCCGTGCGGAGGATAAGATTACCCGTGAGCAGATGGCGATTATGATGGTGAGGGCGCTGGAGTATTCCGGACAGTCTGTAACGCTGAGTGCATCGGTAATGGATACGCTAAGCCCGTTCAAGGACCGGGCGAGAATTCTGAGCCAGAGTATTGAATTTGTAGCCAAGGCGGTCAAGGCGGGGATCATTCAGGGAGTCAGCACCACGCAATTTCAGCCGCAAGGCAATGCTACCCGAGGACAGGCTGCGGTCATGCTGCAGCGGATGCTGAAGACAGCAGGCTATTTGTAAGAGAATGATATAGATAAGCAGAGCATCCGGTCTATGGGCCGGGTGCTTTTTCGCAACTTTTCGAGCTGAATTCAGTCTATTAAAGGTATAGTCTATTACTATGAACTGATATCGGGAGCTTGATAGCGAAGTAGAAGAGTACAAATAGATGGGAGAGTTACACTGAAATGAATGAGTTTTTCATGGGGAAAAAGAGTACAGAGCACACACGGGGAAATCAATGGTCGCCTGCTAAAAAATGGATTGCTGCATCTCTGGCGGGTGTAATCTGGATAATGCCGGTTGTCGGGAGTGAAGGTGCAGGATGGCTGGGCGCAAGCACTGCGCCGGTAGCACAAGCAGCAGCGTCCTTCTCGGCGACAAAACTGAGTGAAGAGGTTATCACTTCCGGTGCGATGATGATGAAATACAAATTTACCACGGTGCGTTCCGGTAAGAGTGCGACAGGACTGGCCAGCGTCATTCGTGTCGATCTGAATAATCCTTATGTCTCTCTGGATGTAATGACCGGCAAAGGCGGGAATCTGACGACACGGCAGAGCACCGGGGGCATGGCGGCTGAAACAGGAGCCGTCGCGGCGGTGAACGGGGATTACTTCAATACCGGCGGCGAAGGTGCGCCGATTGGCGGTCAGGTATCCGGCGGTGTGCTGGTGTCTACTCCTTCACAGCTGAACGGAATGTACGCTTTTGCAGTAACCAAGGACCGTAAACCTATCATTGATGAATATACGTTTGAGGGGATGCTGACCGCAGAGGATGGCTCCCAGTTCCCGCTGTCCGGCATCAACAAAGGGGCCTACAATCCCGAAGGCGGCAGTTCGACTTACAGTCACGCTAACGCTGCTTATATCTACACAGATGCATGGACAGCGCTGGAGCGCCCTAAGGGCAGCTCTACTACACCGACGGAGGTGCTGGTAGAGAATGATATCATCACTCAGATCTCAATGGATTCGGCCCTGCCGATCAAGGTGCCCAAGGGAGCCTATATTCTCCGTACACACGGGCTGGCTGCCCAGTTCGTTAAGGCCCATTTAGTTGAAGGGCAGAAGCTAAGCAGCACATACAAGCTCCGTTCCAAAACCACCCAGCAGGAGCTCGATCCTTCTACGCTGCAGATGATGATCGGGGGGCATACGATTCTGGTCAATAACGGCAAGGCGTCGTCGTTCTCCCGTTCTACAAGCAGCATTGGCGGGTACCGGGCGCGTACAGCGCTGGGCTATTCCCAGGATGGCAGATACGTATATGTCATTGCAGCCGAGAAGAACAGCAATAGTGCGGGTCTCTCGTTGACAGAGCTGCAATCCTTCATGACGAATATCGGGGTGTGGAAAGGGATGAATCTGGACGGAGGGGGCTCTACAACGATGGTAGACCGCCCGCTGGCTGAAACCTCGACTACACTTACCTTCAATACCGAATACGGCAAGGAGCAGCGCACAATCGTTAACGGCGTGGGGGTATATACTTCTGCTCCGCAAGGTGAAGTGAAAGGAATCAAGATCAGCGGCAGTTCGGTACTGTTAATCGGACAAAAGGCCACATACTCCCTGAAGGGATATGATACGTACTACAATCCGGTAGATGTGGCAGCGGCTAATCCGGCCTGGACAGCAAGCGGCGGCAGTGTGACTGTGAATGCGGGCGAAGCAACGGCAGTTAAGCCGGGAACCGTGAAGCTGAAAGCGACCAGCGGAACAGCGAGTGCGGAGACCGAGGTCACCGTTCTGGGCGGAGAAGACTTGTCCAGCCTGATTGCAGGTACAGCAACTGCTCCGCTGCAAGCAGGGGCCACTGTATCAGTTCCGGTTAGCGCAGTGTCGAAGAGCGGGGCAACGATTGCTGTTCCGGCAACCGCACTGAAATGGGAGTTTATCGGCTTCAAGGGAAGTGTGGGTGACGGCAAGCTTAAGGTGGAGGCGGTTGATCCTGGCGTAACTACCGGGTATGCGATTGCCCGCTATGACGGCTTCAGTACGGCGGTTGTCTTGTCTACTGCGGCTGCTACGGCGTGGGAGGATTTCGAGAATGCCAATTATCCGTTCGCGTTCACTACCAATGCGGCAGGGGTTACCGGAACAGCAGCAGTAGTACCGGGCAGCGCAGAACGTGCAGGGTCGAAGGTGTTATCGCTTAGCTACGATATGAGTGCAGGCACCGGTAAAATGTACGCATACGCCCAGTTCAACGGTACAACGGGCAAGGATATTCCGGCGGCGGCGACCTCAATGTCAGTCGATGTGATGGGAGACATGAGTCTGAACTGGCTGCGTGCCGAGGTGACGGATGCCAGTGGAAAGACGGCCTATATTGATCTGGCGAAGGTCATCGACTGGAACGGCTGGAAGACGCTTAATATCGATTTGTCCGGCTCAGGGATTAAATTCCCAGCTTCCCTTAAGAGACTTTACGTGGTAAATGTAGAAGAAGGCCAGGATGAACGGGCCAAGACGGGGACAGTGGCCTTTGATAATATTTCCTTCGTGATGCCATCGCTTTCCAGTGAGGCGGGACTGCCCAAAGGGACAGCGGCGATGAGCATTGGCGGCAAGGCGATGACGGTTAACGGCACCAAGCGGCCGATTGATGTCGCACCGATTGTGAAGGACGGCAGTACGTATGTGCCGATAAAATATGTACTGGACGCGTTCGGCGGCAATGCGGTCTGGGATGCGAAGACCAAGAAGATTATGGTCCTTCGGGGCGCCAAGGCGCTGGATCTGACCGTGAACAAGAAGGAATTCGTACTGAACGGGAAGCGGCAGAGTGCTGAAGTAGCACCTATGATCCTGAATGCCAGGACTTTAGTACCGCTCAGACTCGTGACAGAACAGCTCGGACTCACTGTAAAATGGGAACAGAACACTAAGACCGTAACTATCGAATCGTGATATGTTAGTATAAAGGAAAGCCTTTAATACGACTCGATAGAAATGGGGCAAGCATCCGTGGAATTTCAAGCCGATGCAATAGATCGGGTGATTAAGAACACCATCGACGTGATGGAGAGCAGCAAGTATCAGATATTCGAAATATTGCAGGTGGCACGGGATGAGCTTGCTGCACTCAACAAAGAACTGCAGCGGGTCATGGAAGAAACGGATGAAACATTGCAAAAGGTAGACAAGCTGGAGCAGCAGTACCACCGCTCCCGGATCCGGCTGACAGAGGTCAGCCGGGATTTTGTCCGCTACACGGAGAAGGATATCCGGATTGCCTATGAGAAGGCGACGGAGCTGCAGCTGGAGCTGATGATGACCAGGGAGAGGGAAGCTTATCTGCGGAGCAGACGCGATGAACTGCAAATGCGGGTTCGCAGTGTCGAAAATTCTGTAGAACGTGCCGAATCGATTGGTTCGCAAATGAGCGTTGTCCTGGAATATCTGTCCGGAGAACTAGGTCAAGTGACGCGAATTGTCGAATCTGCGAAGAACCGCCAGATGATTGGACTCAAAATAATCCTGGCTCAGGAAGAGGAACGGAAAAGAATTGCCCGGGAAATTCATGACGGTCCTGCTCAAATGCTGGCGAATCTAGTCCTAAGGACGGAAATTGTAGAAAGAATGCTGGTAAAGCAGGAATTTGGGCTGGTACAAGCCGAAGTAATAGACTTAAAGGGGCAGGTAAGATACAGCCTGGAAGAAATGCGCAAGGTGATTTTCAACCTGCGTCCGATGGCGCTTGATGATTTGGGGCTGATTCCGACTCTGCGGAAGTATGTGCATGATTATGAGGAGAAGACGAAGATCCGTACCTCTTTTGAAACCAGGGGGAAGGAGCACCGTTTGTCCTCAGCGATGGAAGCGGCGGTATACCGGCTGGTGCAGGAGGGTCTGTCCAATGCGGCGAAGCATGCTTATCCGAGCTACGTACTGGTGGAGATTACTTATCAGGCTCAATTGATCAAGATTGTCGTGAAAGACAATGGCTTAGGCTTCAATGTGAAAAAAATCAGTGAACAAGCCAACCGGGAAAGCTTCGGTCTGGTGGGTATGCGCGAACGCGTGGAATTGCTGGAGGGAAGAATGGAAATACAGTCAGCCGAGAACCAGGGCACAACAATCGTAATTCACATTCCGACGAATGTGGAAAAGGGAAAGGAGTAATGTGATGGAGAACCAAATCTCTGGCAAAGCGCCCATCAAAGTTCTTTTGGCCGATGATCATCAATTGTTTCGTGAAGGGCTCAAGCGTATTTTGAATATGGAGGATGACATCGAGGTCATTGGCGAATGCGGTGACGGCATCCAGGTGCTTGAATTCTGTAACGGCAACAAGCCGGATATCGTACTGATGGATATCAATATGCCCATTGAGAACGGCGTGGAGGCTACGCAAAAGCTCCGTGAAATGTTCCCGGATGTCAAAGTGATTATCCTCTCGATTCATGACGATGAAAGCTATGTGTTTGAGACACTGCGCAAGGGGGCGAACGGATATCTGCTGAAGGATATGGAAGCCGAGTCGCTGATTAATGCGATCCGCTCCGTGTGCGAAGGACATGCTTTTATCCATCCGAAGGTGACCGGCAAGCTGATTAATCAGCTGCGGCGCATGACGTACCTTAACGAGACTGGCGCGATGGCCGAGACGGCCGTGAAGGAAGCCGGTGTCAAATTCGTTGCAGGCGACAACAATCCGCTGACCCGCCGTGAGGCAGAGGTGCTGCGCTTGATGGCAGAGGGCAAGAGCAACAAAATGATCGGGGAGTATCTGTTTATCAGTGAGAAGACGGTCAAAAACCATGTCAGCAGTATTCTGCAAAAGATGGAAGTGGATGACCGCACGCAGGCTGTAATTAATTCTATCAAATATGGCTGGGTAACTTTATAGCTTCCCTCATAAACTTTTAACTGAGCGTTTTGGAGAATCCTAATGATCCTTATAAACGGTACATAACTTGTATGCAGCCGTGAGCTGCAGCCATAGTATTGTTTCAGTCCGCACTCTATTCGAATTTTGCAAAATGCTAACTTAAATATGTACCCTAAGTTAAACTGGCGGGAGAGGCTCCCGCGCCAGTGGGCTGTCACCGTCCTTTTATCACCGGCATATAGTGTGGGTATAAGAGGGAGGTGCATCTTCATGATCGCCCAGTTAATCTGGATTATCTCTATTTATGCATCCGCAGCAGCCCTTGTTCAACTCCTGCATCATCGGGAAGAGACCCGGGCAGCAGCACGGACTGGTAAGCGGCTTCACTATATTCTGATTACCCGTAATCATGAGGCCGTGGTGGAGTGGTATCTCAGGGTCTTTGCAGTGCATGCTTGCTGGACCGGCAGGCCCCTGCAGGTCACCTTGGTGGATGACGGTTCAGAGGACAGGACCATGGCAGTAGCCTCACGGATGGCTTATTACAACTCATCTATTGAATTTGCGCCTGCGGTGCCGTTCTACGGTCTCGCGGACAGGGATGCACTCCTGCAGGGGGTTACAGTGGATCTGCGGGTTCAGGAGCCGCTGCTGCCGCTGCGGATGATGCGGCTGCCGGGAAGCGGGAGATTCTCATCCAAGCACGGCGAATGACAGCTAAATATGTATGTTACGGGTGAAGCACACTCTCCAGGAATGGGGCGGTGTGCTTTTTGGCGTGCTTCTTAAGATAAGGGGGCGATGGGATTGAAGGTGGCTGTGTATGTGGCGGCGCAGGGCGGGGAGTGGCAGGCCCGGATTTCGCTGAATTTGGCGGTGGACGAATTATGGTGGGCGGGTGAGGGTTGGGGAGGGCGGTTGGAAGAGCAGGAAAACCAAGCGGCAGATCAGGTTGTGCTGCTCTCCCGGTCACTGCCATTGGGGTGGGCAGTGAAGCTGGCAGCAGCCTGCCAGTTCAAGAACCAGATGCAGCGCTGGGAGGAGGCAGCCTGGACGAAATACGCCGCCGCTCTTCTGAAGGCAGAGATCCGGTCGGAGCGGGCTGCTGGAGGTGGCCGGGGAGCGGGTTGGCCTTTTGAGGAGGTTAAGGTGTACAGGCTGCCGGAGGACAGGGGATGGAGCGGGTATGGGGGATTGCAGGGTGTGTGGGGGGACGAACAGGAAAGCTTATGGAGGAGGGGAATGGAGGTACTTGCAGCGGGAGCAGACCGGCTGGTTGCGGCGTTGGACGGGCGTTCTCTGCTTCAGGGTGAAGCAGAGGCACTGGTGGCCGAGCAGCTCCCGGAGCTGGCGGAGCATTGGCGGGCTGCGGCGCAGCTCGCCTATCTCCAGGGACGGCTGCAGCTGGAAGCCGCCGTCCAGGGCAAGGCGGGCGCGCGGCTGGGCCTGCGCCGCCGCGAAGCACTGCGCTGCCTACGCTGCGGCAGCGTGCCCACGGGCCGCACGGCCTGCGCCGCGTGCGGCCTTGCCGGCTGCGCCTATTGCGAGGCCTGCCTCGCACTGGGGCGCAGCCGGGCTTGCGCGCTGCTGCTGCGCAGCGCACCGCTGCCGGCCGTGCGCTGCACGGCCGGCGTGTCCCCCACCGTGGCGGCACGCCGGTGGGGGCTTAGCGCAGCGCAGGCTGCGGCCGCCGCTGCTGCGCTGGGGTTCCTGGCGGAGCCGCGCAGGCGCTCCGCCGCCCCGGGCCCAGAGCGGTTCCTGCTCTGGGCAGTGACGGGAGCGGGGAAGACGGAGATCACTTTCCCGCTCCTGGACGCGGCGCTCGCGGCCGGAGGCCGGGTGCTGATCGCCACGCCGCGGCGTGACGTCGTGCTGGAGCTTGCGCCGCGCCTGGCCAGAGCCTTCCCGGCGGATGTCCCCGCCGTGCTGTACGGAGGCAGCGAGGACCGCTTGCGCCGCAGCCGGATCACCCTGGCGACCACGCACCAGCTGCTGCGGTTTAACCAGGCCTTCGATCTGGTCATCATCGATGAGATCGATGCGTTTCCCTATCACAACGATCCCATGCTGGACTACGCCGCAAGGCAGGTCTGCAAGCCCGGCGGACGATTCATCCTTCTCTCCGCCACGCCGCCTGCGGAGCTGCAACGTCTTGCCCGCTCCGGCAGATTGCCGCATGCAAGGGTCCCGGTCCGCTTTCACGGCCATCCCTTGCCGGTTCCGCGCCATATCCGGATACCGCCGCTCTACCGCTGTCTGAGGCAGGGCAAGCTTCCGGGGAGACTGCTGTCAGCTTTGCAGCGGTCCCTTGACCGTAAGGCGCAGATTTTCCTCTTTGTCTCCCGAATCGCCCATATTGAGGAGCTGCTGCAGCTGCTGCGGAGGATATTTCTCGGAGTCTCTATAGAGGGAACCTCCTCTCAAGATCCGGGCAGGGCAGAGAAGGTGCTTAAGTTCCGGGACTGCACTATTTCCCTGCTGGTAACGACAACGATTCTGGAGCGTGGGGTCACAGTACCGCATAGTGATGTGTTTATTCTGGATGCGGACAGCGGACTTTTTGATGAGGCAGCCTTGGTGCAGATGGCGGGCCGGGCGGGACGCTCCAAGGATGATCCGGCAGGCAATGTCATCTTCGCTTCGGCAGAGTGGAGCCGCTCGCAGCGCGCTGCCATATCACAGATCCGCAGTATGAATGCCATTGCCCGCAGACAGGGATATATCAAGTCTTAATGATTTTGTGAGGATTCCTTAGAAATAGCTGTGAATGCCCGGCTCCCCTCATTTTGAATGCTATACATGCTGAACTTTTGATCTCCACACACCATATTTTACAAGGAGGATTACCATGCGTAACCTGACGTCATGGATTAATCAAGCCCGCTCCCTAATCGCGCCTTCGCAGCCGGAATGTCTGTTTTGCGGCCGCAGAGGCCGCCCTTCCCCTGATTGGCCTGAGATCTGCCTGCACTGCCAGAGCAGCATTCCATGGATTCGCGTTCCCCGGTGCCAGACCTGCGGGCGTCACGTGGGCTGTCCCGATTGCAGCCGGAGCCATGCACCCATACCAATTGTGTGCAACCGGAGTGCAGTAGCCTACACCAGTGAAATGCGTGAAATATTAGGCCAGTATAAATACAGAGGGAATGAGCGGCTCGCGCCCCTGCTCGGTCTGATGCTGGACAGGGCATACGCGCTGCTGCAACAAGAACAGAGTGGACAACAACTGAATGAAGCGCTACAAAGCAACTTTTTTAGTACACCATTCCCGATAATGCATTCAAAGCTTCGTATGCGTTCTAACCTATGGCAAGCCGATTTGCTGGTCCCTGTGCCTGTGAGCGCTGTCCGTTTGTCGGAACGGGGCTTCAATCAGGCGGAGCGGCTGGCGGAAGTAGTATCCCTGCGCAGAGGAATCCCTCAGCTCCCGCTGCTGGTCCGCACCCATCACACTGCCAAGCAGAGCTTCAAAAGCAGGAGGGAGCGGCTGGCCGATATGAAGCATGCTTTTGCCGGGAATACAGATTCGGTGGTTCTGCAAAGTCTGAAGGAACACCTACATTCCCGCGCGACGCATCAGCTTGAACAGCGTCCTCTGCGAATTATTATTGTCGATGATATCTACACTACCGGAAGTACGATTCGTGCCTGCGCCGAAGCGCTTCAGCAGCTCTGCCGCAGCCAGAATTGCCTTGCTGAAATCTACTCTCTGACCTGGGCGCGTTCCTAGCAGTTGCCGCTGTTCCAGAATTCAATAAAACCGCTTCCCTGACCGATACTAAACATAGACGGATCTTCGGCGATCATGTAATCTTAGTATCATAAGCGATTCATGAGTTGTGCAGAATGATAGAAGGGAGCCGCGATAGATATGAATGTAGACAATTGTCCGAAATGCGGCCGGTTATATGTCAAGAACCTGATGAACCTGTGCCAGCCCTGCATCAAAGAGTTAGAGCAGCAGTATGAAATCTGTGTAGAATATTTGCGTAAAAATAGAGGCACCAACATACAGGAACTGTCCGATGCCACCGATATTTCCATCAAAGAAATCACGCGCTTTATTCGGGAGGGACGGATTTCCATAGCCAATGCGCCCAATATGATGTACCCTTGCGAGGTATGCGGAACCCTGATCCGGGAAGGGCATATGTGCGACAGCTGCCGCAGCCGGTTAACGAAGGATCTGGCGAATGCCGTTAAGGAGAATATGGACAAAGAGAAAGCCAAGAAATCCCCCGATGCCGCCTACCGCGTTGTAGATAAGTTCCGTAACTAATAAAAACCTGCAAAAAAACGCTTGCAGCTATAAAGAATGTTTCAACTGGGGCCGATAAACTTAGTAAAGATTATCGGCTTTTTTATTACAGAAGGAAGGTGAAGTTATGAAAATTAACGATGCCGGACGAATCAATGCGATTAATCCATACCAGCGAAGTGCGGAATCGCAAAGGCAGGATCAGATGAAGAAGAGTACACGCAAGGATGAGGTATCGATTTCGGATGAGGCCATTAAGCTGCTCCAGGCACAGAAGAGCGGCAAGATTGACACTGAACGTGCGAACAAGATCGAGAGCCTGAAACAGCAAGTATCCGCAGGTACCTACCAGGTTGACGCAGCCAAGCTCGCCGAGACACTCGCCCCCTACTTTAAGCAATCCTCCGAGAATTAGGTGAACACACCCATGGCACTTACAACATTATTAGAATTGCTTGAGCGGCTGGACGAGGCGCATGTGCAGATGCTGGATCTGGCCGCAGTCAAGAAACAGACCATTATGGACAACAAGGTAGAGGGTCTCATTGATATCCTGAACCGCGAGTCCAAGCTGATGAAGGTGATCGGACAGCTGGAAGAACGGCGTGCAGAAGCGGCATTCGAGTTTTTGCAGGGGGTTGGAATCCGTTCCAATCTGAATCTGAATCTTACCGAGCTGTCCCGCCTTGTATTTGATCCCGATGACAAATCGCGCCTGCTGCATATTCAGCAGAAGCTGTCCGGCACATTGCAGCAATTAAAAAAGGCCAATGAGCTGAACCAGAAGCTGATTGAGCAGTCGCTTACCTTTATAGATTATTCCCTGGATTTGCTGGTCGGAAGACCAAATCAGGAAATGACGTACCATCATCCGTCCGACAAGGGCAGCAGTGTAACTCGGCCGGGTCTTTTTGATGCCCGTGGATAATCAGGTTATCCGCTGAGCTGCGCCCACCGCAGCAATCACAAGGGAGGTACAAGTAGCATGACATCGACATTTCATTCCATAGAGACCGCAAGACGAAGCCTGTTTACCCAGACAGCGGCGCTCAACACCACCGGCCACAACATTGCCAACGCCAACACGGAGGGCTACACCCGCCAGCGTGTGAATATGAGAGCATCTATTCCGATTGAAGCCTATGGCCTTAACAACTCTACAGTTCCAGGACAACTGGGAACAGGCGTAGAATTTGGTTCCATTGACCGGATACGGGAGACCTTCCTCGATACCCAATACCGGGGCGAGAACTCGGCGTTGGGGAGTTGGACAATCCAATCGGATACGCTTGATAAGCTGGAATCGATTTTTAAAGAACCATCGGATACAGGGATAAGTACAGTGCTCGATAATTTTTGGAAGTCTTGGTCGGATCTCAGTAAAAATCCGGAAGACAGCACTTCCCGTAAGATCGTAGTTCAGACTGCTCAGGCTTTGACCGATGCACTTAATTATATGAGTAGGCAGCTTAGTAACCTTGATACGGATTTGGCCTCCAATGTAGCAGTCAAAGGTACTGAGGTACAGGGATATTTAACTTCAATCGCAGACCTGAACTCATCTATTTTCAAAATTGAAAGCATGGGTGACAAAGCGAATGATCTACGGGATCAACGTGACCTGCTGACGGACAAGCTATCCAAGATTGCTAATGTCAGTGTAATAGATACCGAATATGGCTATAATATATCGCTTGGCAGCCAACAGCTTGTACAAGGAGCCGCTGTATCTGCGACCGTGGACAGCGCATTCCTTAACACTGCATTTGCTTCAGGGGATCTAAAAACTGGAGAAGTACATGGTATGATTACTTCCAGTCAGAAGTATGTTGCGGATTATAAGAAGCAGCTTGATAATATAGCTAACACGATAGCGGTTGGCGAGGTAGAGGTCACGCTTCCCAAGGGTTCGGTGCTTCCTGAAGGAACGGTGTTAACCAATGAGGCTACCATCACTCAAGCAGACGGCTCAAAGGCCACGCTTAGTGCAGGATCGGCAATGCCGAGAGGTGCTACACTGAGTTCAGATGTAAAGACGGTCGTCAAAGGCCTCAATGGACTGCATCAGATTGGCTACACCATGGACGGGACGCTGAATCCCGGAAAGCCACTGTTTACAATTAGCGGAGAAGGAACGGAGATTACAGCGGGTAGTATTTCGTTTAATGCAGAGATTGCTGCAGATACCAACCTACTTGCTACTTCCCTGCGGACCAGTGGAACAGGCACCTCTGAAACAGTTGTAAAAGGCAATAATACATTGGCCTTGCTATTGTCCATCCAGCAGGGCGGCAGTTTTTCTTCACCAACAACAGGGATAAAAGCAACACCGGGATCATTTTATAAGAGCTTAATTGGGCAGCTTGGTGTTCAGTCCCAGGAAGCTACACGCCAGACAGAAAACTCTAATTTTCTCGTGGAGCAAGTGAATGCCAGACGGCAATCGGTCAGTGGGGTGTCTCTGGATGAAGAGATGTCCAATATGCTGGTATTCCAGCATGCTTACAGCGCTGCTGCGCGTTTTATGACGACTTATGATGAAATGCTTGATAAATTAATCAACTCTACCGGAACTGTAGGCAGATAAGGAAAGGAGGGCTAAAGGATGCTTAGAGTAACTTCCAATATGATGAACTCACAGTTGCTCCTTAACCTGAACCGCAATGCACGCACTATGAATGACACCCAGTTGCAGCTGGCAACAGGACGCAAGATTAATAAGCCGTCGGATGATCCGGTGGGGATAACTTATTCTCTGCGTTACCGTGCGGAATTGTCCACAAATGAGCAATATAAGGAGAACGTGAGCAGTGCTGTTTCATGGCTTGAATTTAATGATACCGTTATGACTCAAGCGGGGGAAGTAGTCCAGCGCTTGAGAGAGTTGTCGGTCAAAGGGGCCAATGGTTCTAACCCTCAAGAGGCACTCAATAGTATTAACGAAGAGGTAGTACAGCTCAAAGATCAACTAGTTGATATAGCAAACAGCCAATTCAATGGGAAATACATTTTCAATGGGCAAAAGTATGATGTCAAACCTTTCGATTTCTCTACCGGAGAGGATGGGAAACTTGATATTTCCGGGGCCGCCCTTGTCGTTACAGATGAAGGTCTTGTTAATTATTCTGTTGGTGACAGTGTCCAAATGCCCATTAACGTTACGGGGAATGAAGTGTTCGGGGCTTCCTCTATTAACAAAGATGGTACAGTAGAACCGGATACAGATAATATCTTTGCAGTCATCGACAGAATCTCTTCCGCTCTTGCATCCGGCGATACAGCTGCAATCTCTTCAGAACTTTCTAACTTGGATGATAGAATAAACAAGATGCTGGCAGTACAGGCGAACATTGGGGCCAAGACTAATCGTATAGAATTGATGCAGAACCGTCTAGGTGATCTGGAGGTTAACCTTACCGATCTTCAATCTAAAACTGAGGACGGTGACTATGCCGAACTGCTTATGCAGTCTAAGATTCAGGAGAATATTTATAATGCTTCTCTGTCCGTAGGTGCAAAGATTATTCAATCTACCCTTGTTGATTTCATAAGATAAAAGGGAGGATTGTTGATGCAGCCCATTGTACAGATTCGTCAGACTCCTGCTCTAATTGGTTTGGATACAACAGCGGGCAAACTTTCCATTACTCAGCCCAAAGCTGACCTGCAGATTACGACTACGCCCGGGGAACTGAGTATACAGCAGTTCGAACCGGAAATGACAATAGATCAGTCGGCAGCGAGAGCAGCCTATACAGGTGGTACCTACCGGGAAATGAGTGAACGCATCTATTCAGGCGTAGAGCAGCTTTGGCTGCAGGGGATTGCCAAACGGATGGAGCAAGGTGAGCGTATGGCTAACTTTCATAAGCCCGGAAATACCATAGCAGATGTATATGGAGAGGATTGGCGGCCAGTCTCCTATCCTGAGGTGAGAGGGCCAGCTTCAGTTGATAATGTTCATATTGATGTCAGAGTAGTTCCGCCTCAAATCGAATACCGCAAAGCAGAAGTGCGCATTGAAGCAACAGCTCATAAAGCGGAAATCAGCTATAATCCAGCAAGTGTTGAGGTGTATCTGAGACAGAAGCCTTCTCTAAGCTTTATTCCTCCGGAGCTAAATGTACAAATGTAATAGAATAAGGCTATAGAATAGGTTGATAACGACCATCTATAGCCTTTTTTGCTAGATATGTGAAAGGAAAGGTGTGGAGAAGATGGTTAAAGAATCACTAAATATGGGAACGATGGATATAAGCGCGGATCAAATTTTTATTTTTCCGAAAGGGATTCCCGGTTTTGAGGAGGAAACAGAATTTGCTGTTATTGAAGTAGGGGAAGGGCAATTCTCATACCTCCAGTCGCTCAAAACAGAGAGCCTTTCTTTTTTACTAACCGACCCTTTTCTGTTCTACCCGGAATATGAATTTGAATTCCCGGATAAGGATGCTGAAGAGTTGGAGATTAAGGATTCATTCCTTATCCGCTCTATAGTGACGATTAGGGAGCAGTTGGATCAGTCAACAGTTAACCTGCTGGCTCCGATCGTATTGAATCCTATTAATCATACAGGCAAGCAGATTGTGCTGATTAAGTCCGCGTATCAGGTCCGTCAGCGTTTGTGGAGAGACAATAGTGACGAAGCTCAAAAAGGCGGTGAATGAACATGCTGGTATTAACACGCAAAAAGGGCGAATCTATTATCATTCAAGACCATATTGAAATCACCATATTGGGTGTTGAAGGGGATAGTGTGAAAGTCGGCATTTCCGCTCCTAAGCATGTAGATATTTTCCGACAGGAAGTCTATTTATCCATTAAGGAAGCCAACAAAGAATCAGTGTCAACCAGTGCCGGGGATCTGAGTGCACTCCTGGAGCGGATACGGCCGCAAAAATAATTTCAAAAAATTCTAAATTAGCTATTAACAATAAAGTGCGGAAGACGATATATATATTAGGCACTGATCGGCAGGGCGGCCGACCTTAACGACAGTGCTTACCACATGGATGTGGACAAACCAATTTCAGGGAGGAAATACACAATGATTATCAATCACAATATCACGGCGCAGAATACTCACCGCCAACTTAGCACTAACACTGCTAACCAAAGCAAGAACATCGAGAAGCTGTCTTCCGGTCTTCGTATTAACCGTGCAGGCGACGATGCAGCAGGTCTGGCCATTTCCGAAAAAATGCGCGGTCAAATCCGCGGTTTGGATCAAGCTTCCCGTAACTCCTCGGATGCGATCTCGATGATTCAGACAGCTGAAGGCGCACTGAACGAAACCCACAGCATTCTGCAACGTGTACGCGAACTTGCTGTTCAATCCGCGAACGGAACGAACACTGACAGCGACCGTAAGAGCATTCAAGACGAAGTGAACCAATTGGCTGATGAAATCAACCGCATTGGTAACACTACTGAATTCAATACACAGAGCTTGATCAATGGTTCCAAGGATAAAACCGAAGCTATTGCTGCTGTGAAAAACGCAACATCACTGGATAAGATTGGTGCAGGAACAGATAAATTCGTAGTGAGATCAGCTGCAACTGCTGGTACAGGAGTTGGTGCAGCTGTTTCTGCAGCTGTTACTATTCATGACGGTACTGTTGGTAAGTACACTAGTGGTCTTGGTGGTGGAACACTTACAAACGCTACAACTACTTTATCAACTGCTGTAGATGCTACTCACAATGAGTTGACAGTGAAAATTGGTAACTCAGTGCGTACCATTACACTTGCTGCTTCTGCAGATGATGGTGCAGTAGCTACTGATTTGCAGGCTAAATTACAAGCTGCATTTAATGCTGCTCCTGCTGGAGGAACTGATTCCGGAGCTGCTACAGCAGGTGCTACAGGAATTTCCGTAGCGATTACTGGTGGTAAATTAGTTATAACTGATGGCAATGCTGGCAGAGGTGCAGACAGCAAAATCAGTGTAGTCGGTGGTAATGCAGCATCTGCATTGTTTAACAGTGCTACCGATGTAGCAGAGAACGGAAACGCTGCTAACAACAAAATGACCGTTAATTATACTAAAGATGGCGGCGCTACACCAAAGAGTATCAATATTGTATTAGCTAATGGAACGTACAATACACCGGATCTCTTGGCTGCAGAAATCGACTCCCAATTTGACACTGCAGCAGCTGCAGATGCTGACGCGGCAACACTTGCAAACGATGTTACTTTCACATCGGCGGCTGCACTGGGTAGTTCGATTCAAATTGGTACAGCGGCAGCTGGCAGTGGTAATGGTGTGACCTCTATTACGGGTGTAGCAGCTGGTTTGGCTGGTTTGACTGATGCAACACTTACAGCAGGTCTTGCAAAAAATGATGCACTATCGCTGAATGTTGATGGTAACACCTATAGTGTTACTTTGACTGCTGGAGACTACACGGACAAGGACATTTTGTCTTCTGCTATTAAGACAGGAATTAACACGCAAATTCAAAACTGGAACCTTGCTAACCCAACTGCTGCTCAAAGAGACTTGGTAGACGTTCAGGCACTATCTGTAGCGGATACAGACAGAGTGCGTTTCCAAGTATCCAGTGGTAAAGAAGGCGCAGCCAGCCAAATTACATTTGGTACGGTAGCGGGAAGTTCTGCTGCATCAGATCTTGGATTTAACACTACATCCGCTGTCGGTGCTGCTGGTGCGGATGCTTCCGTTAACTTCCACATCGGTGCGAACAAAGATCAGAACCTGAAGCTGGCCATCGGCGACATGCGTTCCAAAGCGCTGGGTCTTACTTCTGCTACCAAAACTGCAGGACAGACTGTTACCTTGCAAAATGGTGATGTAGCTGACGTATCATACGGAGATAGTACTGTTAAGAATGGCTCCGCGTCTGAATATGTTATCAACGTTGCTAACAAAGATACTGCGAACAGTGCAATCAGCATCATCAACAATGCGATTGAAATTGTTTCCCAGGAAAGAAGTAAACTGGGTGCTAACCAGAACCGTCTGGAGCACACCATCAACAACCTGAGCACATCTTCCGAGAACCTGACTGCCGCTGAATCCCGTGTTCGCGATGTAGACATGGCGAAGGAAATGATGTCCCAGACTAAGAACTCTATCCTTGCTCAGGCTGCTCAAGCTATGCTTGCTCAAGCTAACCAACAGCCGCAAGGCGTTCTGCAATTGCTTCGTTAAGATCTGTAACACGAAGGGCTCTGGTCAATCCAGAGCCCTTTTTGTATTTATATTTTATACATATCGGATAAATATATATTGACTATTGTATTAATTTGCAATCGGAAACGGCCGATATATAGACTATACATGAGTCGTGCCGGGGGGGAGCTTTCATGGAGATACAGTCCAATAGTTCGTCTAATCAGTACAATAATTCTGTTCGTTTATCTAAACCAGCTCCACCAGTAGAAAAGACTTCAGAAAATTCATCCGTTGATCAGATTAGAAGTGGTAACCAGATGAAGAGACTCGAAAGTCAGGGGATTACCTTTTCTCCAGGAGAAGAACAAGTAATCAAAGCATTGGACCGGGCACTGAAGGCACTGGAAGGTCCTGAGAAAAGCTTTGAGGTAAGTGTTCATAAAGAAACCAAGGCGATTATGGTGAAGGTGCTTAATAAAGAAACGGGAGAGCTCATCCGAGAAATTCCTGCAGAAAAAACTTTGGATATGGTAGCCAATATGATGCATATTGCGGGAATCTTGGTGGACGAGAGAGTATAAGCTTCTATACGAAGGGAGTACAAGCATGGCAATTCGCGTAAGTGGGATGTCTTCAGGGTTAGATGTTGAGGGTATTGTTAAGGAAATGATGACTGCAAGAAGGCAGCCCTTAATCAAATTAAACCAGAATAAGATCGCTCTGCAGTGGCAGAGGGACAGCTATCGGGAATTAAACAGTAAGCTTATTGATTTTCGTAATAATAAACTTCTTGCTAAATATGATAATTCTAATTCCATGATTACTCAAAAAGCTGTGGTTACGGGGAATACAGCCGCCTTAAAAGCCGAGGCAACTGCGGATGCCAATGGCATCCCCATGACGATCGGCATTACAAGACTTGCTAAACCTGCTACCGTCGAGACAGCCGGAATGACATTAACTAATTCATCGGGTATAAGATTAAACGGAAGTTCGAAGCTCTCCGATCTTCAGAAATTGAATAACACTGCAGCCCCCTCAAATGGTAAGTACAAAATTACTCTAAACGGTGATACCCTGGAGCTTGATGCCGGCCTATCCATTAATGAGACATTAGCAATGATTAATAAGTCGGAGAAGGGCAACGTTACAGCCAAATTTGATGAAGTATCAGGGAAGCTTACTATTGCCTCCAAGACTTACAATAATACAGGGAAAGTTGAAATGGGAACAACGGATTCCCTCTTATCGCTATTTGGCTCGGGGACTGTAACGAAAACTCAATATCAAACCGCTCAAGTGAATATAAATAATAGCCCGAAAGATATGGACTTCGCCAGTAATACGTTCACTATCAATGGTATAAGTATAACACTTCTGGCCGAGACTACATCAACTACCAAAGCTAGTATAGCTACTGAGACAGATGCATCTAAAGCTGTAGAGACGGTAAAGAGCTTTATTCAGGACTACAACGAATTACTTAATACATTGAATACCAAAGTGAATGAAGAGCGCTATAAAGATTTTACCCCGCTGACCGATGAACAAAAGCAGGCCATGAAGGAAAACGACATTGAACTGTGGGAAAAGAAAGCGAAAAGCGGTTTGCATAAAAATGACGATGTGCTTAAGTCGACCATTTCCTCCATGCGTGCAGTCGTTATGGAGCAGTTGGGAGCCCTCAGTAATGTTGGGGTAACTACAGGACTCTATTATGAGAATGGCAAGCTTATCTTGAACGAGGAGAAGTTAAAAAAGGCGTTCGAGAGCAATCCACAAGGCACTGCAGCGATTTTTCAGGGAACCTCAAGCCAGGGCGGGGTGTTCGATAAACTCGCCACAGAAATTAACAGTACATTGGACAAGCTGGTTCTGAAGGCTGGTACTTCCAAGTACTCGATGGATCTAACAGCTACCTACAAAACCGAAAGTACCATGGGTAAGCGATTGAAGGATTACAATACACGGATCAGCAATCTGACAACTAAGCTAGCAACCCTTGAGAATAATTACTACAAAAAGTTCACAGCGATGGAAACAGCGATGTCACAATATAATAGCCAGTCATCCAGTTTGAGCAGTTTGTTTACGTCTAAATAGATTATTTATTTCATGAAGGAGTGAACTGGAATTATGATTACATCACCATATGAAAAATATCGACAATCGGCGGTCTCAACATCCAGTCCCGGTCAATTACTGCTAATGTTATATGACGGAGCCATCCGATTTGGAAAAGCCGCTATGGATGGAATAGATGCATCTGATTTTAATAGTGTCAGCGTGAATGTGGGGAAGGTCCGGGCGATCATTAAGGAATTGAGTTTTTCCCTGGATTCGACCTACGAGGTTTCCAATGGACTGAAGACACTCTATGAGTATATAGATCATTTATTTATGGAGACGAATATTAATAAGTCCAAAGTGCAGGCAGAAGAAGCCATCGGCTACCTTCTGGAGCTTCGTCAGACCTTCGCCCAAGCTGCTAAAATGACGGCCGGACAAGACCTCAAGCATGGATAAGCTGCTCCAGGAGCTTGAGCATTTAACATTAGCGATGGTCTCGATCCTAAATGATTCCTCTTATGAGGAACTCGAAGCTTTTGTAGAACAGCGCCAAATCCTTGTCGATGCCATCGGGCAAGAGGTCGAGAAATGTCAGCCGACCCTTGCACAAAAGGAAGACATTCGTCGAATCATGGAACATGATCCGGCCATCGTTGCCCGGATGAATGCCCATCGCCTGGAAGCCAAAGACTGGCTGCAGAAGCGCGGTCAAGCCAAAATTCAACGAAACGCATACGAGACGGCATACACCCCGGACAGCTTCCTGATGGACCGGAAAAAATAATAGAAAAAAATAATAGATTCCCCCTGTTTCATTGTTTCATTCGGGGAGCGGGCGGGTATTTTTAAAACGTCTGCTCCTTTTTTTGTATCCTATTTCACCGAATCTGGCTTTTTCTGAGGTCAATTAGGGCATGGTAAAATATTGAATGTAACCATTTACTATTCCAATTGACAATAGAGAAGCAGCGGTGGTATAGTCGAATTGTGAGCAAGACTCACGTTCATCTGATGACGAAGGGAATGTTTAGTCAATGGAAGGTAAAGTTAAATGGTTTAACGCAGAAAAAGGTTATGGTTTCATCGAAACTGCCGATGGTGGCGACGTATTCGTACACTTCTCCGCGATTCAAACTGACGGTTTCAAGACATTGGATGAAGGTCAATCCGTAGAGTTCGATATCGTTGAAGGCGCACGCGGACCACAAGCAGCTAACGTCATCAAATTATAATCATCCGGCGCAGCCGACCTACATATATGGTAGATGGTTAGCAATTGAGACAACGCTAGCATTAGACCCTGGGATCTTCCCCGGGTCTTTTTTATTGTGGTTTAAAATAATGATGACTGTCTGTTAGGGATAAGGTAAGTATGAAGTTGGGATCTTTGAGATCACGTGGGGACTTTACATATTTCTCATAAATATCCTATATTTCTAGTCGAAAAAAGTCCGAAATTGGACACTTTGTAAAAATTAGTTGCGGAAAAGTGTTATCCCCCTCCAAATTTTGGGTAATAGGTACCGTTGGGCTTTTTTTGTTGCCTAGTCTGCACTCTCATTATTGCTTAGGCGTATGCTTCCGAAAGATTTTTGGTAAGAAGACATGCAGTGAAGCCTATGCCCATCAAACTCACAGGAGGATGAACAAAAGAATGAAGAAATTGTGGCGTGGCCTTACGGCCGGAGTACTTGGTATTTCAATGCTGCTCGGATCTCTGGGTAGTGCGTACGCAGCGAAGACACCCAAGGATATTCAAGGACACTGGGCGCAGAAGCAACTGCAGAGCTGGCTGGATAAAGGATACCTGGGCGGTTATCCTGACGGAACGGTAAAGCCGAATAAGGCTATTACCCGTGGTGAATATGTGGCATTGATCAATCGCCTGTTCGGGTTCACCGATACGGCTTCCATTAGCTTCACCGATGTGAAGAAATCAAACTGGGTATATAGCGAAGTATCCAAGGCAGTGAAGGCCGGCTACATTGGCGGGTATGAGAATAATACCTTCCGGGCCAATAATCCGCTCACCCGGCAGGAAGCAGCAGTCATTGCTGCCAAGCTGCTTAAGCTGAGTACAAGCTCTACTCCGCTTAAGTTCAAGGATAATGCTCAGATCTCAGCTTGGGCCAAGGTGGCAGTAGCCTCAGCGGCTGAGAAGAAGATCATCAACGGTTATCCTGACGGAACCTTCGGTCCGAAGAAATCTCTTACCCGTGCCGAAGCGGTTGGAATTATAAGCAACTCGGTTGTGCATAAGCCGAATACCGGTGGTGGAGTAACCCCAATGCCAACACCTACAACAACCCCTGCTGCTACAGTAACTCCAGTGCCAACTACTAGCCCAACAGCTACTCCGGTTCCTGGCGGTAGTGGTGGTGGCGGAGGCGGTAGCGCGACCTCGCCTTCTGTCAGCAACGTAACCTACGGTCATGTAGGTTCGGTTACCGCAGATGTATATGTTAAGCCTTCTGTAACGGGAGCTGTGTATTATGTAGTTGCTCCTTACAGCATGAACGTAACAGCACCAACTGCAGCACAAGTGAAAGACGGAATGATTAATGCAACAACAGCAGGCGTTCATTCCGGCAAAATCGCTGCAACTGGCGACACTGCTGTTGCTTTCTCTGTGTATGGTCTAAGTGCAGGTACTGAGTATACTGTATATGTTGCTCTGGCTGACGCTTCAGGCAATTGGTCGGGCGTAACACCGCTTCGCTTGAAAACAGCAGCAAGCACTGCCACTTCGCTTACACAGGTTGGAGTGACTAGCATAGGAACGGTAACAGCAGAAGTCTATGCAGCTTACGGGCAGATGGCCGCACCAGTAACACCTCTGAAATATGTGGTGGTTAAGGCAACAGATGCTGATCCAACCGCATTTCAGATTTCCCAAGCACAGAACAGTGCAGGTGCTACAATACCAGCACCTTGGGCTGGAACTCTTTCAGGTGGCCCAGTTGTGAAGCAAAGTATCAACATAACTGGACTCACTGCCGATACAGCCTACAAAGTCTTCTTCATCACAGACTCTAATGGCACATTGTCGCCCGTAGAGCTTCTGCGGATTCACACGAAATAAGTAAGCTTGATGAATGCAATCATTCATAATCCAGGCTTCAGAGTGAAATAATACAGCAATAGTATTCGGTCCGGCTAGGGCGGCTTTATGCTCAAGCCGGGCCGTTTGTTGTTAAGGCAGGACTTTTACATGTATTGTTAGATGAATGTAAAGTCTGTCATGATTTGTTTTTTACTTAGCCCTGACAATTTGCTATAATGGAAAAGTAAACAAAGGAGGAGTGCCTTATGAAATTCAGCATTCGAGGTCAACAAATTGAAGTGACCGACGCTTTGAGAGAGTATGTTGATAAGAAGCTCAGCAGACTTGAGAAGTATTTCGAAGCACCCCCTACCTCTGAAGGATTTGTGACGCTTGGCGTCGTTCGCGGCCTTCATACGGTGGAAGTGACAATTCCTCTAGCTGGTGTGACGCTTCGTGCGGAAGACCGCAGCGATGATATGTATGCATCCATCGATGCCGTAGTGGACAAGCTGGAACGTCAGATCCGCAAGCACAAGACTAAGCTTAATCGCAAGTTCCGCCAGGAAGGCAGCCTGAAGACCTTGTTCGTTGAAGGTTCGGCCAGCGCCGTAGCTGTTGAAGAGCAGGAACAGGATTATGATGATCTTGAGGTTGTGCGGAACAAACGGTTCACCTTGAAGCCTATGGATGTGGAAGAAGCGATTCTGCAAATGAACATGATTGGACATACGTTCTTCGTGTTCTCCAACATTGAGACTTCCGAAGTTAGCGTAGTTTACAAACGCGATGACGGCAAGTACGGTCTGATCGAACAGAACTAACCTGTGGACCGGGAATTGTTGGAATAAGCAAGGGCATCGGTTCAGCCTAACATGGACAATTAGACGAGTCCCTATTCGCCTGAAGCGAATAGGGCTCTTGTGCGTATATATAGAAGATTCGGTAAAATGCCATCATCTGTCCTCTTGTAAGGGGATTATACAGAATAAGGTTAGGGCGGCTTGTATTGCGGCTTCCCTTACAAACTGTTACAATTTATGAAGCAGCGGAATCGAAATCATATATGGCCCTTTCAATCTATGAGGATGGGCTCGGTTCCACCATCTGTGTTGCATGAAAGGGGTTAACCATGCTAGGACTTGTTAAGAAAATATTTGGCGACACTAATGAACGGGATGTCAAACGTCTCATGAAGACGGTCGAAGTAATTAATGGGCTGGAGCCGGATTTCGTATCGCTTACGGATGAAGAGCTGCAGGCGAAGACAGCGGAATTCCGCGCCCGTATTGAGAAAGGTGAGACCCTGGAAGAGATTCTTCCCGAGGCCTTTGCTACCGTACGCGAAGCTTCCAAACGGACGCTGGGCATGCGGCATTTTGACGTTCAGCTGGTTGGGGGTATGGCGCTGCATGAAGGCCGGATCTCCGAGATGAAGACCGGGGAAGGCAAGACACTGGTTGGAACACTGCCGGTGTATTTGAATGCGCTGCTGGGTAAAGGCGTGCATGTCGTCACCGTAAATGATTATCTGGCTCAGCGCGACAGTGGGCAAATGGGACAAATCTATAACTTTCTGGGCATGAGCGTTGGGGTCAACCTGAACGGCATGGACCATAATGATAAACAAGCGGCTTATGCCTGCGATATTACGTACGGAACGAATAATGAATTCGGGTTCGACTATCTGCGCGACAACATGGTGCTTTATAAGGAACAGATGGTACAGCGTCCGCTCTACTTCTGTATTATTGACGAAGTCGATTCCATCCTTATTGATGAAGCGCGTACTCCTCTGATCATCTCCGGCCAGGCTGAGAAATCGACAGAGCTGTATTATGCAGCAGACCGTTTCGTGAAGAAACTGACTGCCGAAGAGGATTACACCGTGGATATTAAGGTGAAGTCTGTTGCACTTACCGAGAAGGGCGTGGCTACGGCTGAGCGTGCTTTTGGGATAGAGAATCTGTATGACCATAGCCATGTTACCTTGAACCATCATATTGTACAGGCCTTGAAGGCGAACGCTATTATGCGCCGGGATGTCGATTATGTGGTGAATGAAGACGAGGTTATGATCGTCGATGAGTTCACAGGCCGTCTGATGCAGGGCCGCCGTTACAGCGACGGGCTGCACCAGGCGATTGAAGCCAAGGAAGAGATCGAAGTTCAGAATGAGAGCATGACGCTGGCTACGATCACCTTCCAGAACTACTTCCGGATGTACCGTAAGCTGGGCGGCATGACGGGTACGGCGAAGACGGAGGAAGAGGAGTTCAAGAAGATCTATGGTCTTGAGGTTCTTCAGGTTCCTACGAATAAGCCGAATCAACGGATCGACATGCCTGACGTGGTCTACAAAAGCGAGAACGGCAAGTTCAACGCGGTCGTTGATGAAATTGTGGAACGCCACAAGAAGAATCAGCCGGTGCTGGTAGGTACGGTATCGATTGAGAACTCCGAACGTGTATCGGAAATGCTGAAGCGCAAGGGTGTCAGACACCAGGTACTGAATGCGAAGCACCATGCGGCCGAAGCCGAAATTATCTCTTATGCCGGTCAGCCGGGAACCGTAACGATTGCCACGAACATGGCTGGACGCGGTACGGATATCGTGTTGGGCGAAGGGGTAACCGATGTGGGCGGTCTGCATATTATTGGTACAGAGCGTCATGAATCGCGCCGTATTGATAACCAGCTCCGCGGCCGCGCTGGTCGCCAGGGCGATCCGGGTTCGACACAGTTCTACCTGTCCCTTGGGGATGAGCTGATGAAGCGTTTCGGTGCGGATAACGTGCTGAACATGATGGACCGTCTTGGATTCGAGGAAGATCAGCCGATCGAGAGCCGTATGATTACCAAGGCTGTTGAATCTGCGCAGAAGCGGGTAGAAGGCAACAACTTCGACATCCGCAAAGTCGTATTGCAATACGATGACGTCATGAACCAGCAGCGTGAGATTATCTACAAGCAGCGCCGCGAAATTCTGGAGTCAGATAATATCAAAGACATCGTAGTGGAAATGATCAAGCCGGTTATCGACCGCATTGTGAATGCCCACTGTAGTGACGATATCCCAGAGAACTGGGAGCTGCAAGAGGTTGCAGATTATGTGAACAGCAAGCTTCTTGAAGAGGATGAGCTGACACGCGATGATCTGTGGGGCAAAGAAGTGGAAGAAATCATCGAATTCATCTTCGCCCGTGTGCTTGAGAAATATGCTGCCCGTGAAGAGCGTCTTGGCTCGGAGCTGGTACGTGAATTCGAGAAGGTTATTGTGCTTCGCTCCGTAGACAGCAAATGGATGGATCATATCGATGCTATGGATCAGCTTCGTCAAGGGATTCACCTCCGTGCTTACGGCGGTACCGATCCGCTGCGCGAATATCAATTCGAGGGCTTCGAGATGTTCAACGCCATGACAGCGAACATTCAGGAGGAAGTGGCGACCTACATTATGAAGGCGCACATTGAGACGAATCAGGAGCGGCAATCGGTAGTGGAGGAAGACAAGATCTCCACCAACGCGGAGCCTGCTGAGAAACGTCCGGTGCATGTGGAATCCACTGTCGGCCGTAACGATCCATGCCCATGCGGCAGCGGCAAGAAATATAAGAACTGCCACGGTCAGGCGTAAGATATAGTGAAGCTTCATGGAAGTTGACGAAAGTTTGGTGAAATAGTGAGCAGGCATTAAGCTGCGAATACTTTTCACAGATGTAGTCTTGCTCTTGAGTTCGTAGGTTATAATGACAATAAAAAGCGGCTGGGCCCGGGGGACTCCCCGTTTGCGGCCCGGCTGCTTTTTTGGGCTTGAAGTGGTTTGGGACGCACAGCTGTGCGGCAGACGGGAGCGCTCAGATGTTTTATGGCTGAGGTGGAAGTAACGGAGGGGAATTTTGGAACTGCAGGAGCGGTAGCGTCCGCCTTTAGGATTGAATTTCTACTGCGATGAGCAGTTTGAATGAGGAAATTCAATCCTAACAGCGGCCGAAAGTCCAAACATTCCCTGCAGTTACGGCGTACACCTGGCCATGGGGCAGCTGAAGCAATGCGACAGCAGCATAGATGTCCGTCCATGCCGGTGAGCCCAAACCGGCAGTCCCGGCGCAATATTTTAATTTGAAAGGTGATGTGATCCAATTGATCGATCCAAATGTGAAGCAGGACCTGCGTGAAATGGGCAAGAAATTAACCAACCTTAGGGGGTCACTTTGACTTAGACCTGAAGCTGGAGATTATAGCGAACTTCGAAGAGAAGATGGCGGCTCCCGGGTTCTGGGATGATTCCGAGCAGGCGCAGAGCGTGATTGGCGAGATGAATGCCGTGAAGACGGTGGTTGACCAATTCGAGAAGCTGCAGCAGGATTATGACGATGCTGCCATGATGGCGGAGCTGGCCGATGAGGAAGGCGACGACGCACTGGCTGAAGAGATAGCCGGAACGATCCGCAGTATAAGTGCCAGAGTGGATGAGTTCGAGCTGCAGCTGCTGCTCAATCAGCCTTACGATAAGCTGAACGCCATTCTGGAGCTGCACCCGGGTGCAGGCGGTACGGAGTCTCAGGACTGGGGCCAGATGCTGCTGCGCATGTACACACGCTGGGCGGAGAAGCGGGGCTTCAAAGTAGATGTGCTGGATTATCTGCCAGGCGATGAAGCGGGGATCAAGAGTGTAACTTTGTTAATTAAGGGCCACAATGTATATGGGTACCTCAAGGCAGAGAAGGGCGTGCACCGGCTGGTGCGCATTTCGCCTTTTGACTCCTCAGGCAGACGGCATACCTCCTTCGTATCCTGCGATGTGGTACCGGAGATTGCAGACGACGTTGAGGTGGATATCCGTACGGAAGACCTGAAGATTGATACGTACCGGGCCAGCGGCGCGGGCGGCCAGCACATCAATACTACCGACTCGGCGGTGCGGATTACGCATATGCCAACCGGCGTGGTGGTCACGTGTCAGAATGAGCGTTCACAGATCAAGAACCGGGAGCAGGCAATGAAGATGCTGCGTTCCAAGCTCTATGAGCGCAAAATTCAGGAGCAGCAGGCACATCTGGACGAGATCCGCGGAGAACAATCCGAGATTGCCTGGGGCAGCCAGATTCGTTCCTATGTATTCCATCCTTACAGCATGGTGAAGGATCACCGCACTTCGGTAGAGACCGGCAACGTTGGTGCAGTCATGGACGGCGATCTGGACGGGTTCATTGACGGATATCTGCGCAGCCAGATCAAGACGGAAGCTGAATAAAGGTAATCACATTCCTACGCGTCTTCGGAGGTGTAGGGATTTTTGTCTGAACATAAAGGAGTCCGGCCAACGATGCAAAAAATCAATTCACGCAACAAACCTCCGCTTATTCCCCTGAACGGGCCGCTGCGTCATACGGTGGACATTGCTCTTATTCTGATCGGCTCGCTGATCACAGGGTTGGCGTTCAACCTGTTCTTCCTTCCTAACCGGATTGCATCCGGCGGGGTGTCGGGGCTGTCGGTACTGGCTGAGGCCTGGTTTGGGGCAGAGCCTGCTTTTACCCAGTGGGCGCTTAATATTCCGCTCTTCATCCTCGGCGTGATCTTCCTCGGCAAACAGTATGGCATCCGTTCTCTGCTGGGAAGCTTTGTGCTGCCGCTGTTTATTTTCCTCACGAAGGACGGACCTGTGCCGACCACGAATCCGCTCCTGGCTTCTATCTATGGAGGAATTGGTGTGGGTCTCGGCCTGGGCCTCGTCTTCCGGGGGCGCGGCTCTACAGGCGGACTGACCATTGCGGCTCAGATTATTCAAAAGCTAACCGGCTTCAGCTTCTCGCTGTCTGTCGTGCTGCTGGATGGTACGGTGATTACCTTGGCGGCTTTTGTGCTGGGGATGGAGCAGGCGATGTATGCACTGATCGGGCTGTTCGTCACCGGCCGGGTGATCAACGCGCTGGAGGTGGGCTTCAGCACCACGAAGGTGGCGTATATCATCTCGGATCAGACCGAGGATATCTCGCAGGCGATTCTGAATGATCTGGACCGCGGGCTGACCAAGCTGAATGCGCAAGGCGGCTATACCGGTGACAACCGTACGGTGCTGATGGTCGTCGTAGGCCAGAATGAAATTACCAGGCTGAAGGCGATTGTCCGCTCGGTGGACCCGGGTGCTTTTGTGATTATAACCGAGGCTCATGAGGTGCTGGGCGAAGGGTTTAAAAGAGAAGCGTAGACTCCCTTAAGGGAGCTCTGCGCTTCTTTTGATATACTGCAGCGAATAGGATAACCCTGCGTTTCTTCTTGTGCGCCAGCTGAATAAAGTTAACGCAACATGTTGTATTTATATTAATTCGGTCGTATAATAATACATATTTGCAGGACGGTTATGCATGAGCGATAATGATAGAAATGAGAAACGGGAAGCGGGGATGACAGTGACAGACAAGCTGAGAGCGGCAATTGTCGGATCAACGGGTTATGGGGGCGTGGAGCTGATCAGGCTGCTGCAGGGCCACCCTGATATAGAGATTACTTCAGTGATTTCCTCTTCGAGTGCGGGTGCGCCGATTGAGGAGGGTTTTCCGCATTTAACGGGAGTGGTGCAGCGTAAGCTGGACGGTGTAGATGCAGCAGAGATTGCAAGCAGAGCAGATGTTGTATTTACTGCTACCCCGTCGGGAGTGAGCGCGAAGCTGGTGCCCGGGCTGCTTGAGGCAGGACTCAAGGTTGTCGATCTGTCGGGGGACTTCCGGTTGAAGGATGGCGCGGAGTATGAGCAGTGGTATAAGCATCCGGCTCCTCCGGCAGCGTATCTGGAGCAGGCGGTATACGGTTTATGCGAGGTGTACGGCGAACGTGCGGCCGGAGTGGATTTCATCTCGAATCCGGGATGTTACCCGACAGCTACGCTGCTGGGGCTGATTCCGGCGCTTGAGGCAGGCTGGATTAAGCCGGACAGCATCATTATTGATGCGAAATCCGGGGTGTCCGGGGCAGGGCGGGGAACGAGCCTGATGGTGCATTTTGCCGAGATGAATGAGAACTTCAAAGCCTACAAAATCAACAAGCATCAGCATATCCCGGAAATTGAGCAGGTGCTGACCGATATCGCGGGGGAGAAGGTTACGGTAACGTTCACTACGCATCTGGTGCCGATGACCCGGGGAATTATGAGCACGATGTATGCCGGACTGAATGGCGAACACAGCGAGCAGGATCTGGTGGAATTATACCGTAACTATTATGCAGGCAGGCCTTATGTGCGGGTGCGTGAGCCCGGAGTGGTTCCGGCGACAAAGGAAGTCAGCGGATCGAATTACTGTGATATCGGCTTCGTCACAGACGCGCGTACCGGACGGGTTACCATTGTGTCGGTCATCGACAATATCGTTAAAGGCGCCGCAGGGCAAGCGATTCAGAACCTCAATTTGATGATGGGATGGGAGGAAACCCGCGGGCTTGGTTACACACCAGTGTATCCATAAGCGCAAGCGGTCAAACAATATCATGAGTGAGCAACCACTATATACCGTCGTAGAAGGCGGAAGCATTACTGCACCTAAGGGCTTCACCTCCGGTGGCCTGCACTGCGGTCTCAAAAAAACAGAGCGCAACGACCTCGGCGCGATTCTCTGTGAGGTGCCGGCTACGGCGGCTGCGGTGTATACGACCAATGTGTTTCAGGCGGCTCCGCTGAAGGTTACGCGGGAGAGTCTGGCGGACGGGACGCTGCAGGCGGTGATCGTGAACAGCGGCAATGCCAATGCTTGTACAGGGGACCAGGGCGAGGCGGATGCGTATGAGATGCGTGCGGCGGCTGCCCGTTATTTGGGCGTGAATGAGCTGGATGTCGCTGTGGCCTCCACGGGCGTAATCGGGGAACTGCTGAAGATGGACTGTGTGCGCAGCGGGATTGCCGGACTGCCGGAGAAGATGGATGCGGGCGCTGCCGGTGCGGAGGAATTCAGCCAGGCGATTCTAACCACCGATCTGGTCAAAAAAGAAAGCTGCGTGAAAGTAACGGTAGGCGGTACTGAGGTTATTATTGCCGGAGCGGCGAAGGGTTCCGGGATGATTCACCCGAACATGGCGACGATGCTGGGCTTCATGACCACTGATGTGCTCATTGATGGCGAGGATCTGCTCAGTCTGCTGCGCACAGCTACTAATTCAACTTTTAATATGATTACAGTTGATGGTGATACCAGTACGAACGATATGCTGGTTACCATGGCCAGCGGACTTGCCGGCAATGAGAAGCTGACGCGTCTGCATGCGGACTGGGAGGCTTTTGCAGCGGCGTTCACTCATGTGTGCCAGAGTCTGGCGATGGCGATTGCCCGTGACGGCGAAGGGGCCACGAAGCTGATTGAGGTGCAGGTGAATGGGGCGGTGCATGATGAGGCTGCGGCGGCGATTGCCAAGACCGTGGTCGGCTCAAGCCTGGTGAAGTCGGCGATCTTCGGCGCAGATGCCAACTGGGGGCGGATTATTGCGGCCGTAGGGCGCGCGGGCGTTCCGGTATCGCCGGAGCAGGTAGATATTAAGCTGGGTGAGATCGAGGTGCTGCGCGGATCGCGTCCGGTGGCTTTTGATGAGGAGCAAGCGCTGCAATATCTGCAAAAAAGCGATACCGTGCTGATCACGGTAACCTTATCAGACGGCAGCGGGCAGGCTACAGCCTGGGGCTGTGACCTGACTTATGATTATGTGCGGATTAATGCGGCTTATCGCACGTAACCTGTGCAGAGGCATGTAGAAGCTTGTAGTGAGGGGGCAGGGAGATGACAGTAGAACCGATGGAGTCACAGGCGCAGACGGGGACCGCAGGGTTGTTCGTAATGAAATGCGGGGGGAGTACGCTGGCGGCGCTGCCGGATTCGTTCTTCGAGGATCTGCGGGAGCTTCAGGTCAGCGGGATTCAGCCTGTAATCGTGCATGGCGGCGGTCCGGCGATCTCCGGCAATCTGGAGAAGCTCGGCATTGAGAGCCGCTTCGTGAACGGCCTGCGGGTAACGACGGAAGAGGTGCTGGATGTGGTTGAGATGACCCTGTCCGGCAGCATCAACAAGGCGATTGTCCGCCGAATTCAGGCCAGCGGGGGGCAGGCACTCGGGTTGTCGGGCGTTGACGGCAACCTGATCATGGCGCACCCGGTGGCCAATCACGATGAAGTGGGTCTGGTGGGTGAAGTGACCGGTGTTCGAGCGGAGATTGTGACGGGTATCCTCGCGATGGGCTATATTCCGGTGATTGCACCTGTCGGTGTAGACGGCGAAGGACAGCGGTATAACATCAATGCGGATACCGCCGCCGGAGCAGTGGCTTCTTATATAGGGTCACCAAGTATGATCGTGGTTACGGATGTGCCGGGCATTATGCGGACGGTGGACGGGGAGAAGATCGTGCTTCCGTCCGTAACGGTGGCGCAGATCGAAGCACTGATTGAGAATGGCGAAATCTACGGCGGAATGATTCCCAAGGTGCGTGCCGCCATGGACTGCATCCAGGGCCAGGTGTCCGAGGTTATTATTGTAGATGGCAAAGAGCCGCGTGTCCTCAGCCGGGTGCTGAAGGGCGAAGCGCTGGGCACGCGGATTGTAAGAGCATAGATTGGCTGGAAGAATAATAAGACGCGCTGACGGGAAGCCGGCAGCAGCATGGTGGGAGAGTGACTAAGAATGAGTGAGCTTACGCAAACGGACAAGAATTCTTTGACAGGGGCGCCGCAGGAGCGTTCAGCAGGAACGAACGGACAGGGGGCCGCTCCTGCCAAGCTGAGCGCGGTATTCCCGTCGTATAGCAGATATGATATCAGTCTGGTCAAAGGCAAAGGCAGCTGGGTATGGGATGAGCAGGGTAACAAGTATCTGGACTTCATGTGCGGACTTGCGGTAACGAGTCTGGGCCATGCGCCGGAGAAGGTCGGTGCGAAGCTGAAGGAGCAGATTGATACGCTGTGGCATGTCTCGAACCTGTTCCACATTCCGGGTCAGGACCGGGTAGCTGCGCTGCTGACAGAGAATAGCTGTGCAGATCAGGTCTTCTTCTGCAACAGCGGAGCGGAAGCGAATGAAGCGGCCATCAAGCTGGCGCGCCGGTATCATCAGAAGGTAAGAGGTGTTGACCGCTACGAAGTTATTACGTTCGAGCAGTCCTTCCACGGCCGTACACTGGCTACTCTGACGGCCACCGGACAAGCGAAGGTCAAGGAAGGCTTCTTGCCGCTTCCCGCTGGCTTCAAGACGGTGCCGCTGCATGATCTGGACGCGCTGAAAGGCGCCATTACAGAGTATACGGCAGCGATTATGCTGGAGATGGTGCTGGCCGAGGGCGGTGTGCTTGAGGTGCAGCAAGAGTTCCTGGATGCTGTTGTAGCGCTGTGCAAAGAGCACGGTCTGCTGCTGATCGTGGACGAAGTGCAGACCGGGATGGGCCGTACGGGCAAGCTGTTCGCTCATCAGCATTATGGCATCGAGCCGGACATCTTCACCTTAGCCAAAGGGGTGGCGAGCGGCTTCCCGGCTGGTGTGATGCTCGGTAAAGGCTATCTGCGCGAGGCCTTCAGCCCGGGCAGCCATGCCAGCACCTTCGGCGGCACCCCGCTGGCGGCAGCGGTGATGGAAGCAACCATTGAGACCATGCTTGAAGACAAGCTGCCCGAGCGGGCTGCGGAGATGGGCGAATACTTAAGCGGACAGCTTAGAGCGAAGCTGGCGGACACTTCTTTTGTGAAGGAGATTCGCGGCAAAGGCCTGCTGATCGGCATCGAGTGCCAGGAGCCTGTAGCCGAGATCGTTCTTGCCGGACAGGAGCGCGGACTGCTGTTCGTTCAGGCTGGACCGGATGTGATCCGGCTGTTGCCTAATCTGTACGTCAGCAAGGCCGAGATTGATCAGGCGGTGGACATCCTATCGGAACTAATTCATACTTATGCTAACAAAGTAAGCGGGGAGGAAAATTGATGAGTCACGGAACACCAGGCGTAACAGAGACGATTGCCGCACAGCTCAAAGGCCGTGATTTGCTGGAGCTGAATGATTACAGCCCGGAGGAAATCACGTATTTGATTGACCTCGCGATTGAGCTGAAGCGCAAAGCTAAGAACGGTGAGGTCTACCAGCCGCTGCTGGGGAAGACGATCGGCCTTATTTTTGAGAAATCCTCTACCCGTACCCGGGTGTCGTTCGAAGTGGGGATGTATCAGCTGGGCGGACATGCACTGTTCCTGAGCAAGAATGATATTCAGCTGGGCCGCGGCGAGACGGTTGGTGATACGGCCCAGGTTATGTCGCGTTATCTGGACGGTATCATGATCCGTACGTTCGGCCATGATAAAGTGGAAGATTTGGCCCGGTATGCCTCAGTGCCTGTAATCAACGGCCTCAGCGATCTTGCACATCCCTGCCAGGTGCTGGCAGACTACCAGACTGTATACGAGCACAAGGGCAAGCTGAAGGGCTTGAAGCTGGCGTACATCGGTGACGGCAATAATATGGCCCATTCTCTGCTGATCGGCGGCGCCAAGCTGGGTGTGCATGTCTCTATTGCCGGACCTGAAGGCTACGAGCCGGACGAGGCTGTCGTGGCTGAGGCGCGCGAGATCGCCAAGGAGACAGGCTCGGTCATCACTGTGACCCGCAGCCCGCAGGACGCAGTACAGGACGCAGATGTCATCTACACGGATGTCTGGGCGAGCATGGGCTTCGAGGCCGAGCAGCTGGCGCGTGAAGCGGCGTTCAAGGACTATCAGGTCAACGAGGAGCTGGTGAAGGGCGCGAAGAGCGATTATCTGTTCCTGCACTGCCTGCCGGCTCACCGGGAGGAAGAGGTCAGCACCGGCGTCATCGACGGCCCGAACTCCGTGATCTTCGATCAGGCGGAGAACCGCCTGCATGCGCAGAAGGCGCTTATGGCGGCTTTGATGGGCTAGGCCGGCCGCACCTAACCTTCAAGCAAGCGCTGGGTTAAAGTAATTGAATTATATATACACAACACATATATAAGATCAACAGGCACTTAGATAGGAGGGTTGGAGGATCGGAGGGGAATTTTGGAACTGTAGGAGCTTCAGCGTCCGCCTTTGTCTACGGATTTCAACCGCGAACAGCGGTATAAATCAAGAAATCTGTAGACAACAGCGGCCGGAAGTCCAAATATTCTCTGTAGTGACGTCCAAAACCCGTTTTTAAAGCCGAAGTTGATCTTATAATCACCCTCCACACCGAAAGGAAGCTAAACACCCCATGCCAAAAGAAAAAATTGTACTCGCCTATTCCGGCGGGCTGGATACCTCAGTCATTCTGAAATGGCTGAAAGAAACGTATGATGCGGAGATTATTGCTTTTACAGCGGATATTGGCCAAAAGGAAGAACTGGACGGCCTGGAGGAAAAAGCACTCGCTACCGGCGCATCCAAGGTCTACATCGATGATCTGCGCGACGAGTTCGCAAATGACTTCATCTACCCGATGTTCCAGTCGGGAGCACTGTATGAGGGACAATATCTGCTGGGCACGAGCATTGCCCGTCCGCTAATCGCCAAGCGTATGGTCGATATCGCCATCGCCGAAGGCGCAACAGCCATTGCCCATGGAGCTACAGGTAAAGGGAATGACCAGGTACGCTTCGAGCTGAACGCTGCTGCATTATCGCCGAGCATTAAGGTAATCGCGCCTTGGCGTCTGGAAGAGTTCCGCAACCAGTTCCCGGGCCGCGCCGAGATGATCGCTTACGCGGAAGCCAACGGTATTCCGGTACAAGCCTCTGCGGCCAAGCCGTATTCGATGGACCGTAACCTGCTGCATATCAGCTATGAGAGCGGCGTGCTGGAAGATCCGTGGTTCGATCCAAGCGCACCGGAGAACAAGGAAATGTTCCTGCTCTCCAATGCCCCAGAGGATGCTCCGGATGAAGCCGAGTACCTGGAGCTGGATTTCCTGAAGGGTGACTGCGTAGCGCTGAACGGCGAAGCGTTATCCCCGCTGCAAGTGATGGAGAAGCTCAATGAGCTGGGCGGCAAGCATGGCATCGGACGTGTGGATATGGTCGAGAACCGTTTTGTCGGCATGAAGAGCCGCGGCGTGTATGAGACTCCGGGCGGAACCATTCTGTTCACCGCTCACCGCAAAATGGAATCGATCACCATGGACCGTGAAGTGATGAACCTGCGTGACAGCCTGATCACCCGTTACAGCACGCTGGTGTATAACGGCTTCTGGTTCGCACCGGAGCGGATTGCGATGCAGGCCCTGGTGAAGGAGAGCCAGAAGAACGTGACTGGTACGGTACGTGTGAAGCTCTACAAGGGGAACATCATCGGCGCCGGAGTCAAGAGTCCGGTCAGCCTGTACAACCCGGATATCGCCACCATGGAGGCAGATCCTACCCAGGCCTATGACCAGGGCGATGCGACCGGCTTCATCCGTCTGAATGCCCTTCGTCTGAAGGTATCGGCAGGCGTAGCTGAATCCAATAAGTAGCACTATATAAAAGCGGACACAAGAAGGCCGTTCCTCCCAACTGGACAGGGGCGGCCCTTCTAACGTCTATCAAGGAGGAACAACAGGTGAGCAAGCTGTGGGGCGGACGTTTTACCAAAGGGACGAACAAACTGGTAGAGGAATATACGGCTTCTATCGAATTCGATAAAGTGCTGGCGGAAGAGGATGTGCAGGGCAGTCTGGCGCATGTCATGATGCTGGGCAAATGCGGAATTCTGCCGCAGGAGGATGTCGAGACGATCAAGAACGGGCTCGCGAAGGTACTGGACAAGGTACGTGCGGGGGAGATTGTGTTCTCGGTTGCCGATGAAGATATCCACATGAATATTGAAAAGAACCTGATCGAAGAGATCGGCCCGGTCGGCGGCAAGCTGCACACCGGACGCAGCCGCAACGATCAGGTGGCTACAGACATGCACCTCTACCTGCGTAACCGCGTGGTGGAGCTGGTAGCGCTGCTGCATGAACTGCAGGGTGCGCTGATCGGGCAGGCCAAGGATAACCTGGAGACCATCGTTCCAGGATATACCCACCTGCAGCGGGCACAGCCGATTCTGTTCGCGCATCATCTGCTGGCTTACGTGTCGATGTTCCGCCGCGATGCGGAGCGCCTGACGGACAGCTACAAGCGGATCAACGTGCTGCCGCTGGGTGCCGGGGCGCTGGCGGGAACGACGTTCCCGATTGACCGCCACTTCGTGGCTGAACAGCTTGGCTTCGATAGCGTCTATGAGAACAGTCTGGATGCGGTCAGTGACCGCGACTTCATCGTTGAGTTCCTGGCGAATGCATCGCTCGTGATGACTCACCTGTCCCGTCTCAGCGAAGAGCTGGTGCTGTGGAGCAGCACCGAATTCAGCTTCGTGGAGCTGGACGATGCCTTCTGCACCGGCAGCAGCATCATGCCGCAGAAGAAGAACCCGGATGTACCGGAGCTGGTACGCGGCAAAACCGGCCGTGTCTACGGCAACCTGATCGGACTCCTGACCGTGCTGAAGTCGTTGCCGCTGGCCTATAACAAGGACATGCAGGAAGATAAGGAAGGCATGTTCGATACCGTTGCTACCCTTACAGGGGCCTTGCAGCTGTTCGCACCGATGATCTCCACCATGAAGGTGAACAAGGCGCGGATGCGCGAAGCGGTGAATACCGACTTCTCCAACGCGACCGATATTGCCGACTTCCTGGTAGGCAAAGGCCTGCCCTTCCGTCAGGCGCATGAGGTGATCGGCAAGACCGTCCTGTATTGCATCAACGAAGGCAAGTTCCTGCTGGATCTGACGCTGGACGAATTCAAGCAGTTCTCGCCGCTGTTCGACGACCAGATCTATGCGGTGCTCCAGCCGGAGGCCGTGGTGAACGCCCGTAATGTTTACGGCGGTACCGCCACGGTTCAGGTACAGGCTGCCATCCAGCGGGCCGAAGCGGACCTGACGGCTGCGGGTGAATGGGTGAAGCAGCATGGCGGAGCCGTGTAACTATACGCAGATCGTCTGCATTGCCAGCTAGAGGCACAGGATTGCTGAAAGCATTAGAGACTGTCATTTGCAGCGGAAGCTGCAGAAGGGCAGTCTTTTTTACAATAAAGTGAGAGGGGGGAAGGTATGGTTTGGAAAGCCCACATAGAAGGCTGGGGCCGTACTGCGGTCAGGCTGCTGGAGGTTCAATTATTCGCTGCGCAAGCTGGAACGGTGCCTGAGTATGATGTGGCAGCTTCGAGTTTTTTCCTGCTGAGTGTGCAGGGCGAGGCGACTGTAAGTCTATCGGGGACGATCTATTCCACCCGGTCTGCGCCTCTTCTGCATGGCGGCATGGAAACGGAGCTGAGGCTGACGCCGCTGGACAACGAATTTGTCTGTTATTTCATTCGCTACCAAGCTGACAGTGTATTGCCGGAGGACCGGGAGAGCTTCCATATGCCGTATGCCTTCGCTCCCTATACCCTGCTGCCCTTGCAGGAGATGGGCCAGACAATGGATCGTCTGTGGCAGCATACCGCCCCGCTGGACAAGCTGCAGGCACAGACGGTTTTTCATCGATTTGTATATGAGCTTATGCGGCAGATTCACACCTCGGCTCAGGAGACCAGCAGACCGGGTGTAGTCACCGAGGCCATTCACTATATTCATGAGCATTACAGTGAGCCGATTACCGCAGAGGTATTGGCCGGCATGTGTAGTTGCAGTACGAGCTACTTGTTCCGCATGTTCAAGAATCAGCTGGGGTTCGGTCCGATCGATTACCTGATCCATGTACGAATCCGCAGATCCAAGCAGCAGCTGCTCCAATCCAATGCCCGAATTCAGGAAATCGCAGCCAGTGTGGGTTATGCCGATGTCTATTATTTCAGCCGTTTGTTCAAAAAGCATGCTGGCTGCTCGCCCCAACGATTCCGGGAGAATAACAAGCACACCGTTCAGAATAATCCATTACATCTGCTGAAATCGTCTATTGTAACTGGTAAGCCTGTTTCTCATAATGATAATGAGAATTATTATCAATGTAATGAGGAAGGGGACACACCGATGTTCGGATTTTCAAGACCGGCCTTAGGGGCCACGCTGCTGTTATGTTCAGCTTTATTTCTAAGCGCATGTCAGTCAGGCAACAACGCTGGAAAGGCAGGCTCTGAGCCTATTCCCACCAGTACGGCTGCAGACAGCGAGGCCGCAGATACACGTATTTACAAGCATTTGAAGGGGGAGACGGAGATTCCCGTGAAGCCCAAACGGGTCGTCAGTCTTTTTCATCTGGGGGAATTGATGGCGCTTGGAGTGAAGCCGGTGGGAGCAACAACCTTCATTCTGAACAATCCGCTGTTAAGCGATGTGTCGGATATTGAAGATGTAGGTTCTACGCCTGATGCGGAGAAGATCCTGTCGCTTGCGCCTGATCTGATTATTACAACAGCCCCGTTCGCGGAGGTGGTCGAAGGAGGATACGAGGCTCTGAGCCAGATTGCACCAACCCTTGTGGTGGAGCAGTATAATGATCCGGTCAAGGATGTCGAAATGTTCGGAGATATTCTGGGCAAGCAGGCGGAAGCGAAGCAGTGGAACGAGGATTTTGCAGCCAAAATAAAAGAGTCCAAAGAAAAGATCACCCCCTACATCGAACCGGGCGAAACCTTCTCCATTCTGAATGTGCGGTCCGGTTCAGTCTTCGTTTACGGGGATACCAATCTGGGCGGGAATATCTTGTACAAATATCTGGGTCTGAAGCCGACCGAAAAAGTGGACAAAGAGGTGATCCACGGAGAGACCTGGGAGATCTCCAACGAGGTCATTCCCGAGTTCATCGGCGACCGGTTATTTCTCGCAGTGAATGAAGGGGCGGAGGCAGAACTGAAGAAAGTGGATAAGCTCATTCAGAATTCACCGGCAGGGAAAGCGGGCAAAATCTACAATATTGACTTTAATGAATTCCTGTTCAGTGATCCGATTTCGGTTGAACAACAAATGGATATCATCGTTAACCTGCTGGCTGGGAGCGGCACGTGAATAGGTGGGAGCCTAATAAAAAGGGGACGCTGGATGATTTGTCCAGGTCCCTTTTATGTAAAGATAAGAATGTATATGCTTCGCGCTAAAATCATCCTTATCTTTCTCGCTGAAACGGTACCGACCTTTAAAAGGACGGCAATGCCGTTTCCACTTGTGAATTTATCCGCTTACATATGAAATTCTCTACTTGTTTAGCGGCAGCCACTTCAGCACATCGCGGATCTTGGCATCCCAGTATCCCCACTCATGCTGCCCCGGCCCTTCCTCATAGGTCAAAGACAGCTTGGTCTTGGAGCAGGCCTTGCGGAAGACCAGATTGTCCTCATAGAGGAAATCCTCGGTTCCACAGCACTGGTAGAGCAGCGGCTTCGGCCCTTTGGAGCGGTTCACTTCTTCAAGCAGCCATAGCAGATCTTCCGGAGTACCAGCAATGTCCTTGTCCCCAAAAATCTGCAAATAATCCTTGGTCTTCTGCGATGGATCTTCAAAGTTTAAGAAATTATGCGCCATGTCCAGTGCTCCCGACAGACTTGCAGCGGCGGCCCAGTCCTGCGGCTTGCGCAGTCCCAGCTTCATTGCCCCGTATCCGCCCATCGACAATCCCGCCACGAAGTTATCCTCGCGCTTGGCCGACAAAGGGAAGAAGGAACGGGCCAGCGCCGGTAACTCCTCACTAATGAACGTCCAGTACTTGCCGCCCGCCTCCATATCCGTATAGAAGCTGCGGTGGACCTGCGGCATAACAACAGCGATGCCCAGCTCTGCCACATAACGCTCAATCGAGGTCCGGCGCAGCCAGATCGAATCATCGTCAGACAAGCCGTGCAGCAGATACAACGTGGGGTGTAAGGTCCCTTTGGAGACATTACTCATTCCGATCTGCGTCGTGGTCTGCTGCGGCAGAATGACAGTCATCGAAGTACTGAGCCCCAGCACCTCCGAATAAAATTTACATTCAATTAAAGCCATTTGCGTATCCCCTTTCTGCCCACATGATAGCACAGCCCCTACCTGATATAAACTGTAGATTTCTCCAGATTTATTGACCGCAAGCATTGCTGCTGCCGGAGGAGAAAGAATATAATGGAAGTAGGTAGAAAGATTCATAGAAACACGCAAGGACACAGGACTGAAGACATGGATGTGCTCCGGGCAGCGGGTGAGAGAAGCCATTATTCTGCTGCGCGGAAACTATCTATAATGGAATCCAATAGAGTATAGGGAGCGAACATAATGTCATGGAAAGACCCATGGAACCGCAGCCGCGAGCGGGGCAAGGAAGCGGGCTTCACCTTAATCGAGGTGCTGGCCGCCATCGTCATTTTGTCGATAGTGTCCCTGGTGCTGACCTCATACTTCACCCACGCGCTGTCCTACTCCAAATCCAACCAGAACAAGACGATCATGGTCAATCTGGCGCGGAACGCTTTGTTTTATATGGAGAAGCAGGATTTTGAAGCGATGAGTAATTATTTCAATATAAATGATACAAATCCCAACGCTGCACACCCTAGTATTGAAGCTAAGCAGTGTACAAGTACTTCTTGTATGTATAGTAATGATGATTTCATCAATTCATCGGTTTTGCCTGAAGTGCTGAATCCGGTAATTAATAATATTCTCTATCAGGTGAACATAACATACCAGGCAGATTTGCATCGGGACATGCTGACAGGGGGAGACAACCGCAAACAGGAAATGGCTCCTTATCTGATCCCTGTACAGATAGAGGTCACCGGCCCGGGCGGCCCGAATGCGAATACAGCCAGCACGGTAGTGGAGGGTTATATTACTGATGAGAAAATACGTTGAATGCCTAAAATCACAGCAGGGCTTCACACTGATTGAGCTGATCGCCGCCATAACTATATTTTCAATGGTTGTGGGCATTATCTCCATGGTGACTATGTTTGGTTTTCGCAGCTATCATAAGATAACTATTGAGAATTCACTTAGAGATGAAGCAGACATCATTATGTCTTCGATTATAAATGAGTTATACATATTTGCTCCTGAGCGGGTAGAGAGAACAATCGATAATGACGGAATTTTGCTAAAAAAGAAAAAAAGCGATACCGACTCTACGCTTGAAGTGATTAAGATTGCTTTCACTCAGGGGAAATTGGTCATCGGTGCTGAAACGGATGCGCCTTCTAATGACTCCCGGACAGCAGTGAAATCAGACCTGACAGGTTCACTCATTTCTTCGGCGACACCTGACGGAAGATTTTGCACTGGTACATCTCCTTGTGATAGCGGACTAATTGAAATTACGCTCAAATTGGCTCGGGAGTATGATGGCAGGGATTATACCATGGAGATGAAAAGTAAATTTGGATTTTAGGAGGATGCTGCCCATGCCTGGAGCTGGACCATCACTGCATCATGAGAGAGCGGGGAAATGGAAGGGATTCGCCGGACGCATCCGGGAAGAACGTGGATCAGCACTGGTGCTAGTGATGTTTATTGTGCTGCTACTAACGATTTTGGGCCTAAGTGTACTTTCGGCAGCTGTTGGGGGCGCCCAGCGAACGGAGACGCGTAAGAACGATGTGCAGAGCCTGCATCTGGCGGAGAAGACGCTGGATGAGGCGGTGGCCTACATTACGGCCGAACTGAATGATATAGTGGACAAAAGTGTTTATTCGAGCCAGAAAGAGCTGCGAAAGGCTTTGGATGATGAAGTGGATACTATTCTGAATAACATAAACGGCAGCGATGATCCACTGATTGCGAGTACGAAGCTGAATCAGGGCAGCGCGGACAAGGCAATCGGCAGAATTGTAAAGGTGACTAAGGCTGCTAACTCATCTAATAGCACGCCCTCTAATAGCAAGGAGCCCATCAACTACACCTTGACTCTGAGCGCTCAGGCTGAGGTCAATGGAGTCATCCGTAATCTATCCAAGAGCATGAGCATCGATACTTATCCGGATTTTCTGAAATATACCCTAGGCTCTGAGAGCGATCTCGTTATCAATGGATCACCTTATATTGAAGGGAATATCTATGCAGGCAATACGCTGAGGATCAGCGATAGGGCTCTATATATGTACAATTTTAATCCCTTTTTCTTCTCATCCCCTGGCTTTGAATTAAAGGGCGATGCGTATATCCAGTCGCTTGACAATCTGTTCTATACAGAAAATGACCAGGAATTCACTGGGAATCAGACTATTGGTAAAAAAATCATCGACGCAGCTAATGTCAAAATCAAAAGCCGCCGGAGCTTCGTTGAAGTCAATGTGGAGTCCTCATTCATCGATAAGGTAGAGGAGGCAATAGGGCCTGGAGCTAATAGGGAAGAGATTCTAACCCATATTAATAATGGCAGCCTGGGTGAGTACCTTAGTAGTAACTACGATGCGATCTTCGACCACCCGGTTCCTCCAGCCGAGCCTCCTGATCCTGAGGATACCCTGGAGGAATGGGAGAATGCTAAGCAGGAGTATGAGAAAGCGGTGACACATCCCAAGCAATCCCTGGTGTACAAGGGGAACTTAACAATAGACGGGCAGACACTCAAAGGGATAAATTATACACAAAAAAGTATCCCAGGTGATACCGATAGAGGATACTGGTATATTGTAGATGGAGATTTAACCATAAATAATTATAAAAACTCTTCTTCTATAGACATCTGTGCCAATATTCTGGTGACGGGCAAGGTTCAGATTAGAGGTGAGGTGCAGTTTGACTCTACCATGTATATATGGAAAGCAAGTCCGGACGATGGTACGGAGGACTTTACAACAGTATTGGAGGATGCCTCGATTCGAGGGCTGAACGGCAAGGAACTGGTTCTAATTTCTAAGGGGCAGATTTTGATTAATCGTGTGGAATCGTTCTCTCAAACGGCGTTTCCGCTTGATGCGTTCTTTTACACAGATTCTTCCGCTAAGTTGTATGGGGTAGGATCGATCTTCTCACTTAGCGGCGGCTTCTTCGCCAAGGGTAACCTGACGATCAATGCGGTTCGCGGCACAGCCATCGGTAGAGCGGAGGAGATTGATATCCAGCCCAATAATGACCTACCCCGCTTCAAGGCGGTTTATAACGATCAGGTCTTTGCCCACCAGCAGGCAGGGCTTCCCCGGGTGAAGACCGTTAATATACGGGTGGGGGACTTGAAGCTGGAGTAGGCAGCAATATGCAGCGTCAATTCAGGCGAACATAAGGAAGCGGATGTCCTCCATAGTGGAGAAACATCCGTTTCTTTGTGCTCAGCTAGTAGCGGTCTTCGTTGATAACATTGACTACAGCTGAAACCTTGATCTGAGGGTTCTCTGTAGAAGTCACCGTAATTTGCGTGGAGCCTTTCACCAGACCGGTGATAACCCCAGCCTGGGTGACGCTGACCACAGCTTCATTACTGCTGCTCCATGTTAGCTTGCCGCGCAGATCCTTATGTTCAATTGAGGCAGGAGACACTGACAGATCATTAATATTGAACAGGTCATGTTTAGTACCTACTCTGATATTGATGGGGTCCCTCAATTTGAGCCCTTCCAGGCGGGTTCCTACCGTGACATTGAAGGTGGCTTCAACAGGGTGCTCAGCGGGCGCTCCCTCTAAGGAGGCTTTTACAACTACCGGCCTGTTAAGGTCGGTAATCTTGAGGCCCAATAGTTCAATCTGGCTGCTGTCAGCGGACGGAACGATTTCTGCATATTGGCCGCCGTCGGCTTCCAGAGTCCATTCATAATCTGCCGGATCAGCGTCCAGCGGTTGAAGCACGACTACTTTTAATCTAATGCTCTTAGTAACGTTCACTTTATTCGGCCCGCTGATGGCAATTTCCCGCACTGGATTGATAAAGGTGACCGTAACCTCCTCTGGAGGTGTACCTCCTTTAAATGCCTTGGTCTTAGCGATGGCGGTCAGGGTCACTTTTCCGGACTTCTGTGCCAGGAGTGACGCATGATCCCTTACAGGAAAGGCCGAGTCAACGGTAAGAATTGCCCCTGCGGTGTTGCTGCCCTCTTTAATGGCCCACTCATATTGTTGAACGATATCGTCTACAGTATCGTAGCTGGCCAAGTAGTCTGTTGGAGTACCTACGTATGAAGCAGCAGGACCGCTGATATTCAGTTTTGGGGTTTTAACGGTAACTTCTGCACTAGCTGTGAAGGTTTGACCTGCTGCATCAACAGCCGTAAGTCTTATGGTGGCTACCCCAGGTGCAACCCCCCACACTACACCTGTATCAGAGATGGTAGCAATCCTGGAATTTAGAGACTCCCATTTGAGTGCTGGAGTGTTTGCATTATTAGGCATGATTTTTTTCAGCAAGTCCATACTTAGTTCGGTGTTGATCCGGATGGTCGCCCCTTGTAAGGTCAGGCCGGTCATCTTGACGTATGCGGTGAACGATAACTCTGCAAAATCCAGCGTGGTTCTCTCCAGGACTGGCGCAGGTGTCTGGCTTGGCGTTGGCGCAACGGTCGGTGTTGGCGTTGGCGCTATAGTTGGTGTGGCGGCAGGTGCTGTAGGCTGTGGCAGCCCCGTCTCTCCGCTGAACTTCACATTCATTGGAGTCCCTCCACCATTCAGAGAAGCGCCGATAATGTTGCCATGGACCCTACCGCTATTGAATTCAATGTCAGCCCGTGGGGCAAGAATAGTCCCTTCGATGTCGATCGAGCTGATGGTGAGTCTGGTTGCAGCATCTATGGAGCCGTTTGTTTTATTGTAAAAATTATAGATTACCTTCGAGCGTTGCTGCTCCAGTTCACTGCTTGAATATTTGTCGTCAATTTTGCAACTGTCCATACTGTACTTGTAATCCTCAATCGTTTTGTTACTTGAGCAGAATACAAAGGACGTGTTCTGTAATGTCGCAGTAGGACCTGTGACATTGAGAATGACGGTCGAACCTTTGGGGACATCAATTCCGACCGTATTTGTAATGGTCTGGCCGTTAATTGTGAAGATATTAATAGCCTTCGTTCCCTTGAGCAAGGTCTCGCCCCAGTTGTACCGTGTGGACTGGCCATTGTCAGAGAGGGCAGCAAGCGCGTCGGATTGTTCCTGCAGGTACTTGAATTCTGCAGCGAAATCAATCGGACTCCCCTGTTTAAAGTCCCCTTTGATATGCACATTGCTTGCAATTGACGCAGTTCCCCCCACAATTACATTACCATTAACGGAATCGTTGCTGATATTCAGGTTGCCACCGACGACCAGCGCATCCAGCGTATGCGGATCACCGGTGAAGCTGCTGGCAATCCCGCTGCTGCTGGTCGTGACATTGCCACCCGCAGCAATCGTTCCTTCGATTCCGCCTGTCCGGTTAATGTCCCCCCGAATGAATAGGCTGAAATCCTTAGCTATTCCAAGCGGCGGCATTCGGATGACCTGCGGTGGCGCTGGTGTCTGGCTGACTGTTGCAGCAGGTGTCACAGTTACGGTTGCAGTAGCCGTGGCTGCAGCCGTATTACCGGGTGTTGCAGACGCCAAATCTTCCTGCTCAGCATGAAGGTCCACGTAACTTATTTTCGAATGGTCCAGCGTATAATCCTGTTTCGCGGTAGCAATTGCCTTAATTTCGAAGCTGATTCCCTCTGCTGCATCAGGCACATAAGTCAATCCATCTGATGACAGCTTATAGGTGAACTTGCCAAGCTCCTTGGTAAGAGTGATACCGGAATCCTCACCACCGTTTTGTGTAAAGCCACTTGCGGCCAAATCACTGAACTTAAGGCTTGGCGGAAAAACCTCGGAATATTGGACATCGGAGATCACCGGCTCCTTGGAGCCAAGATCTAAGCTAAGTGCTGGAATAGGTTTTGGAATGATTTTATACGTGATCGTAAACGTTTCTCCCCGCTCCACCTTATCCTTGGATAACGACCTGCTAATAGACAGATTCGCTTGTACCTTCTCCACGTTGACTGTAATGATCTTGGAATCTAGCGCACCCTGTTTGTCCCTGGCCGTAATTTCAATCTGAAGTACGCCGTTCTCATGCAATGGATTATCAAAGGTATGGGTGACAGTCTCACCGGATAGAATTGTCTTCTTGTTCATAGCATCAACCTGTACATAGTTACCTGTCTGTTTGTCGCCAACCCATTTCCTGACGGTAATATCGGTAATCAGTTCTTTATCCTTGAGATCCAGGTCGGTAGCTGAATAGCTGACCGTTAACTTGTCATGATAAGAAGGCTTGGTGCTCATATTCTGCGGTGTATGCACAGTGATCTTCGGAGCGTGGTTGGCGCCGATGAAAGCACGGTACATGGTGTTGACGAATAACATCTGCTCCCAGTCCGGAAAGCCTGTGCTAGTGTGTCCCGTACCCGAGAAGGTGATATTGCCGACAGAATAGGTATAAAAGTGATTATAGCTATCATCCGTATCCCGTTCTGAACCTGAGATGTTGTACCACGGGATGACATCCGCCCGTTCCAGGTTAAGCGGGAAGAACTGGTCATGTGTCGTAGCAACGGTATACCGGCTGGAGTTGCTTCCACTCTTGTCTAGGATGAATGGGTATTGCGTCATTAGCCCCTGGTTGACGGGCACTACCTTAGTGGACGGGTAAATCGCATTACCGCCCAGATAAGTCCGTGGCAGAGCTTGTCCAACCATGTCATGGAAATAGTAACTCCAGTAATTCAGGTTATTGGCGCTTTCTTTGTAAGGCGCATCCTGTTCACGGAAAATGGTATCGTGCGTCAGCATCAGACTTTGCTTTGTTTCCTCAGCGAAGGCCTTGACTGCCCGGGCAGCCGCTTCGGATAGCATCGGTGTCGTGGCCCGGTCATACATGTCCAGGAAGCCAAATACGACCATGTCAAAGCTCCCGTTAAGTCCTGAGGTTCTGTCATCAGCACTGGTATGCTCGGCAATGTAGTTATTGAACCAGGTCATGTCATGAGGTGTAATGGTTAGTTCGTAGTAATCAGGATTTTTCAGATAAGCTGCTTTCATGTTTTTGGTGTTGAGCAAGTTACTATCGGTCTTGCCGGCAGGCATTATCTGTAGCACCTTGATCTCACGCTTAACGCCTTTGTAGAGAATGTTGCCGGTGTCGAAATCCTTCAGTCCACTTAAGGTACTTACTTCCATTCTCCAATACAGAGGCCCGGAGAAGGTGGAAGGTAAAGTGTAGCTTAAGGTATCGGTACTTGAGGTTACTTCTTTGGTGGCAACCGCAGTCTCCTCTGTCATCGGCAGGGAGGAATCCACATTTATATAAAGCTTGATGCGTACAGTATTAGTTCTTAAGTCAGGGATATTGTTGAGTTTAATAGGAAATTCAAGGATATCTCCGGCTTGATATAAGGTTGTAGAGCCTTTGCTGTAACTGTCCGGCTTGTGAGTAATGGTTAGTCTCGGCCGTTGTTTAAATGCCGACATTTGCGGCCAGCTTTCATTCTTAACCCCTGTTGTAAAAGTATCGAGTTCATTCTTGTTCTTCAGAAAAACTACATTGGGGCGGGTCGAAGTGCGGTAAGGGTTGAACGTTTCGTAGAGAACACCTTCAGTACCTTTTGCTTTCTGCTCAGTGAAAGTCTCTTCACGAAGGATAACATTCAAGCCTTTGTTAATATAGTAATCGGTGATCTCTTGGGCCTTAAGGTGTGTAATATCATTCTCAACATTGATAGTCTTATGTGCCGACTTGCGTTCGTCTTGGGTAGAATTGCTGTTACTGTTTACGAGATTTTTGCTAAAAGCTCCCTTGCCGATGTAAATGGCATCATATTTGCCGTCCCAATTATCACGCAGAGATACAAAGCGCTTCATAGTCATTGTATCAATCTCGATGCTTTCTACCCCTTGAAGACTATCGAGTTCACTCAAGGGGTACTTGTCATTGGCATCCAGTTCTAAGCTTGCAGTACTGGTGGGATCTGTGATCTCCAGAATACGGATCGTGTATGTATTATCAACTGCATTAACGGATAAAACAAAAAAATGAATGCTTAAAGCGATTAGCAGCGCAACGAATATCCCCCCTGAGAAATAAAACCATGTTCTCCGCCGGAATAATTTCATTCAGCATCTCCCCCGATAAGAAGTGGAATAATTGGTTGATAGATTTATCGAAAATTTTCGCTAAAATTGTCTAACAATTGGAAATCATAATTGTAAAAAAAACAGTTATGTGCTATATATCATTCTAGGACAATTTACCTTCATAGGCAATAATAACATATGTAAAAGATACCTTAAATTTAAGCAATTAGAACTATAAAATCAATGAATTATCAGAAAAACACTTCTGTAACACGCAAAGTCCTGGGCAAGATAGATTTCGATTTTTTTCGGAAAAATGGAAATTTACTTTCCACTTCTGCTAAATGTTATGAGGTTCGAATATTGAGGAATTTAAGTGAGAGCTGGGGATGAGCTACTGTGCCAATCATAAAAAAAAGACTTGGAGATTTGTTGGTAGACAACAGCATTATCTCGCAGGAGCAGCTGACTGAAGCACTGGCGGAACAACGCAAAACCAAACGAAAGCTTGGTGACTTGCTGATCTCGCAGGGCTACATTTCAGAACAACAATTAATCGAAGTATTGGAATTTCAGCTTGGTATACCACACGTTAGTTTGTTCAAATATCAGATTGATCCGGCTATCACACAAATTATTCCGGAGAGCATGGCCAAACGCTATCAAGTGCTTCCCTTCATGAAGGAAGGCGGCAAGCTGATGGTCGCTATGGCTGATCCGCTGGACTATTTTGCTATTGAAGATTTGCGGATGAGTACAGGATTCAGAATTGAACCTGCGATCTCTACCAGGGATGAGTTGCAGCGGGCGATTGCCCGTCATTATGGTATGCGTGATTCTATGAGCCAAATGATGGTAGAGTTGCCCACTCAGGAAGAGATTGAAGAGACCGAGATTACGGATGAGGATTCACCAATAGTCCGGCTGGTCAATCAGATGATTCAGCAGGCAGTAGCCTTGCGCGCATCCGATATTCATGTAGATCCGGGAGAGAACAACCTCTCCATCCGATACCGGATCGATGGAACACTACGGACAGAACGTGTAATTCCCAAACAGATGCAGGGCTTTATCACCGCGAGATTGAAGATTATGGCGAAGCTTAACATAGCAGAGCGCAGGCTTCCGCAGGACGGACGCATCAAGATGCAATTTGATTACAAGATGGTTGATATCCGTGTGTCGTCCCTGCCGACTATGCATGGAGAGAAGATCGTGCTACGGCTGCTGGATCTCAGCACTGGCGTCAAATCCGTAGACAGTCTTGGCTTCAGTGAGTCGAATGCTGCTGTATTTAGAGAAATGATTGCCAGACCGTACGGAATTTTGTTGATTACAGGGCCAACGGGAAGCGGGAAAACAACGACCTTATACTCTGCCTTGAACCAACTAAATGTGGAGAGTACGAACATTATAACCGTCGAGGACCCGGTAGAGTATCAGCTTGAAGGGGTCAATCAAGTGCATGTGAATGCTGCGGTCGGTCTCACCTTTGCGGCTGGATTGCGATCGATTCTGCGTCAGGATCCCAATATCGTTATGGTCGGGGAAATACGTGATACTGAAACAGCAGAGATAGCTGTCAGAGCATCGTTAACCGGACATCTTGTTCTATCTACATTACACACCAATGATGCTATCAGTACCATTTCGCGCCTTAGGGATATGGGAGTTGAGCCTTATTTGATTGCCTCGTCCCTTATAGGAGTAGTTGCCCAGCGGCTTGTGCGTAAAATCTGCCCGGACTGCAAAGAAAAGTACACGCCGTCGGAGCAGGAAGCGATCATGCTGCGGAAATACGGTCTGCCTACAGACTATTTGCACCGTGGACGGGGCTGCGGGAGTTGCAGCACTACAGGATACCGTGGGCGAATGGCCATTCATGAAGTCCTGACGATAGACGACCACATGCGGCAATTAATTACCAATCTGGCATCTGTTGATGAATTGAAGGCTGCTGCCCGGCAACGCGGGCTTGTACAACTAATGGAGGATGGCTTTCTTAAGGTTACACAGGGAACTACAACACTCCAAGAGGTCCTGAGAGAGACTGTATCGCAATAAACAAGAATTGATGTATCTTATCATGCGTTGAGGAGGATAGCCAATGTCTACTTTCACGAGGAACATCATAGAACTGCTCCATAGGACCTATACCTCCAAAGCTTCGGATTTGCATATCTCCGTAGGGTCTGCACCTGTAATCAGAATTGATGGAGTCCTGCACCCTGTTGAAGGAGACCGGGTCACGGCTGCGGAATCACAGGCAATGGCAGAGGTGCTTATGGGGAAAGGGAATAGCGGTATTTTCAATACTGCTGGAGAAATTGACTTCTCTTATCCGCTAGATAACGGAGTACGTTACAGGGTCAATGTGTACCGGCAGCGGAGCGGGGTAAGCATTGCAGCCCGTTCTATTCCTGCGGAGATCCCGTCACTACAGCAACTATCCATGCCGCTCATTCTGGAGAGCTTGGCCAAGAAGCCGCAAGGTCTGATCCTGGTGACAGGCCCTACGGGCAGCGGCAAGTCCTCCACACTGGCAGCAATGATTCATTCAATCAATCAATCGGAGAGCAAACATATCGTAACGCTGGAGGATCCCATTGAGTTCTTGCACAGTCATGGTAAGTGCTTAGTGGATCAACGTGAAGTCGGGAGTGACACCCACAGCTTCGCCAGCGGTCTGCGGGCGGCATTGCGGCAGGATCCGGATGTTATCCTGGTCGGTGAAATGCGTGATCTGGAGACGATCTCGGCAGCCGTTACTGCGGCTGAGACAGGGCACCTGGTACTGGCAACTCTACATACAACGGATGCACCACAGACGATAGACCGGATTATCGATGCTTTTCCAGGCCATCAGCAGAATCAGATTCGTTCGCAGCTGGCTTCAGTGATGCTAGCCGTAGTCAGCCAGCGTCTATTCCCAAGAGCCACAGGCCGGGGGCGGGTATGTGCAACGGAGATTCTGGTGAATACACCGGCCGTGGCCAATTTGATCCGCACGGAGAAGACACATCAACTAAAGAACGTCATGCAGACCAGCAGGGCGCTGGGGATGCACACACTGGAGATGAACATCCGTGAACACCTTGCGGGTGGTCTTATAACTCCTGCGGCAGCCAAAGCCTATATGAGCGAGGTGAACGGCTAATGGCATTATTTGAGTACCAGGTTAAGACACCGGCAGGCAGACCAATCAAGGGGAAGCTTACCGCTACGGATAAACCAGCTGCCATGGACGAGCTCCGTAAGCGTGGTCTTACCGTATTCTCACTGGTCGAACGTAAAACCTCCCTTCTGCAGATGGATATTTACATAGGAAATCCTGTTAAGACGATTCACTTTATTATTTACTGCCGCCAATTCGCTACGCTAATGAGGGCTGGAGTATCTATCGTAGACGCCACGCGGATTCTGGCAGAGCAGACGGACAGCAAGCCGCTACGCAAAGCACTTCAGGATGTAGGTTCCAGCCTGCTGCGGGGGATTCCGTTCTCCCAAGCCGTGCAGGATCACAAGCGGATCTTCCCGCCGCTGTTTGTCAGCATGATCCGTGCAGGTGAGGAATCGGGAAATATGGAAGGGACGCTGGAGCGGCTGGCGGTATTTTTTGAGAAACAGCATACAACGACTGAAAAGATAAAATCCGCGCTGACTTACCCCATCACCGTTGGCGTCATGGCTGTCGGGGCAGTTATTTACCTGCTGTGGGCGATTGTGCCGCAGTTTGTCACCATGTTCGAATCAATGAATGCAGAGCTTCCTGCAATTACTAAGATGGTGCTGGCGCTCAGTAAGAGTATTCAGGGCCAATGGTATTTCTGGATATTGGGAGTACTCCTCTTGGTGGTTGCTTATCAAATAACGAAACGTACCGAGAAAGGTGCATACGCGCTTGATTATGCCAAGCTGAAGGTACCCGTTTTCGGTAAGCTCAATCAGAAGGGCTCGATCGCGCAATTTACCCGGACCTTCTCATCACTCTATGCAAGCTCTGTACCGATTCTGCAATCCCTTGCCATTGTTGAAGAGGTGGCAGGAAATAAGGTGATTGGTCGTTATATCCGCAGTGCAAGTGATTCGCTGAGACAGGGAAATCCGCTCTCTGATCCGCTTAAGAAGGCATGGGTATTTCCGCCGCTGGTGACACAGATGATCGCCATCGGTGAAGAGACAGGGGCCCTAGATACGATGTTATCAAAGGTCGCTGATTTCTATGAGATGGATGTGGAGAATACAGTGGACCGATTGAAATCATTGCTGGAGCCACTTTTGATAGCCTTCCTGGCAGGAATCGTTGGGGTAATTGTAGCAGCTATTATGCTGCCGATGTTCAGTCTGTACGGTAATATGTGAACCTTGCGGTTCCTTGAAGATATTGAGAGGGGTGACGCCGGACAGACGGCGCAGAGGCCGAAGCTAGGCAGCGGGAAAGTTGCAATACAGGATTTAATTTCTGTCGGAATATCACATACTACTAAATTCAAGGGGGACACGAAATGTTAGCACAGGCGATCAAAAGAAGACTTAGTAAGAAAGAGAACCAAAAGGGGTTCACGCTGATTGAGTTACTGGCGGTTATTGTTATTTTGGGGATTATTGCGGTGATTGCAGTTCCAATGATTAGTGGAATTATAAATAAAACCAAAGTAGATGCTGATCTAGCTACTGCTCGCCAAGTGTACGAATCTGCAAGACTATACGTAACAGCAGAAAAACAGGGCGTATTCACAAGCACTAGTGGAATGACTGTAACCGTAGCAGAGTTGAAATTGAAGAAGTATTTAGATAATGGGATAGTCCTACCAAGCACCAAGGAACCTCTTTCAGGCGGTAATGTGTATTTTGACGCAGATGGTACTTTAGTTAATCTTGTGGCTGTAGATCTTAGAACATCTACTCTAAATACAGATTCAACAATGAAGAAATACAAAGAGACCGAAATTCTTTCAACAGAAAAAGAGTGATTTTTACTATTGTATATTTTAAGGAATCGGACTCATTCCGGTTCCTTTTTTAAAATCCCCGAAAGGGACAACCATCAACTATGACTACATTTATCGCAATCTATATAACGCTGCTAGGTCTGACGCTTGGCTCTTTCTTCAACGTAGTAGGTTTGCGGGTACCGGCAGGAGAGTCTCTGGTGCATCCGCCATCGCAATGTCCTAAGTGCAGGACCAGGCTTACGGGAATGGATTTGATCCCGGTGGTCAGCTATCTGTTCTCGCGGGGGAAGTGCCGGCATTGCGGAACTCCGATATCCCCTGTGTACCCGCTTGGTGAAGCGGCGACAGGATTCCTGTTTTTGGTGATGTATCTGAGATTGGGGCTGACCCTTGAGGGCGTTACCGGAATACTGCTGGTGTGCCTGGCGGTTATTATTACGGTCTCTGATCTGAGATATATGCTGATTCCTGACAAGGTTCTGCTATTCTTCACGCCGCTCTTCCTGGTGTTAGTTCCTTGTTTGGCAAAGGTTTCGCTGGGGGCTCATCTGCTGGGCGCTTTATGCGGAGGGGGCATTCTGCTGCTGTTGGCTCTCTTCGGGGGCATGGGAGTTGGTGACGTTAAGCTGTTTGCATTGCTGGGCTGGATTATCGGATGGCCTAATGTTATTTTGGCCTTTCTTATAGCATGCGCCTTGGGGGCCGGAGTGGGCGGTATATTGCAGTGGTCCGGGGTCATTCAGCGCAAACAGCCTGTTCCGTTCGGGCCATTCCTGGCGCTCGGCGCACTGCTGTCGTTTCTGTTCGGCCCAGACATCATCAGCGCATATCTTTCGTTTATCGGTTAGGGGGAACATCATCGGATGATGGGATTAGGTCAACAAACAGTCGGGATTTCCATAGAGGAATCCGCTATCCGCTGCGTCAGCTTGAAGAAGAATAAAACATGGGAAGTCCGCAAGAAAAAGGTGCTTCCATTACATCCCGGTATAATTGTTGAGAATCAGATTGCGGATGGGGAGTCGCTGCTGGATATTCTTAAGCCCTGGGTTAAGAAGCAGGGCCTTCGCGGAGCTAAGGTATCCTTAGCCATCCCGCCTGCTCAAATCATAATCCGTAAAATGAGTATTCCCAGCACAAATGAGAAGCAATTGGAGCAGCTTGTGAAGCTTGAGGTGGAGACGGGGCTGCATCTGCCTTTTGAAAATCCGGTATACGACTATGTAACTACTAGTGTTGATGAAGACCAGAGCCACCTGCTGGTATTTGCGGCACCGCGTAAGCCGATTCAGGATTATATCGATATCTTGGAAGCTGCGGGCTTGCGGGTAAATAGTATCGAAATATCCGCAACAGCGTTAGCCCGAAGTATCATGCTGAATCAAGGTCAAACCTTTGCAGAGACGATGCTGATCCATTTGGAGCGTTCACTGCTGGATATTTATATGTTCCGTGAGGGGAATCCTGTCTTCATCCGAACCATTAATGTCGCTGATCTTCAAGCAGGCAGGACAGAACCGATGGCTGTTCCTGGGCGGGAAGAGATCTCCTACAGGTCAGAGGTAGCTGCTGCTTATGAAAGTGCAGAGGAGCGTTTGTCGCCTGAGCAGATGCTGGAGATTACGGCTGAAATCTCACGGATGCTGAATTTCTATCAATATAGTCTTCATGACGGAAGTACAAGAATCAGCAATATTCTGATTACAGGAACACCTGGTATACGCGGTCAACTGCATGAGGAGTTGAGCCAGTCCTTAGCGGAGCAGGAGATTATTCCTTTGAGCCTGGATCAGATTGAGGCCAGCGCGGCGAGAAGCGAGGATCAGCAGTTGAACAGCTACCGGATAGCTACCGGAGCTGCATTAGGCTATGGCCGAAAGCATATTAATCTTTTGCCGCGAGAAGACCGTGAAGCTATGATGTTTCCTTATTTGGTCATTGCACTCGTTGGCATTTGGATGCTGGGCATGGTGGGGACGGGGATCTTTTATACAGCCAATAAGGGACAGATTAGCAATCAGTCTGAGCAAATTCAGGGTCTGAAGGACCGGGGGGAACTACTTCAGCTGGAGCTCGCCAAGGCTAACAATGGAGGTTCAGGTAAGCTGGACCGTAAGACTGCCGTTGAAGCGATTCTAAAGTATAAACAGAATATCGTTCCTATATTAAACGAGCTTGCATCTGGTCTGCCGAAAGGGGCTTCGTTTAATAGTATTGGCTATACGTTCCATAATTCTATTGACCTAACAGTGAAGCTGTCCAAAATGGAAGATGCGGCTAAATATCTGGCTGAATTGCGTGAAATGTCCTTCACTGTAGACGTTGTTGTTCAAAAGTTGTCTGAAGGAGATTTATCTGGCAACCTACCATCACCTAATACTCTAAAAAGCTACTATACAGCGAATTACCATGTTAACTTGGTTAAAGATCGGCTGCAAGAATCTGCTGCTTCTACAAACCCGGGGGAGGAGAATGAGCATGGAACAAATCAATAAATATCGTTCACCAATTGTGCTTGGCGTTCTTGTTTTGTTTCTGCTATTGTTCGCTTTCTTCTTGCTAGGATTTCAACCTACAACTAGTAAGATTGCAGAGCAGGAATCAGAGATATCGCAGTTGGAACAACAGAACCGACTCATGGAGAACAAAATACAAGAGTTTAATAGTTCAACGGCTGATAATGGTGCGCAGGATGAGCTTCTAGCCAAGCTTCCACGAGGAGACAATAGTGAGCAGTTAATTATTGACTTACAAACTATTGGAACAATGACCAATGCCAGATTGAAGGATATCGGCTTTGCGGTGGAGGATAACAATCCAGCTCAGGTTATGACGGGTTCTTCCGAAGCTGCATTTCCGGCAGTAAAGACAGTGAGGATGGATGCACTGGTAGAAGGGACTTATAGCAATGTCCTGAGCTGGATGAATGCATTACAGCTTCTGCCGCGTATTATAAATGTGGATTCATTCAGCTTCCAGCACTCTAGTAATGCCAAAAATATGATTTCAGCAAGTATTACTTTCACAGCATACTATGAGAAGTCAAAGGATACCGCTGATTAATCCCGCTCCCCCAACTCTGCCCCCATTTACACGGGGGCAGAGTTTTTTTACGCATTTCCCCCAATACCCGTTTATACCCCCGGGTGGTTTGGGTATTACAGCTTACGGGCTATTGTAATGTTATACAGTACTTATCGCAGCAGCTTAGTCTGAAGTACGCTTCAGGCTACCACACAGGAATACGAGGAGGCGTTCAAGATGAAGAACAAAAAATGGATGATCGGTTCACTGGCATTATCACTGGGTCTTGTCTCTGCAGGGGGCGGAGCGCTTGCGGCTTCACCGGTGGCAAGCATTGAGGGCGTAAGAACGGTTGCGGCGTCTGCACCGGGCAAGGAAGGGCCGGCTACCATTAACAATCTCACGGAACGTAGCGTTGTTCCGCTGGTGGTTCATGCCAAGAAGTTATATACGTATGCCAGCCGGGGAGGCAATGCATTCAACCCGGAGCTGTTCACTTATAAAACACTGGAGTACCGCTATCTGTCCAGTGATCTGAGCACGAAGCAGCAGCTGATGAGCTATATCAAGAAGGGATTCACGCATAATGCGGCGGCCTTCTACACACAGACACAGTTCCTGGAGCATGAGGGCAGAATGGCGCAGGTCAATGCCGATCTGGGGAATTCGCTGGACTTCACCAGAGCCACTGCCCGGATGGTCTCCAAGACTGCACAGACAGCAGTGTTCGAGCTGACTGTACCTGCGGAAGGACCGACTGGGTCTCCCGAAGTAGTAACAGTGAAGCTGAAGAAGGTTAACGGCTACTGGAGAATTGATATGTCGCCGGCTACTCTGTTCTAAGAAGCGGCTTCAGGTTTCGTCTAGCGCTTCATAAAATAACGGCTGTGCCGACCTTGTCACAAGGTGAGCACAGCCGTTTCTGTTTGCCATACATTTCAGGGGAATAGACGTTACCGTCCCTTCACTCCGTCCTCGACGAGCTGTCTGCGCGGGGATTCCGGCTGATCGGTTTTGCTCATCCCGCCGCGGTTGATGGCGATGACACGTTTCTGGGCGTAATAGGTATCGCGGGAGAGGAGATTCCTTTCTACCGCTTTACCATCCACATGGCGGGTAATGTAAGTTTCAACTACATAGCCGGTTTTACCGGCAAGCAGTACCCGGGTTCCGCCCTTGGGGAGCGACGCATCGCTCACATATTTATCCGTGGGGGGCAGCACCTCGACGGTTCTGGATTCAATGGAATAGGTGACGTTCTTCGGGAACGTGCCGAACAGCTTGATGGTCAGCGTGCGCCCCTGGACTTCGGATTTGATGATCAGATATTTGCCGGTGTTGTTGCGGAAGCGGAAATTGATATACCCCTCGGCAAAAGTGGCGTCCTGCCCCTTCGGCAGATAGCTGACCGGAAGCGAATGGCTCCGCCGTTCTACGATCTCTAGTCCGGAGCGCAGCGCGGCATTATACAGGGTGCTGGAGACCTGGCAGATTCCCCCGCCCGTACCAGGCTGGAGCTTGCCGTTCACGATGACCGGGGCTTCGCGGAAGCCGTATTCGGTCTGGGCCTTCTGGATCGCTTTTCCGTAATCGAAAACCGCATTCGGCGGCAGCACCGTGCCGTTCACGGCTTTGGCGGCGGCCTCTACATTGAAGCTGCGCCCGGGGCCGCTGGCCCCGAGGGAGGTGCTGAACTGGACGATTTTGCGATCGATGCCCTGATCCTTAAGCGCCTGTAGCGTGATCTTCGGCTGCTTGACGGCAAGGGGGATCTCCAGCTGAAGCTGCTGATCCTGAAGTGTGCCGTCAGCGGCCAACCGGGTAGGCACCGCCGCCTGCATTGCAAGCTCCAGCGCCTGCCAGTCCACCTCGTAGGAGGAGGTGCCGGGCGTATATACGACCCGGTCATCTCCGGTGATTTGCCGGACTGCATCGACCGGAACGCCGAAGGATTCTTTTTCCCACTCAGGATTCAAGAGACTCCTAAGCTGCGAAGTCTGCAACTGAATCTCCATATTCCAGCTGCCGGGCCAGCTGCGCCGGGCTTGTACGCGCTCCATCAGCGTGCCGTCCGTCAGTGTCTTCAGCGCCTGGAGGAAATCCCCGGCTTCATAGGTCACACCTGCCTGCTTAAGGGTAACCTGGAGTCCGGCATTATTTTTTGCCTTCAGCATGAGTGGAGTTGCTTCCAGCGCCTGAAGTCTTGCATCCATTCCGGCCGCTACGTCAGCGATGTTCATTCCGCCTACCTCCCAGCCTGCAATAGCGGTGTTTGCGGGCAGGGTGGGCTGGCTGCCGTAAAGATGAAGCCCTCCGGCAGCAAGCGAACCGGCCAGCATCAGACCGAAACCCGCGATGAGAGCGGCGTGTATTTTTTTCATAAGTAATCTCTCCTTCTATGGGGCGAAACCTGATGTTTTTATGTATATGTAAGGATTCGGTAAAACTTTCGGGTACTCAAGGGGTTATGGATTTGTTACAATAGATACGCCTGCGATAATCATGCAGTTTATGGAAGCTCCCCCGGCCCAGTGGCGCGGCGGAAGATGTCAGAATCGGGAAGTGAGAAAATGATTGAGATGCAGGATGTATGGAAGACCTATGCTAACGGGACCCATGCATTGCAAGGAATATCCGTCAAAATCGACCGTAATGAGTTCGTCTACATTGTCGGACCGTCCGGCGCAGGGAAATCAACGTTCATGAAATTAATTTATAGAGAAGAAACCCCAACCAAAGGACAGATCTCTGTAGGCGGGTTCAATATCGGCAAGCTGAAGCCCCGTAAGATCCCTTATGTGCGCCGCAATATCGGTGTGGTCTTTCAGGATTTCCGGCTGCTGCCGAAGATGACGGCGTATGAGAATGTGGCTTTTGCGATGGATGTTATTGAGGCGCCGAAGAAGATTATCAAGAAGCGTGTGAATGAAGTGCTCGATCTGGTGGGACTGCGCAGCAAGGCGGGGCGTGAGCCCTCACAGCTCTCAGGGGGAGAGCAGCAGCGGATCGCGATTGCCAGAGCTATCGTCAACAATCCTTCCGTTATTATTGCGGACGAGCCTACCGGAAATCTGGACCCGGAGACCTCGTGGGGCATTATGCAGCTGCTGGATGAGATTAATTTTCGCGGCACCACGATCGTTATGGCAACCCACAACCGGGATATTGTGAACAAAATGCGTAAACGGGTGCTTGCGATTGAGAATGGAACGATCGTCAGAGACCAATTGAGAGGGGAATACGGTTATGAGTTTTAAAACCTTCTTGCGGCATTTGCGGGAAGGCTTCAAAAACGTATTCCGCAACGGCTGGATGTCGGTGGCGTCCATCACTTCCATCGTTGTCTCTCTCTTCGTACTCGGTGTGTTCATCCTGCTGGTGCTCAACGTCAATCAAATTGCGGACAAAGCAGACAGCCAGGTGCAGATCAATGTGCATCTGACGCTGAATACGGACCAGAAGATGCGGGAGAAGCTGGAAAACGAAATCGGCAATATGCCGGAAGTCAGCAAGGTGGAGTTCGTCTCCAAAGAACAGGGCTTGAAGGAATTCCGCGAAGATATGGGGCCGGATGCCGCCGAGCTCCTGGAAGGATTCGATGAAGATAATAATCCGCTGCCGGACAAGCTGCTCGTTGAAGTCATTGAGCCGACCACAGTTCCGTTTGTAGCGGAGAAGATAGAAGCCCTGAACAAGACGCATGAAGAGCAGCCGATCTACAAGGTGAACTACGGTAAAGGCTCTGTGGAGACTTTATTCAAGGTGACCAAGGCGGTGCGGAATATCGGGTTTATTTTTGTAGCGGGACTGGCGCTGATGTCGATGTTCCTGATCTCGAATACTATCCGGGTAACGATTCTGGCCCGCCGCAAGGAAATCGGCATTATGAAGCTCGTGGGCGCGACGAATTATTTCATCCGCTGGCCCTTTTTTATCGAAGGCGCTCTAATCGGATTGATTGGTTCAGTGGTAACCTCGGGTGCACTCTACGCCGGTTACAGCAGTCTGGTGGCTTCTGTGAAGGGAGATCCGATGCTGGGGCTGCAGCTGATTCCGTTTGAGAATATCTGGTTGCTGCTGTGCGGGCTGCTGGTGGGCCTCGGGGTACTGATTGGCGTATGGGGCAGCACGGTGTCGATCCGCAAGTTCTTGAAGGTATAGCCTGTATGATTCACATTATTGAACAAAGGACGGAGAGTGCAAGTTGAAAAGAATTGCTGCCGGAATGGCCGTAATATTGCTGGCTGTCACAATGTTCGGGCCCTCTGACGGGTATGCGAAGAAAACAAGCGTTGCCGAAATTGACAAGCAGCTGAAGCAGCTGCAGCAGGAGGTCCAGGCGGCCAAGGCGGCGCAGGAGAAGGCGGACTCCCGTAATCAGGAAGCGAAGCACTATAAGAATAAGACCACGCTGAATTTGGACTATGTGCTGGGGCAGATTGCACAGGTGAAGGGTGAGATGACCACGATATCCGGCAAAATTGCCAGCACGGAGAAGTCGCTTACCGTGACGGCAACGGAGCTGGATGATGCTGAGGCGCGCGTGGCCTCCCGTGAAAAACTGCTGGAATCCCGTGTCCGTCTCATGTACACGGATGGCGCAGTCTCCTATCTGGATGTATTGCTGTCCTCGACCAGCTTCTCCGACTTCCTGGACCGGGCCGATTCCCTGAAGATGATCGTGGATCAGGATCAGGATCTGCTGGTGCAGCATAAGCTGGACAAGCAGACGGTGATTGCCAAGAAGCAGGAGCTGGAAGGGCAATATGCAACGGCGAAGCAGCTGTATACCGATCTGGAAGCCCAGCGCAGTATGCTGAAGGAGAAGGAAGCGGAGAAGCAGGAACTCATCGCTTATTATGATGAGGAGATTCAGAATTCGGAGGTTATCTCTGCTGAACAGGATGCTAAGCTGGTAGAGCTGGCTAGCAGCCGCTCTTCTCTGGAAGCGCAGAAGGACAAGCTTAAGGCGGAGGAAGCGGCGCGCAGAGCGGCTGCAGCGAAGGCTGAGGCGCAGCGCCGGGCGGCAGTAGCCGCAGCCAAGGCGGCCGAAGCTGCCAAGGCCGCGAAGGCCTCCAGGTCTTCGGGCGGCGACAGCTCCTCCGTTGCGAGCGCAGAAGAATATTCCGGTGGAGACGGTCCTTACCTGCGGCCGGTTGGCTACGCGCGGATCTCTTCTCCTTTTGGCTACCGTACACATCCGGTGACACATGAAGTCGGCAAGCTGCATACCGGTATAGACTTTGCCGTGCCGCAGGGTACGAGTATTCATGCGGCAGATTCCGGTACAGTTGTGGTAGCACGCTGGTATAGCGGCTATGGTTATTGTGTCATTATTGACCATGGCGGCGGGGTATGGACGCTGTACGGTCACATCCGCGAAGGCGGCATTAGAGTGAACGAGGGAGAACGGGTGGAGCGCGGACAGACGATTGCGGAATCCGGTTCAACGGGACGTTCTACCGGCCCGCATCTGCATTTTGAAGTGCGGATCAACGGGAAACCGGTGAATCCTATGCCTTATCTGTAAGTGGACTGAGCGGATATATTTCAAGTGTGGCTGAACTATATAGATTGAACTAAAAAATTCAAGTTAAGGGGAAGTCCAAATATTCTCTGGAGCCACGGCCAATCCCAAAACATAAAAATCATCAGTTCAATTTATAAAATAAATATATTTTCGTGCTGCGGCATATACTGGAAGAGATGCCGTTTCTCATGGAACGGGCCCATGCTGGTGTTAAGATGGACAAGAAGGGACGGTGGGAACATCATGTTAAAGAAAAGCACTGCGGCCTTTATGATCGTTGCGGCACTGCTGTGCGGCAGTCTGCTGACCCTGGGCGTGACCGGTTATGTGCAGGTATTCGGACAAGCCGCAGGTGAAGGGCTGGCGACGGTCCTGCAGACTGCCGGACTACAGGAGAAGGAATCGAAGAAGCTGGGTACCGCTCTTAGCCTGATCGAGAGCAATTATTATGAGAAGGTCGACCGGGAGAAGCTGATTGACGGTGCGGTCAACGGAATGATGGAAGCACTGGGCGACCCGTATTCGAACTACATGGGCAAGGAGACGGCACAGCGGTTCGAGGAGAGCATTGAAGGCTCCTTCTCGGGGATTGGCGCTGAAGTCTCCTCCGACAACGGCAAGGTCGTTGTAGTCTCCCCTATCAAGGGCTCACCGGCAGAGAAGGCCGGCATTCAAGCCAAGGATGTGATCCTCTCCGTTAATGGCGAATCGCTGGAAGGGCTGGAGCTGAATGCGGCTGTAGCCAAAATCCGCGGTCCCAAGGGCAGCAAGGCGACCCTGAAGGTCCAGCGGACCGGAACAGCAGAGCCGCTGCAATTCGTCATCACCCGTGATGATGTCAGACTGGAGACAGTCTATGGGAAGATGGAGAAGGAGCATGTCGGTGTGATCGAGGTTACGCAGTTCTCACAAAATACCTCGGAGCGGTTCAAGGAAGAGCTGACGAAGCTGGAGAAGCAGGGCATGAAGGGACTCGTTATTGATGTCCGCAATGACCCGGGCGGTGTGCTGCCGGTCGTCATTGAGATGGTTGAGCAGTTCGTTCCTTCCGGCAAGGCCATCGTACAGGTGGAGGACAAGAACAAGCGGCGCGAGATCAGCACCTCGAAGGGATCAAGCAAGAAGTATCCGGTAGTCGTGCTGATGAACAAAGGCAGTGCGAGCGCTTCTGAGATCATGGCCGGAGCCCTGCAGCAATCTGCCGGAGCCAAGCTGATCGGGGAGAATTCGTTCGGCAAAGGAACCGTGCAGACCAGCTTCGAGGAGCAGCTCGGTGACGGAAGCCTGCTTAAGATCACGATTGCCAAGTGGCTGACGCCTGACGGCACCTGGATTCACGGCAAGGGCATTAAGCCGGATATCGCCGTAGCCCAGCCGGATTACTTCTCGGTGGCGCCGATTAACAAAAGCGTTACGCTGCAATATAATATGAACAATGCAGATGTCAAAAGTGCACAGACCATGCTGGATGGGCTAGGCTACAAGCCGGGCCGCAAGGACGGCTACTTCGATGCCGGGACCAAAGAAGCCGTCAAGAAATTCCAGAGCGCAGCCAAGCTGAAATCGACAGGCTCGATTGATGCCAAGACCGCGGAAGCGCTGGAGCTGGCGCTGATCAAGGTCATCCAAGATCCGGTGAATGACAATCAGCGGAATAAGGGGATCGAAGAAATTCAGAAGGAAATCAAGGCTGCGGCGTCGAAAAAGTAAGAAGGCTGATTTCAGCCTTCTTTTTTTCTTTGATTGGGATATTATCATTTAATTCTGTTTTTAATTGTGGCCCGAATGAATGTGAAAAACAGCATGTGCTGGCATGCAGGTAATCCCATGTATCCCTTAGGATGAATTTGGTCTTTAAAATTTTAAATAAAGTATTATATATGTTCTAGGCTATGAAAAGGAGTGTGCGAACCGTTGAATGTCCTCCCGGAGCTGCTGACCAGCTTAGGCACAGCAGTCCTACATCTGCTGATGCAGCCCTATTACTATATCGCTATTCTATTTATTGCCCTGTATTACCGCAGACAGGTAGCCCTGGAACGGAAGCTTATTCATGTGAAGCTGCATAGCTGGGGACCGGAAACCTGGCGGACCGTCTGGACCGGCGGCCTCATGGGGCTGGTGGTCTCCCTTGCCGCAGTTGCACTGGGAGTTTCGTTATCCTATACGGCTGTAGCCTGTATCTGGGTAGTCAGCCTTGTTTTAACGCTGTTTCGGGTGCGTTACTTATGCTTTGCGTATGCCATAGGCGCGCTTGGAATTGTACAGTTTGTACTGTCGTTCTTCCCGGGGACGCTACAGAGCGGAGCCGCCGGAACGGTTGCCGGTGCCGTGCGGGCGATGGACATCCCCGCGCTGCTGGCGCTCGCCGCGCTGCTGCACGTGGCCGAGGCGCTGCTGGCGCGCTGGCAGGGGCCCCGGCTGGCGACGCCGCTGTTCCTTGCCGGCAAGCGCGGCAAGGTGGTGGGCGGCTACCAGCTGCAGGCCTTCTGGCCGCTGCCGCTGTTCGTGCTGATTCCCGCAGGCACGGGAATCGGTGAACTGCCGTGGCATCCGCTGCTGGGCGGGGGCCTCGGCCTGGTCTCGCTGCCGGTCATCATCGGCTTCAGCGAGATGACCCAGGGCATGCTGCCCGGACGCAAGGCGGCCCGGACGTTCGGACGGCTGCTGATCTACAGCGCCGTCCTGCTCGGCCTCAGCCTGCTTGCGGATCTATGGAGCCCGCTGACGGTGGTCGCGGCGCTCGCGGCTATTCTGCTGCACGAAGGTTTAAGCTGGTACAGCGCTCTGGAGGAGCGCAGCCTTAGCCCCGTATTCGTGCATCCCCCTGCCGGCCGCAAGGTGCTGGCCGTGCTGCAGGGCAGCCCCGCGCAGGAGCTGGGCATCCTGCCCGGCGAGATCCTGCTGAAGGTCAACGGGGTCCTGTTGACCAGCGCGGCGCAGCTGCATGAGGCGCTGCGCATGAACCCCGCGTTCTGCAAGCTGGAGGTGCAGAACCGCGAAGGAGAGAGCAAGTATCTGCAGCGCGCGATCTATGCCGGGGACCATCATCAGCTCGGCATCATTCTGGTGCCGGACCCGGACGGGGGCATCACCGCAGAGACCAAGCCGTCCAGCATCTTCAGCATTATCGGGATGCGGACAGGCATCCGGAAGCGGGGAGTGCAGGGTGACCAGCTGGGCCGGACGAAGAAGACTTCGCCGGCAGAGGCCAAGCAGGAATCTGCTGGCGTCTGACGGCGTCTGACGGTAGATTACCAACGTAATTGGCTCCCCCAGCGGCTGCTGGTGCGGAAGGTTAAAGAGGCCCGTTCTTTCTGAACTAAGTTCAGGGAGAACGGGCCTTTTATGTTTGTTAAGGAAATGGTGTAAGGTACCTGGAATATATGCGAAAAAACCGACCACATTCGGCGCTGCATGGGCACATGGACCAAATGTAATCGAAAAACCGACCACATTCGGCGCTGCTTGGGCATGTAGACCAAATGTAATCGAAAAACCGACCACATTCGGCGCTGCGTGGGCATGTGGACCAAATGTAATCGAAAAACCGATCACATTCGGCGCTGATTGTGTGCGTGGACCAAATGTAATCGAAAAACCGACTACGTTCGGACGGAGCGGATCGCACTAAGCACCGGAATTCCTGCAAATGATGCAATAATGTACCCGTAGCCCGTAACATTTTTAGAAGAATCCTGCAAAATGTGCAACAATGCGGCTCCAGACAAGCGGCCCGTGAGAGGAAACGCTCAGAATTGGCGAGAGATAGCATTTCCGTGGCTCAAGGGTTCCCCTGCGTACGCTTCAGATACAGAATCGCAATCTGTGTCCGGTCGCGTACGCCGAGCTTGCTGAGGATGTCGGTTATATAGTTTTTGACGGTGCCTTCGCTCAGGAACAGCTTGGCGGCGATTTCCTTGTTGGTGAGTCCCTCTGCAATGGAGGTAACGACTGCTTGCTCGGACTTGGTCAGGCCATAGGAAGCAAGCGGCTGAGCCTCGGGGGCTTCCTGACGCGCGGATGGCTGGAGGAAGCCCGCCAGCTTGCGGGCAATCTCGGGATGAATGAGCATATTGCCCTCATGTACGGTTTTGATGCCTTGAATGATCCGGTCCGGCGGGATGTTCTTGAGCAGATATCCGCTGGCTCCGGCGCGCAGAGCCTCAATAATATATTCGTCATCATCGAAGGTGGTCAGCATCAGGACGGCTAAGGCCGGATAGGCTTCTTTGATCAGCCGTGTGCCTTCCACCCCGTCACATCCCGGCATCCGGATATCCATGAGTACAACATCCGCTCCGCCGGGCAGCTCCCCCAGCAAGGAGATTGCCTCCCGGCCATTCCCTGCGATTCCGGCCACTTCGATACCGGCATCCAGCCCGATCAATACCTTCAGGCTCTCGCGGATGAATGAATCATCGTCAACAATCAATACTCTAATCATGAGTCAGCACCTCTTATCTGTGAATATACTCCCGCTGCCCGTCCCCGGCGAACTTGATGAGTGTATGCAAACTACCTGGTTGGCTCCATCTCTTATAAGACTAATATAGGAAGTTGGGGGATGCGGCATGCGTTACAGTTGGATAGCGGATCAGTCTGCCGATGTTCTAGCGTAGGGAAAATAGTTGGATTTTGAGCATTTGCTAATCCACGAGTGGCCTCTCTGGGGACAACAGTTGGAAAAACGACACTTAATTACTCCCGATTTGCCCTACAGCAGTAAAACCATCAGCAGTAGATGCTGTTTTTCCAACTAAATTCCCAAAATCATCGGAAACTGTGAAATTAAGATGCGTTTTTCCACTTGCTTCTGGCAGAGGGGGAGCAGCCCCCCGAGAACCGCGAATTATCCGTATGAAGCACTGGTGCATTAACACTCCCCCATTCAGCGCGGCACTCCCTCCGGCTGCCGGTACACGGGCAGCCGGGTGATGACCGTGAACTGCGGCTGCAGCCGCAGCTCCAGCGTCCCGCCCACCATGGAGCAGCGCTCGCTCATGCCCTTCATGCCCATCCCGCTGCTGCCCGGCAGACGGCTCAGCGGGTCAGCCTCGGGCAGCCTCCCATTATTGCCGGTCTCCATCCGCACTTCATGCACCGTATAGGTGATCTCCACCCATACGGAGCTGGCCTGCCCGTGCCGCAGCGCATTGGTGATGGCCTCCCGGGCATTTGTGTACAGCACAACCTGAAGGCTCGGATAGAGCGGATAAGGAATCCCTTGCACCGTATAGGAGGTGGCAATGCCGGTATCGCGGCCCACTTCCTCCAGCAGCCGGTCCAGCGCATAGGCACCGTCTGACTGCGGAGTAGGGTTAATCCGCTTCAGCGCCGCACGCATATCGTCCATACTGCCCGAGAGCTGATCCCGGATCTGGTTCATCATCTGCAGTCCCGTTTCCGGTGCGGCAGGGAGGGTGTGGATGGCCGCTTCGGTCATCATCTTGACCCGGATCAGCCGGTGACCGATGTCATCATGCAGCTGGCGGGCGATCCGCACCCGCTCCTCCGCTTGGGCGGCGGCCTCGACCTGCGAGGCGAACTGGAGCAGCCGCGAGCGGGCCTCTTCCAGCTCGAAATGCTTTTTGCGCAGCTCATCATAGAGGAATAAGGTGTCGGCACGCCCGCGCCCTGTCCGGAGCAGTAGCAGGTTCAAGCCGGCACACAGCAGGAAGGTGAGGTTCGTGAACACAAGCACTGCCGGATCTGCATTCAGCAGGGCAGCATTCAGCAGGGCCAGATGAATACAGAAGAAGGTAAGGGCCGTATTCTTGGGCTGCCGCCGGGTATAGGAGAGCACCGCAGACAAGGCCGGAAAAACCATCAGCGGCCCGTATTCATAACAAAGCCAGGCAGTGAGCACCAGCTCCATGCCTCCGGTCAGTGCGGCGGGAGATCCGGATGTCCTTGCACCCAGTGTGACCAGCAGCATCAGCAGCATGAAATGCAGAGTGAACCAGTCATAGTCGGCGAATTCATAGACTTGAATCGAGAGGATCGCCGGGATTATAAGCAGGCTGTAGCGCAGCAGTATCAGTTCTCTGGTCAAGTAAGCTCATCCTTTTAGATAAAATATCTCTTTTCTTCAACACTCTTCTCAGGTATATCCATCTTAGCATAGGAGCGCTACTCTTCAGGAGATGACTTTCGTCACCTCCGGATCATGACCTTTAGTACCTTCGGCTGTGCCTGCCCTGCAGTACAATGAGAGTATGAGATTGAAGGAACAAGGGGGCGCAGCAATGGCACTTGCGGTATTGAGCGATGTTGTGAAGAGATACGACGGTAAGCTGATTGTGGATCACGTGAATTTCAATATACAGGAGGGTGAAATCTTCGGCCTGCTGGGCCCGAACGGTGCCGGGAAAAGCACGACCATCAGCATGATCTGCGGACTGCTCCAGGCCGACAGCGGCGAGATCCGGATCGATGGGCTGTCCGTAAGGGAACGGCCGCTTGAGGTGAAGAAGCGGATTGGCCTTGTGCCCCAAGAGCTGGCATTATACGAGAATATGTCGGCAACCGATAATGTAAGCTTTTTCGGCAGACTCTATGGGCTGCGCGGACAGCTGCTGAAGGAGCGGACCCAAGAAGCGCTGGAGTTCACAGGCCTAAGCGACCGGGCGAAGGATAAACCGTCCACCTTCTCGGGAGGGATGAAAAGACGGCTGAATATCGCCTGCGCTATTATGCACCGGCCGCGCCTGATTATTATGGATGAACCCACAGTCGGTATTGATCCGCAGTCGCGCAATCATATTCTGGAGTCCGTGAAGGCTCTAAATAAGATGGGGTCGTCGGTGATTTACACCAGCCATTATATGGAGGAGGTAGCTGCGATCTGTGACCGGGTAGCCATTATGGACCAGGGGCATATCATTGCCTGCGGTACGGAGAACGAGCTGCGCGAACGGGTGGCCCACGAGGAGAAAATCGTTGTGAAGGCAGCGGGCATCACCCCTGCCTTAGTGAACGAATTGGGGCAGCATCCCCGGATCAACCGGGTAGAAGCGTTGCAGGATGCGATCGAGCTGTATCTTCCCTCCTCGCAAAGTGCGCTCCAGGATATTCTGTTTATTTTCTCCAAGCACCAAGGGGTCATTGCCTCCCTGAATATTGAAGAGCCGGATCTGGAGACCTTGTTCCTTAGTCTGACTGGCCGGACCTTGCGGGACTAGAGAGGGGGATAGGTGTGAATATCTGGATCATTATGGGGTTTGAGCTGCGCAGACAGCTCCGTTCACGCACATTGCTGCTTAATATGTTCCTGCTGCCGCTGGTGCTGATTTTCCTCTTGGGCGCTTCACTCTCCGGGGTGGTCGGGGTACAGGGGGCAGATGAGATCAAGCCTGTACGTGTAGCTATCGTGAATAACGGAGGCGGAGGGGCAGAGACGTCTGCGATCCTTACAGCTTTTCTGGAGACGCCTGAGGTGAAGGGGCTCATTATTCCTGTCAAGACAGAGAGCCGTGAAGCCGCAGAGAGCGGGCTGCGCACCAGCAAATATGCCTATGGGGTTATTGTTCCTCCGGGCTTTGACCAGGAGGTGCAGAGTGGTAAAAAGGCGAGCCTGGAGTTCATTCTGGGCAGGAGCCATGACGATAACCGGGTAGCCGGAACCGCCTTCGACAATCTGTTGATGGAGCTGAATTATAAGCAGGCGGCAGCCGTTACCCTTGGACCGCCGGCGTTTACAGCGACTTCGGCACCTGCCAGTAAGGCGGGGGTGGTGCTGGGGGATCTGAACAATGGCGGGAAGACCTATTCGGCGGCCCAGTTCTATGCAGCGTCCATGCTGCTGATGTTCCTGATGTACAGCGGACTTACTGTGGCAGCCTCACTTTTTAACGATAAAGAGAACCACACGCTGTTCAGAATCCATTCCATGCCGGTAAAAGATAGCCATCTGTTCATCGGAAAAATGCTCGGCGTAGGGCTAGTCAGCATCCTGCAATGCCTTACGATTATTCTGCTGTCTGACTGGCTGTTCGGGGTCTACTGGGGCAACCGCCCGGGACTGCTGCTGCTGTTCTGTCTGCTGATGATTGCCGCCTCAATGACGCTGGGCGTACTGATCTGCCTCTTCAGCCGGACCTCGGCGACTGCTACGAACATCATTAGTGTCCTGACTATAGTGATGACCTTCGTCAGCGGAGGAATGGCGCCGCTTCCCGATTCCTGGGTGAACAGTGCAGGTGCATTCACGCTTAACCATTGGGTACAGCAGGCGGTTATCCGGATGATGCTGCATTCCGGTCTGGAGCAGCTTTTGCCGAATCTGTGGGTGATGTGCTTCATCAGCGCGGCATTATTCGCGGCAGTGATTGTCTCATACCGGAAGGTGGGTTACCGTGGATAAAATATTAATTATTGCCTGGAATATGATTAGACGAAGCATTGGCACCTTCAGGGGGCTTATGGTATTCATTCTGCTTCCCGGCGTAGTGGTGGCAGCGATTATCTCCCTCACCGGAGGGATGGCGGAGGGGCCGGCAACTGTGCTGTATGCCAACTCGGATACGGGGGTAGCCGGCAGACATTTAATTACGGAGCTGGAGCAGGCCGGAGAATATAAGTTCGAGCCGCGCAGCGACGAGGCCACTTTGAAGGAAGCGACAATTAAGCAGGAGGGAACGGTGGGGGTGTTCATTCCTGCCGGGTATACTGCCGCCTTACTGGCGGGGGAGCCGCCGCAGATCAGCATCTATGAGCTGCGGGCAAGTGAGAGCTCAATCATGATGAAGCTGAAGATCACCGCCACTGCCGCTCAGATTGCCGAAGCAGCGCATACCGTTACTGCCGCCAGCGGAGGAACAGGCGATATGCAGGCGCAGCTCGCTGCTGTGCTGAAGCAGTCGGAGCAGCATAACGTGGGCAGCACCCGCACCGATTATGATCTCTATCCGCGGCAGACGCTGGGCGTGGTTACAGGGATGACGCTTATGTTCCTGATGGCACTGGTGACCAGCTCCGTCTCCCAGATCACGGATGACCGCAGAGGGCGTACCATGATGCGCATGTTCAGCGCGCCGGTCCGTTCGTATGAAATTGCGCTTGGCAACTTCCTGGGCAGCTTTCTTGTAGGAATGATTCAGATCCTTGTCGTACTGGTTCTGGGAAAATGGGTGCTCCGCTACGATTACGAGATGCCGCTCTTTCTCTACTTCCTGGTTCTGGCGGCCTTCATGCTGGTATCTATGGGCATCGCCAGCACCGTTGCAGGCCTGATCCGCAATCCGCGTAATGCGGGGATGCTGAATTCGCTGATTCTTACCCCGACCTGTATGCTGGGCGGCTGCTTCTGGCCCGTCTCTATCATGCCGGAATATATGCAGAAACTGGCCAATTTTACACCGCAGAAGTGGGCCATCCAGGCGGTAGATATTGCCGCAACCGGCGGCGGCTGGAATGAACTGTGGCTGCCGTTTGCGATCCTGGGCCTGATGGCAGCCGTTCTGCTGGCGATTGGCTCTGCCATTCTCCGTCCGAATGAAGCGGGAATCAGCACCTGAGATTGAAGCGTATCCTTGCTGCTCTACATGTCTAAAACCGACATATTCAAATCGCATAATTATGTGATATGATCGAATCAAAGGAATATATGACAGGGGGATGCGAGGATGGGCAGCAATAAGCTGGCTTGGACCTGGAAGGTGAAAGAGGAATACTTAGAGGAATATGTACAGATGCATCTGGAGCCGTGGCCGGAGATTCTGGAGGAGCACAGCAGGGCAGGCATCCGCAATTATTCGATTTTTCAGAACGGCAACCAGTTCTTCTATTGCTTTGAATGTGATGATACGGAAGCTGCATTTGCCTACATCGCCGGGAGTGAGGCCTGCAACCGCTGGAATGCGATCACCTCGAAGATGGTCGAAGGTTCCTTTGATTTCAACGACGCCGTTCCGATGGTGCCGCTGCGTGAGGTCTTTTATCTGAAGTAGTCCGGTTTACAGCAATGTTCATTGGAGCTATACTGGAGAGAATCGTTTGAAGCGAACTGAATAATTCAGTGTTATTAGGAGGAGCCTGTCACCAAGGCTTCTCTTTGTCGTTTTTCGTGTTTTTTAGGAGAAAATGAGTGAAATCGCAAGTGGAATTCATATTGTATTTACTGCTGATTCTATTATTCACCAAGCTGGCCGGGGACTTGTCTGTGCGGCTCGGGCAGCCTGCGGTGCTGGGGAAGCTGCTGGTCGGCATCCTGCTTGGACCGGCGGTGCTCGGCTGGGTGCAGCCTGGCGGATTCATTCATTACATGTCGGAGATTGGCGTGCTGCTGCTGATGTTCATTGCGGGACTGGAGACAGACCTGAGGCAGCTGCGTGAGAACTGGAAGGCGGCTTTTGCGGTAGCTGTGGGCGGCATACTGCTGCCCTTTGCCGGCGGATTCGCCATTGGGGAGTGGTTCGGCTTCGCGGATTATAATTCCCTCTTCTTGGGCGTCATTCTCAGCGCTACCTCGGTCAGCATTTCCGTTCAGGTGCTGAAGGAGATGGACCGGCTGAATTCGCCGGAAGGCTCGACCATTCTGGGGGCGGCGGTGATCGATGACATTCTCGTTGTGATTCTGCTGGCGGTGCTGATGAGCTTTTTCGGTACGGGGGATAACATTTCCCTAAGTCTTCTGATCGGCCAAAAACTGCTGTTCTTCGCCGTAGCTGTCATTGCCGGCTGGCTGACCGTGCCCCGCCTGATGCGCTGGCTCGCCCCTTTGCGGGTAACCGAGGCGGTCATGACTGCTGCGCTGGTGATTCTCTTTGCTTATGCGTATTTTGCCGAGAAAATGGGAATGGCCGGAATCATCGGCGCTTTTGCCGCCGGAATTGCTATTGCCCAGACGCCCTTCAAGCAGGTGGTAGAGTCCAAAGTAGAGCCGATTGCCTATACGCTGTTTGTGCCGGTCTTTTTTGTGAGCATCGGGCTGAATGTCAGCTTTGAGGGGCTGGGCAGCCACATTCTGTTTGTGGTGGTGTTATCCATGTTCGCTATATTGGCCAAATGGCTGGGCGGCGGAATCGGCGCTCGGCTGACCGGGTTCAATACGCGGTCCTCGCTCATTATCGGCGCAGGCATGATCTCCAGAGGCGAAGTCGCCCTGATTATAGCCGCCACCGGTCTTGCGAGCGGACTGCTGCTGCCACAGTATTTTACCGGCGTGATTATTGCTGTAATGGTAACCACACTCGTCACTCCGCCGCTGCTCAAGGGAATGTTCCGGTGACTATTTTTTAAAGAAAATAAGACAATCTCTAAATTTGTGGACCGTGATAATCTTATATAATGGGATGTACTCAAAAAACGATTAGAGGGGAATGAGTCCAATCCGATCTACAGCTACAACACTGGCGGCAGGTGCGGTCCTGTCGCTTAGCCTACTGCTGGGGTGTAGCAGCCAAAATACATCCGTCACCAATACTCCGGCGGCAGAACCGGCTTCGTCTGCTTTAGCATCTGCTTCTGCATCGCCGTCTGCAACTCCTACTGCTCCTGCACAGACTGTATCATCTGCACCAACTGCTTCCGCAGTCACCTCGGAAACTGCATCCGCAACGGCCCCGGCAACTCCAGCCGGCCTCACCAGCCAGTTCCCGCCGGATGGGCTGGCCGGATCGGTCATTATCGATTCCGTGAATGCCGAAGGGACGGTTCGGGCGAGAACCTCAGCGGGATCAGGCGAACTGCTGATGATCTCCGGCAGCCCGGAGGAGCGAGGGCATCTGAATGTGTCCAGCAATGACGGCCTCGAAGGGGAGCAGACGTATCAGGCCGATTACTCCATCGTGTACCGGGTGGGGAAGCAGGATCAGGTATTGCTTAAGCTGCCTGCCTTCTTATTCGTGCAGCCGACCGACCGCGTCCTGGAGTTTGCAGTCATTCGCTTTAAGGAGGCAGAGGTATATCTGCTTGCTCCCCAATATAAATCAGGACATGGCCTGGTGGCTTATGCTTTTGCTATGGAGAAGGCGAGCGGAGAAGTGTTTCCGTTATCCTTCAAGCAGGGAGAGATCGTACACGATACACTGGTCTATTCAGAGCTGCCGCCGTTCCCGGCCAATCAGAACGAACAGCTAGCGGTGCACTCGCCTGAGGGTGCCGGGACCGACCCGGAGCTGAAGCCACGGGTGTATGACTTGGATCTGGAGAAGCTGCAATTTGTTGCACAGTAGCGAAGTAGAGTAAAACCTCCCTTGTATCTGGAGTTTTTCTTCCAGGTAACCAAAGGGAGGTTCTTTAATATAGTAAGATACTGAAAATCAAAGGGTAGTGATTCAGGAAGCTGGCGGAGGTATGTCGGAAACTGCCATACCGCCACATTGCCACGCCTGCCACATCCCTCAGTTCCCTGTACTCTCATACCGGGACAACCCGTACCGGAAGACCCCGTAAGCCGCCGCCGCGCTTCCGATAGCCGCGACAGGGGCGAGGAGCCACCAGCCGGACCAGCCGCTTTTGCCAAAGATATAGGTTGCCGGATAGAAGCTGATGAACGAATAGGGCAGCACCGTAGAAATGAAGATGCGGATCGCCTGCGGAAACAGGGTAATCGGGTATTTGGCCAGATCGGACAGATTATGCACCATCAGCGGGAACGCATTCCCGGCATTGCGAATCCAGAAGGCCGCCGAGTTACCCATGAGATTAATCGATACCCGGATAATGACCGCAGTGACAAACAGCAGGATAAGAATGGCGGCCTTGCCCATAGTCCAGTGGATAGGGCTGTGCACAAGCGACTGCCAGATGATCACCCCGCCGATGAGCAGATTGCCGAGTCCGTTAATCCCAATCCCCGTACAGAACACCTGAAGAACCACCGGCACCGGCCGCAGCAGATAACGGTCCAGCTCCCCTGTGTTGACGAGCCTGCCCAGCCGCCAGCTTCCTTCGAAGAACAGCGAACCCGCCCCCTCCGTCAGGAAGATCATGGCGTACATGAAGGTGACCTCCCAGAACTGCCAGCCCTGAATGTCCGGAATCCGGTCATAGATCACCCACAGGAACACGAACCCCAATACCTGCGTCAAGGCCGCCGAACACATTAGGATATAAAAGTCTTTGTTATACTCCAGAATCGCCTTAAGCTGCTGCACATACAGTCTTCTATAGAGATAGAGCATTTGCGATATTTTCATTCTGCGTCCTCCTTCAGCCTTAGCCTCCATGAATGGTCACCTGGCGGACTGCCCAGTTCCACATGGCTTTGCCTGCCATCCAGAGCCCTGCTGCCCATAAGAGCTGAAGGGCGATCAGCCTTAGACTCTCCCCGGTATCTGCCTGCTGCAGGAAGATCATCGTTGGCGTATGAATGATGGCCTGGAAGGGCAGCAGCAGCGCCAGATTCTCCAGCCAATCCGGGAAAAAGGCCAGCGGCACCAGCGCGCCCGACAGCAGGTTGGTAAGCGCAATCCGCGTCCAGACAATTCCCAGTGATCCCGTGGACCAGAAGCATAACAGAGCTGCCAGATAGACCACGCCGAATTTGACCACAACCGCGCAGAGCAGACTGACCGCAAACAGCAGATAGACGATCGGCGAGTGGGGGAAGGTCACTCCGGTAAGGAAGGTGGCGAACACGATCAGCAGAACCGTACTTATCGCCCCCTCCAGCAGGCTCGCCCCCAAGGTCTCGGCGAATCGGGCCGTCTGGAAATCAATCGGCTTCAGCAGGTCCATGGCGACGCTGCCATCCAGGATTTTGCCGGAGATGGCGGTCTCGGAATACCAGGACAAGACGGAATTGGCCAGAAAGGTCACCAGCAGATAGGTTTTCATCTGATCCCAGGAGTAGCCGCCTACCGCCTCGCGCCCGCCATAGATTCCCTGCCAGAGGAAGAAGATCGCTACGAGATTAATGGAGTTTGCGAGTAAATTAATGATATAGGAGTTCCGGTAAGCCATCACATTTTGCAGAGAGCGATTGGCAATGCTTCTGTATTTGTTAAGCCGGGCTGCTGTCATCATGGTGCGCCTGCCCCCTTGCTCCCCGGTGCTCGTTCAAGTCCAGATGGCCGTCATAGACTGCCTTAATGACCTGCTCAATATGGGTATCCTCCATGCGGAAATCGAGTACCTCCCCATGCTTCATCACCCGGCTAACCACTTCACTGGCCGTATATTCATACCGGTCAAAAGTGACCGAGAACTCCTGGCTGCTCTGCTGTTCCAGCTTCAGCCCGGGACTCTGCTCCAGCAGCGCGTATAACTCCGGCACCCCGGAGCGCACCTGGAAGAAGATGACGCGGTTTTTGGCAAAACGGGCCTTGACCTCGCTCAGCGTACCGTCATAAATGATCGTGCCGTGATCGATAATGACCAGCCGCTTGCACAGGTCCTCGATGTCGCCCAGATCATGGGTCGTCAGCATCACGGTCGTCTGCTGCTCCTGGTTGATCTGCTTGATGAACCCGCGGATCTTCTCCTTCACGGATACATCAAGGCCAATCGTCGGCTCATCGAGATACAAAATCGGCGGATTATGCAGCAGGGCTGCGGCCAGATCGGCACGCATGCGCTGACCCAGCGAGAGCTTCCGCGCAGACAGGTGTATGAATTCGCTCATCCCGAGCATTTCGGTGAACAAGTCCATGTTCTTCCTGTAGAGGGCATCCGGAATCTGATAAATATCCTTCAGCAGCGAAAAGGACTCGGCAATCGGAATATCCCACCACAGCTGGGTGCGCTGCCCGAAGACTGCGCCGATCTGGGCGGCGTTTTCCATTCTTTTGCGGTACGGATTGATCCCGTTCACCGAGATACTCCCGGAGGAAGGCATCAGAATGCCGGTCAGCATCTTGATGGTGGTCGATTTACCGGCACCATTCGGTCCCACGTAGGCCACCGTCTCCCCTGCTTCAATCCTCAGATCCAGCGGCTTGACCGCTACTTTCTCGATATGCCGGGGCAGGAACAGATGCTTCACCGCTCCCTTAAGGCCCGGCTCCTTCACCGCCTGCATAAAGGACTTACTCAGTCCTCTCACTTCAATCATACTCAAGCTTAACCCTCCTGTTCATTACTTTGAAAGCGTTACCGCAGATGGCTGCGGAGAAAATATCTGAATCCTCAGCGATCTGAAAGACGTAAGAGTAAATATATCACTGAGCCGATGTCGAAAACTATCAGTTTAGGTCGATTTTGCAAAAAAAAGCGGCAACCCCGGATAGACTACACCAGCCGGGATTTACCGCTCCGCTTAAGCAGAGTCTGGGCGGCGAACCCTACCAGCAGGGGAAGCGCCAGTTGAACCTCAAGTCTCCAGTCTACCGCATACAGGTCTACGAGGTTAATCTGCTTCAACAATACATAGGTCACGTTGTATAAGAGGAATGAACAGCTGAAGGTGAGCAGAGGAATCAGATATAATGTCCTTTTGTTCTGCAGCAGCCGGTATCCCGCAAGGGTTAAGAGTGAATAGCTGGCCATGATGAGCAGGGCATAATTACCTCCGAAGCGCAGGAATGACACCATGGCGGTAGCCAGATTAAGGGCAGCCGATAGATAGCCGATGCGAAGCATGTCGAACCTCCTGGAATGATGTAGAAATATAAGATGAACAGATTTCTACATTTTACAGCGCTAACGCGGGGATTTACAGATCCAATACTGAATGTTCATTATTCCGTAATTGTATGTTATAATGCTTTCTTTTAAAATTGATGATATAGGAATTGGTAAATATGGAGGGATCGTTTGTGAGAGTCTTTAATCAATCAAGAGCATGGAGTATGCCTGGGGATTTAGAAGCTAGCGAACTTGAAGCCTTCCGGCCGCTGGGCGCACCACAAGTTGATGTCCAGGGAGGGGTGTCTGCGGCGGGTGCTTCTGAAGAATCCAGGGAGCACATCTATCATAGAGCTATGATTTCTTCGATCCGCAGTGAAATGAACAAATTAAGCCAGCTGCTTTCCATTCCTTATGTGGTGTTCCTGACGGACAAGGCGGGGACCATTCTGGAGCTGGTCTATTCTTCTTCGGAGACGCAGGCGGAGATGGAGCAGGCGGAGCTGCGTCCGGGGGTCAGCTTAAGCAGGCAGCAGGCGGGAATGAATGCCGTATCGCTGGCGATGGAGATGAACTGCATCGGGGTGGTGCGGGGAACCGAGCATACGGATCAGACCTTCCGGGACTGGAACTGTGTATGCGCTCCGCTGCAGGATGATGATAGCGTTTACGGGTATGTTGATATTTCTTTTAATAGAGGAGAGCCTATTGAGTTCGCTATTCCCTTCGTGCAGCAGATTGCCGAGAATATTATGGAGAAGTGGATGGAGAAGAACCCGGAGATGCAGCGGTACCGGCTTGAAGCCACGCTTCTGGAATATAAGCTGACCGCGCGGGAGCAGGAGGTAGCGAGGCTGTGGCTGATGGAGAAGAGCGCGCTGCACATCGGGAGCGACCTGGGCATCAGTGAAGGCACCGTGCGCAATATGCTTAAGAGTATCTATAGTAAAATGCGGGTGAATGACCGCTTCCAGTTCGTGAAGCGCCTTACGCCTTAGCCGGGGCAATTCGTTTCCGGGTACATACAAAATAGCCGGGCAGCGATACGAATGTATCCCTGACCCGGCTATTTGAAAATATAAGAATTGATGTGTTTCACGCTATCCATTATCCTTCTATTTCTCGCTGAAACGTTACCGTCCTTTAAAAGGACGGCAAAGCCGTTTCCACTTGTTTGCCACAGAAGCCCTGCTTCTCTAGTAGTAGGGTTAACCGCAGGAGCAGTTGAGTACCGGCTTACGCGCGGCCTGCGTCTCATCCAGGCGGCTGATTTCAGTCGTATGCGGTGCGTTAATGACTATCTCCGGCGTCTCCTCGGCTTCCTTAACGATTCGGATCATCGTCTCAATGAAGCCGTCGAGCGTCTCCTTACTCTCGGTCTCGGTCGGCTCAATCATCATACATTCCTCTACCGTCAGCGGGAAGTAGACGGTTGGCGGATGATAGCCGAAGTCAAGCAGCCGTTTGGCTACATCGAGGGTACGTACTCCGTATTGCTTAAGGTTCTTGCCGGACATGACGAATTCATGCTTGCAGACGCCCGGGAAGGGAATCTCGAAGTAAGGAGCCAGCCGGTGCATCATATAGTTGGCGTTCAGCACGGCGTTCTCGGACACCTCACGCAGGCCGTCAGGACCGTAGGTGCGGATATACGCATAAGCACGGACGAGAATCCCGAAGTTGCCGTAAAAGGCTTTGACGCGGCCGATCGATTCCGGCCCGCCGCAGTCCAGCGTGAAGCTGCCGTCCCCGTTCTGGGCCACAGTAGGCTGCGGCAGGAACGGGATCAGCTTCGCCTTCACACCGACCGGTCCGGCTCCCGGCCCGCCGCCGCCATGCGGCGTACTCATCGTCTTGTGCAGGTTGAGATGCACCACATCGAAGCCCATATCGCCAGGGCGGGTGATGCCCATAATCGCGTTGGAGTTCGCTCCGTCATAATAGAGCAAGCCGCCCGCTTCATGGACAATTGCGGCGATCTCGACGATCTGCGTCTCGAAGAGTCCGAGGGTACTCGGGTTCGTGAGCATCAGCGCAGCGGTGTCACTGCCGACAGCCGCCTTCAGCGCCGCAAGGTCAACCATACCCTTGTCATTGGACGGGATGGTGACCGTCTCAAGGCCGGCAGCTGCGGCGCTTGCCGGGTTGGTGCCGTGCGAGGAATCGGGCACGATCACCTTGGAGCGAACCTCGCCGCGGCTCTCATGATAGGCGCGGATCATCATCAGGCCGGTCCACTCGCCGTGGGCGCCGGCAGCGGGCTGCAGGGATACAGCATCCATGCCAGTCAGGGCGGCAAGATCCTTTTGCAGCGTGTACATCAGTTCAAGTGCACCCTGGATGCTCTCCTCCGGCTGGTACGGATGGATCTTGGAGAGTCCCGGGAAGCGGGCGACATCCTCGTTGATCTTCGGGTTGTATTTCATCGTGCAGGAGCCGAGCGGATAGAAGCCGTTATCGACTCCGAAGTTGCGGCGGGACAGGGCGGTATAGTGGCGGATCACATCCACCTCGGATACCTCCGGCAGTACGACCGGCTCACTGCGCAGCAGCCCTTCAGGGATGAGTGAGCCAAGGCCCTCGTCCTGCGGCACATCACACAGAGGCAGGGAGTAGGCAGAGCGGCCTGGACGGCTTAATTCAAAAATCAGACTTTGTTCCGGTTTCATAGACAGCCCTCCAGTGCACTTGCGAATTCATCAATTTCGGTCTTGCTTCGTTTCTCCGTTACGGCCACCAGCATATGTCCGGCCAGCTCGGGATAATCCCTGCTTAAATCATAGCCACCCAGATAGCCTTCCTTCAGCAGCTTGGAGTTCACTGCACTCACACTGCTGCCCTCCGGGAGCTTCAGGACAAATTCATTGAAGAACGGGGCAGTGAAGACGCGCTCTGCGCCGGTGATTTCAGCCAGCAGCCCAGCGGCATAGTGGCTCTTGCGGATGTTCAGCTCACCAACCTCACGCATGCCCTCTTTGCCCATGACGGAGAGGTAGACGGAAGCACACAGCGCCAAGAGCGCCTGGTTGGAGCATATATTTGAGGTCGCCTTCTCCCGGCGGATATGCTGTTCGCGGGCTTGCAGCGTCAGCACGAAGCCGCGCTTGCCATTCCGGTCAACCGTCTGGCCGACGATCCGGCCCGGCATCCGGCGCATGAGCGGCTCAGCCACCGCGAAGAATCCGCAGGTAGGGCCGCCCAGCGAGGCGGCGATACCCAGCGGCTGCGCGTCGCCGACTACGATGTCTGCGCCAAGTCTTCCCGGGGCTTCCAGCACGCCGAGCGCAATCGGGTTCGCGCTGACGACGAGTAGACCCTTTACCGCATGGACCAGCGGCTCGATCTGGCGCAGATCCTCAATGCCGCCGAAGAAGTTCGGGGACTGGACCAGCACTGCAGCCGTATCGCTGTCGATAGCTTCGGCCAGCTTGGCGAGATCCGTTACCCCGTCTGCGTAGTCAATCTCCACAATTTGCAGGCCCCAGGCGTTGGCAGAGGTGCGCAGCACCTGACGCGCCTCAGGATGAACTGTGCGGGAGACAATCAGCTTCTTGCGTTTGGTGGCTCCGGCGGCCAGCACCGCTGCCTCGGAGAAAGCAGTTGCGCCGTCATACATACTGGCATTGGCAACCTTCATCCCGGTCAGCTCACAGATATAGGACTGGAATTCGAAAATCGCCTGAAGCTCACCCTGGCTGATCTCCGGCTGATAAGGGGTATAGGCGGTATAGAATTCCGAACGGGAAATCACATGGTTGATGACGACTGGAACATGGTGATCGTATAATCCGGCGCCAAGGAAGCTGGCGTGGGTGTCGAAATCGGTATTCTTGTCTGCCAGCCCCTTCATATGGCGAAGCAGTGCGTACTCATCCAGAGCGCCGGACATCGGCAGAGTACCCTGGTAACGGACAGACTGCGGAATATCGGCGAACAGCTCATCGATGGACTGGATGCCTACGGTTTCCATCATTTCTGCGCGGTCTTGCCCGGTCATAGGCAGATAGCGGTGCTTCATTGCGGCTTCACTCCTTGGCTTCTTTTGTAGAATGGGGCTTTGATGACGGCAGCCTTCAGCTGCTTGCCGCGGATCTCTACGTACACCTCTGTACCGATCTCCGTATAGGCAGTATCCAGCAGGGCGAGTCCGAGATTCCGCTTCAGGGTCGGGGACTGGGTGCCGGTCGTTACTTCACCTATCTTCACTCCATCCGCGTATACGGGATAGTGGGAGCGGGGAATGCCGCGGTCGATCATCTCCAGGCCCACAAGACGCCGGGGCAGGCCGGCATCCTTCTGCTTCAGCAGGGCATCGCGGCCGATGAAGTCCCCTGCGTCCAGCTTCACGAAGAACTGGACACCGGCTTCAAGCGGCGTAATCTCCGCAGACAGCTCCTGGCCGTACAGCGGCAGCTTGGCCTCGAAGCGGAGTGTATCACGTGCGCCGAGTCCGGCAGGCGTAAGGCCGTGCGGAGCGCCAGCGGCCAGCAGGCCGTTCCAGAGTGTTGCTGCTGTATCGGCGGGAGCATACAGCTCGAAGCCGTCTTCGCCGGTATATCCGGTACGGGAGAGCAGGACAGTGACGCCGCAGACTTCAGCCTGTTCGATGAAGTGGAACGGCTTAAGCTCTGTTAGAGACACCTGCGTAACTTTGGCCAGAATCGTCTCGGCCAGCGGTCCCTGCAAGGCAAGCAGCAGGGTCTCATCCGAGACATTGTTCAGAGTGACCCCGCTGAACTCAGCGGTGAGATGCTCCTGCAGCCACTGGAAGTCTTTGTCGATATTGGAAGCGTTGACGACAAGCATATAGCGCTCTTCGCCCAGCCGGTATACGAGCAGATCGTCCACCACTCCGCCGCTTGGATAGAGCATCAGAGTGTACTGGGCCGCGCCGTCTTCCAGGCGTGTGACATCATTGGTGGTCATTCTCTGGAGGAAGGCTTCAGCGCCGCTCCCGGTAACCATGAATTCTCCCATGTGGGAGACATCGAACAGTCCGGCCCGTTCACGGACAGCTTCATGCTCCTTCACAATGCCTGTGAACTGCACCGGCAGCTCCCAGCCGCCGAAATCAATACATCTGGACTCCGCATAAGCGGCATAGAGGTCATAAAAAGGCGTTCTTCTCAAAGACTCCATCTTGTCACTCCCTTGGCTTTGATTACATACGAAAAAGGACAGGCGAAAGCCATTATGCACGCATGCATAAATGGACTTTCGCTCTGTCCCTTGTACCTGAGAGTTACCCTGCAGTACAGCGCAGGTTTCCCCGTTGGTGATCCGTGAAGCCTGCGGCGCAGGCACCCGGATGCTCTCCAGAGATGCGTCCGGCAAAGGTCCTTTTGCCTGAGAGATTCACCCATCCCGGGCTTACTCCTTCGGCGCTGTCTTCCTGTGAGACAGTCTCTCCCTATGCCATCATTCGCAAACCATATGTTTTTCTACTGTCTCCATTAAACCGGGTAACCCTCTGCCCTGTCAATCAAAAAACGTCAAAAAGTTGACAAATTTAATTTTACTGTCAGTTATATTGACATTAGGCAAGCCGATAACTTAGGCTATAACTAAATTTAGAACTCCAATTACGGAAAAGAGGCGGCTTGGACATGAGTGAAGTGCTTGACAACCTGCTATACAGCGAAGAGCATGAGTGGGCGCAGCAGGGCGAGGGACGCGTAGTACGTGTAGGGATTACGGATCATGCGCAGCATCTGCTGGGCGATATCGTGTTTGTAGAATTTCCGGAAGTGGGCGCAGCGATCTCCGCAGGCGACAGCGTGGGCAGTATCGAATCCGTGAAGACCGTATCGGAGCTATATTCACCCGTATCCGGTAAGGTGACTAAGATCAACGATGCGCTGGAGGCCAGCCCGGAGCTGATCAACGATCAGCCTTACGGAGACGGTTGGATTTTTGAGCTGGAGCTGGACGCAGAGTTCGCAGAGGCAGTAACCGGCCTGCTGGATGCGGCTGCGTACAAGGAACTGGTTGGGGAATAAAAGTTAGCTTATCCGCGAAAGCGCTGAATACGGCAGACTTCTCTTTATTACATTAGATGTCACTAATGTGAGAGGTCTGTCTTTTTGCGTCTGTCTGTTATTCCGGGAAGCTGAGCAAACCGGGATAGACGATGGGAGCAGAGTGCCACAGGAAGGGCAAGAGAACCAGGCCCGCCACAGCAAACAGAAGGCACAGCAGCAGGAAACGGTACCTTTTTCGGGGACGGGTGGCGGGCTTCAGCACGAAATAATACACTCCGGCTGAATAAAACGGGAAAAGCACGGCGGCAGACATCCCCATACATACGATAAATGTCGCTTCCCCTGCAGAACTGGGGATCATGGCTTCCGGGTTATAGACCGGATTGACTTGTAAAAAGAGGAGAAGAAACGTCGAATATGCGCTCAGCAGAAGCAGGGGGAAACAGCGGATCCGCCCATTCCCGGACAAGCCGTAGAGCATCCACCAGACCCCGAACCAAGCCAGGGCGAAAAGAGCTCCGGCAATAAGGTAATCAGCGCCAATTGCAATCAGCTTGTCCAGCGGATAGACGCGGGCCAGGTCTCCCCAGAAGTAACGGGAGGAGAAGAACTGCATGAAGGCGGCAAAAAATCCGACGAAGAGGGTAAGCATCCCCTGGGCAATAATGATCATGATCAGCGAAACGGCCAGCCGCAAAAACCTGAAAAACCCTGCGGCCTCCGGCGCCGCTCCGTTTGTATCCTGCATAGCGGTCTATCTCCTTATATTAGTAAGTGGATATATGTTTCTGCCGCCTGCCGGTATCTGAGCTGATTCGCTCGCGGTTACGTGCTATTCTTCCTCCTGAAGCTGCCGCAGCACAATCAATTCCACCCGGCGGTTCCGCTGCTTTCCCTCGGCGGTTGTATTATCGTAAGCAGGCCGGGTATCGGCATAACCCGCGTACTGGAAGGTATCGGGGCTCAGCCCCTCTTTGTCCAGAAAAAAGCGCAGGACGGACAGCGCCCGGGCGCCGGATAGCTCCCAGTTGTCTTTGTACACTGATCCTGGCGTCACGGGAACATTGTCGGTGTGGCCTTCGATGCTGATGGTGGCGCCGATACCGCGGAACAGGCCGGAGAGCTGGCGCAGTGCAGGGAAGGCAGGGGATTTCAACTCAGCCTTACCCGCATCGAACAGGAAGCGGTCACTCAGCGTGATGGCAATGCCCTGCGGCTTATCGGCAACAAAAATCTGTTCCCCGAGGTTATTCTCCTCCACATACTGGGTGATGACGCCCATCAGTGCAGCCAGCTTCGCTTCCTGTTCCCGAAAAGCAAGCTCGCGCGCTGACGGCTCGTGTCCCTCCCCATCTCCTGTTTGTCCGGTTCCAGTATGATCTGCCCTGGTTCCATTCAGCCCGCCCGCATTCGCGGAGCCTGTAGCAGAAGGACCGCTAGCCGTTCCGCCTTCTTCAGTATCCCCCTTCGAAAGGCCATTCCCGGTGATTCCCTGGTTGCCCTCCAGCACGCCGCTTCCGCCTTCCAGCACTGCACTTCCGCTCTTGAAGGTATCCGATAAGGAGCCGCTGACAATGGCGTACTTCTGCGAATCCAGGCTGCTCATAGCATACAGAATCACGAAGAAAATAAGCAGAAGCGTGATCAGATCTGCGTAGGTAATCATCCAGCGGTCCCGGCTCTCCTTGCCGGCGGCGCGGGGCTGCCGGCGGTTTCTTTGTCTCATAGCGGTTCTCCCGGGCTGGTGCTGCTGCTGCGTTTAGGGGCGTCTGCCAGGAAGGGGGCCAGCTTTTGCCGGACCAGATGCGGGTGATCCCCGTTCTGCAGGGACAGAATGCCGACGAGCAGCATCTCCATGGTGCCCAGCTCGCTTTGGCTGCGGGACTTGATTTTGGAGGCAATGGGTAAAAAGAGTAGATTAGCGCTGGCTACGCCATAGAGCGTTGCTGTAAAAGCTACGGCAATCGACGCGCCCAGGTTGGAAGGGTCCGTTAAATTGCTCAGAACCCGGATCAGCCCCATGACGGTGCCGATAATCCCCATGGTCGGTGCATAGCCGCCGGCGGATTCGAAAATTTTGGCATACCCTTCATATTTCAGCTCTTTGGCATCCATCCCAAGCTCCAGGATCTGGCGGACCTGATCCGGGTCATTGCCGTCGACAATCAGAAACAGTCCTTCACGGGTGAAGGGATCTGGATGTTCCTCTGCCCGTTTCTCCAGGGCGAGAACACCGCCGCGCCGCGTGAGTGCAGCCATGGCAATCAGCTCTTCGGCTTGTTCCCGGCTGTTATCCCGTTGACGGCCAAAAGCCAAGCGGAGCGCCGCCGGAATGCTGCGGAGCTTGGACGCCGGGAAGCTGATGAGCACCGCCGCAAGGGTACCGCCGAACACGATCAGGGCAGCATTGGGCTGCAGCAGGCCGGACAGGCTGCCGCCTTCCCACAGAAAACCGCCGGTCATAGCGGCAATTCCGGCCAGCAGGCCGAGTATTGTAATGAAATCCATAAATTCAGGCTCCTTAAATTTCTATATATTATGGTTTGCAACAGTCTGGGCAACGCTGTATAATAAACGGGAACGTGCATTCCTATCTTCCATATTTTTCAGCTTGGTATGGATGAAGGATAATTAGGGTTAAAATTATAATATATTCATATATTCTAGACGATAGAGGGGAGACGGGCAAATGAGTGATATTGTCGTCAGTACGAAGACTTTTGCACTGGAGTCCGAGTATACACCCCAGGGCGATCAGCCTCATGCCATAGAAGAGTTATTGGACGGCATCCGGCAGGGCAAGAAGCACCAGACGCTGCTGGGAGCGACAGGTACAGGCAAGACCTTTACCATCGCACAAGTGATTTCCAAGTTGAACCGCCCCACGCTGGTTATTGCGCACAACAAGACGCTTGCTGCGCAGCTGGCGAGCGAGTTCAAAGAATTTTTTCCGAGCAATTCCGTGGATTACTTCGTCAGTTACTACGATTACTACCAGCCAGAGGCGTACATCCCTTCCTCCGATACTTACATTGAGAAAGACTCCAGCATAAATGAAGAAATCGACAAGCTCCGCCATTCGGCAACCAGCTCGCTGTTCGAACGCCGTGACGTTATTATTGTAGCGAGTGTGTCCTGTATTTATGGTCTCGGTTCGCCGCAGGAATACGGAAGCTTGCTGCTCTCGCTGCGTGTAGGGATGGAGAAGCCGCGCAATCAGATTCTGAGCCGGCTTGTAGATATCCAGTATCAGCGTAATGATATTAATTTCGTGCGCGGTACGTTCCGTGTGCGCGGGGATGTCGTTGAGATCTTCCCGGCATCCCAGGGCGAGCATGCGATCCGGGTAGAGCTGTTCGGAGACGAGATCGAACGGATTACGGAGATTGATGTTCTGACAGGCGAGCTGATCGGTGAACGTGATCATATCGCGATTTTCCCGGCGTCTCACTTCGTTACCCAGGAAGAGACGATGCGTGTAGCACTTGTCAATATTGAGCGTGAGCTGGAGGAGCGGCTGTCTGTGCTTCGTGAAGCAGGCAAGCTGCTGGAGGCTCAGCGGCTGGAGCAGCGGACCCGTTATGATATCGAGATGATGAAGGAAGTCGGCTTCTGCTCGGGGATCGAGAACTATTCCGGTCCGCTTACCTTCCGGGAGCCGGGAGCGACTCCGTATACATTGATGGACTATTTCCCGGATGACATGCTGATTGTGATTGATGAGTCCCATGTGACGCTGCCGCAGATCCGGGCGATGTATAACGGTGACCGTGCGCGTAAGACTGTCCTGGTGGAGCATGGCTTCCGCCTGCCGTCTGCGCTGGATAACCGTCCGCTGCAATTCGAGGAATTCGAAGACAAGGTCAGCCAGATTGTATATGTATCCGCAACACCGGGCCCTTATGAGATGGAGCATTGCGATACTATGGTTCAGCAGATTATCCGTCCTACCGGTCTGCTTGACCCGATCATTGAAGTGCGTCCTACCGAAGGGCAGATCGATGATCTGATCAATGAAATCCGTGACCGGGTAGAACGCGATGAGCGTGTGCTCGTTACCACCCTTACGAAGAAGATGTCTGAGGACCTGACGGACTACTTCAAGGAGATTGGCATCAAGGTACGTTATATGCACTCCGATATCAAGACACTGGAGCGTATGGCGATTCTGCGTGATCTCCGTCTGGGCACCTTCCACGTGCTGGTCGGTATTAACCTGCTCAGAGAGGGTCTTGACCTGCCGGAGGTGTCGCTAGTCGCGATTCTGGATGCTGACAAGGAAGGCTTCCTCCGTTCCGAGCGTTCGCTGATCCAGACGATCGGCCGTGCCGCCCGTAACTCGGAGGGCCGGGTCATTATGTACGGGGACCGCATTACGGACTCCATGGAGAAGGCAATGAGCGAGACCCAGCGCCGCCGCGAGATTCAAATCGCCCATAACGAGAAGCACGGGATTACCCCGACGACCATCAACAAGAAGGTGCGCGATATCATCGAGGCGACCAAGGTGGCCGAGTCCAAGGCCGATTACCTCACCGGTGTCGGCGGCAAGCTGAACAAGAAAGACAAGCAGAGCCTGATGCAGCGCCTGGAGGCCGAGATGAAGGACGCCGCCAAGAACCTGCAATTCGAGCGCGCCGCCGAACTGCGCGATGCCTTGCTTGAATTGCGGGCAGAGTAACCCGGCGCTGAAGTTAACGATCCAGGGAACGGCGCTACTCAGGCCGTTCCTTTTGAAGATAAAGGGGCCACGCCCTTGCGCATCCCGTGGGAACAGCGTGCCGTTAAGTTCTTTGCGCATTCCGCAGGAACAGCCGCAGTTAAGTTCTTAGCGCGTATCCCGGAGGGACAGCGTGCCGTTGAAGCCCTTAGCGCGTATCCCGAAGGGACAGCGTGCCGTTGAAGCCCTTAGCGCGTATCCCGGAGGACAGCGTGCCGTTAAGCTCTTGCGCATTCCGCAGGAACAGCCCGCAGTTAATTTTTTAGCGCGTATCCCGAAGGGACAGCGTTGTCGGCAAGCCACAGCGAGCCGAATCGCTCTAATCGTAGGAGCGGCCCCGTAGGGGTTAGCGGGCCCATTGCCCCAGTAGTCGTCCATTCACCAACCTAATTCCTTCCGCCGAGCTTGCGGGTGTCCAGAGGGTGCAACCCTTGGGGCCCTCCCTTGGAAGGGAGGGTTTGGGAGGGATCGAAAGGTAATGTTTTTCCATTTTAAATTCCCCTTAAAGGAGAGGTACCGTTGGCACATGAAAGTATAGTAATCAAGGGCGCAAGGGCCCATAATCTCAAGAACATCGACGTAACGATTCCGCGTGACCGCTTCGTCGTGCTGACGGGACTGAGCGGTTCGGGCAAATCCTCTCTGGCCTTCGACACCATCTACGCCGAGGGACAACGCCGGTATGTGGAGTCTTTGTCTGCCTATGCCCGCCAGTTCCTGGGCCAGATGGAGAAGCCGGATGTAGATTCCATCGACGGACTCTCCCCGGCCATATCGATTGACCAGAAGACGACTAGCCGTAACCCGCGTTCCACGGTTGGGACGGTTACCGAAATCTATGATTATCTGCGGCTGCTGTTTGCCCGGATCGGCCATCCGCATTGTCCGGATCATGGCATAGAGATCACTTCCCAGACCGTTGAACAGATGGTGGACCGGATTATGCAATACCCGGAGAAGACCCGGCTGCAGATTCTGGCCCCGGTCATTTCCGGCCGTAAGGGTGAGCATAAGGGTCTGTTCACAGATATCTCGAAGCAAGGCTTCGTCCGTGTACGTGTGGACGGTGAACTGCGCGAAGTGACAGAAGACATTGTACTGGAGAAGAATAAAAAGCATACAATTGAGGTTGTTGTTGACCGGATTGTGATTAAGGATGATATCGAGACCCGGCTTACCGATTCCCTGGAGACTGCGCTGAAGCTGTCCGGCGGTCAGATTCTCGTGGATGTGATGGGCCAGGAAGAGCTGCTGTTCAGTGCAAGCTTTGCTTGTCCGGTCTGCGGATTCAGCATAGAAGAGCTGGCTCCGCGCATGTTCTCCTTCAACAGCCCCTTCGGGGCCTGCCCTGAGTGTGACGGGCTGGGAATGAATATGGTAGTCGATCCCGATCTGCTGATCCCGGATATGGAGAAGTCCATTGAAGAAGGGGCTTTCCTGGCCTGGACAGGCAGTACGTCGAACTACTATCCGCAGTTCCTGAAATCGGTGTGTGAGCATTTCAAGATTCCGCAGAATGTACCGGTTAGCAGCCTCTCCGCGGAGCATATGAACAAGCTGCTGCACGGAACGGGCAGCGAGAAGATCCGCTTCCGGTATGAGAACGACTTCGGCCAGCGCAAAGACGCCCTGGTTGCTTTTGAAGGAATCATTCCTAATCTGGAGCGCCGGTACCGCGATACAGCTTCCGAAGGAATCCGTGAGTTCATTGAAGGCTTCATGAGCGCCAAGCCCTGCCATTCGTGTAAGGGCAAGCGGCTCAAAAAAGAGATTCTGGCGGTGACCATCAATGAGCGGAACGTTGCGGATGTGACGGATCTGTCAATTGGGGATTGCCTGGACTTCTTCGCAGATCTCCAGCTCAGTGAGAAAGAAACAGCGATTGCCAATCTGATCCTCAAGGAAATCAGCAGCCGGCTCGGTTTCCTGGTGAATGTGGGGCTGAACTATCTGACCCTTAGCCGGGCAGCCGGCTCGTTATCCGGAGGGGAAGCCCAGCGCATCAGGCTGGCTACCCAGATCGGCTCCAGTCTGATGGGTGTCCTCTATATTCTGGATGAGCCAAGTATCGGCCTGCATCAGCGGGACAACGACCGCCTGATTGCCACGCTCGCCCATATGCGCGACCTGGGCAATACGCTCATCGTCGTTGAGCATGATGAGGATACCATGATGGCAGCTGACTATATTATCGACATTGGACCGGGTGCCGGCAAACACGGCGGCCAGGTCATTGCCCAAGGGACCCCGGAGGAGATTATGAAAGACCCCGGTTCCCTGACCGGTGAATACTTGAGCGGACGCAAGTTCATCCCGGTGACTTCCAAGCGGCGGCCAACCGATAATGAACGCTGGATTGAGATCCGTGGAGCGAAGGAGAATAACCTGAAGAATGTGAATGTAAAAATTCCGCTCGGTGTCTTCACAGCGGTAACCGGGGTATCCGGCTCCGGCAAATCTTCGCTTATTAATGAGATTCTCTACAAGAGTCTGGCCCGCCAGTTGAACAAGGCGGTCAAGGTCCGTCCCGGCCTGCACAAAGAAATCCGCGGTCTGGAGAATCTGGACAAGGTTATCGAGATTGACCAGTCTCCCATTGGACGTACTCCGCGTTCCAATCCGGCTACGTATACAGGGGTGTTCGATGATATCCGCGACCTGTTCTCCAAGACGAACGAGGCCAAGGTGCGCGGCTTCCAGAAGGGGCGCTTCAGCTTCAATGTGAAGGGCGGCCGCTGTGAGGCATGCCGTGGAGACGGCATTATCAAGATTGAGATGCACTTCCTGCCGGACGTCTACGTGCCTTGTGAAGTCTGCAAAGGCAAACGGTATAACCGCGAGACGCTGGAAGTGAAATATAAAGGCAAGAACATCTCGGATGTGCTGGAGATGACTGTCGAGGATGCAACGGAGTTCTTCAAGAATATTCCTAAGATTCACCGCAAAATGCAGACTTTGCTGGATGTAGGTCTGGGCTACATCAACATCGGCCAGCCGGGAACCACCCTGTCCGGCGGTGAAGCCCAGCGTGTGAAGCTGGCTTCCGAGCTGTACCGCCGCAGCACCGGCAAGACACTGTATATCCTGGATGAGCCGACAACCGGTCTGCATGTCGATGATATCGGCCGTCTGCTTGAGGTGCTGCACCGCCTGGTCGATTCCGGCGAATCGGTACTGGTCATCGAGCATAATCTCGATGTCATCAAGACAGCCGACTATATCATCGATATGGGGCCGGAAGGCGGCAGCGGCGGCGGTACTGTCCTGGCCACCGGGACACCAGAGAAGCTGATCAGTGTTGAAGAATCCTACACGGGCCGCTACCTGAAGCCTGTCCTGATCCGTGATACGGAACGTACGCAGGCTATGGAATTGCAGGCTTCTGAGACGGTGTAGCAATCAACTCATAAACCTGAATACCCCATGTCCCTTCTTACAGAAGAGGCATGGGGTATTTTTAATATATTGCGGCAGGTTTCACATGTTTCAAACGCTTTGGGGAGACAGAACGCCCTCTACGGATTCTCTAACTTTTAAAGCATACGTAATTGGAAATAAGGCACTTAATACAGCCAAAATGGTGTGTTGAACGAACGGAGTTGGAAAAAGTCCACTTCTCTCCATGGAACTCTGTAAATTTCTGAAAATAGATTTCAACAAGTGTTGTTTTTCCAACTATTGATAATAATTTCAAGGTTTTTGCCAAAATAAATGTACGAATTCCACTAAATATCCCTCGCACTCCCACTACGGCGGTAAGCAAAAACACACGAAGTAGTAATTTTGCCCAATCAGCAATTTATAGTATCTGCTCCCCACTACAAATCACTGCGGATGCCGAAGATAATCTTAAACCGGCGGGTAGCCTTAGATCCCCGTTTGAAGCCTTCCTGTGAGTCCGCAATCCAAACTGTTCTTCCAATCCAGACTCGAATGTAACAGGATAATGAGTACCGAGTCTCGAGATGGATTCGGAGTAGAGCGTGTGTATTCTCGTCAATGGGTCTGCTTTGTAAGGATACCGGACAAGAAAGCGCTTAGACATATTATTCAGGCTTTGTTAATAGGTATGAGTAAGCTCAACTACCTTTGAAAAAGGAGATCGTAAAATGACAAAGCATGCACTAATTACAGGGATTACAGGACAAGATGGATCATATTTGGCAGAACTTCTGTTATCAAAAGGCTATAAAGTATATGGTTTACGCCGTAGAACAAGTATACCAATAATGGATAACATCGAGCATCTCAAGAATGAAATAGAGTTTATAGAAGGCGATCTGCTTGATTTGGGATCACTGATGAGAGCAGTGAGCCTCTCGGACCCGGATGAAGTGTACAACTTGGCTGCTCAGTCTTTCGTAGCCACCTCATGGCTTCAACCTGTTGCAACTGCTCAGGCTACTGGAATGGGTGTTACCAATTTGCTCGAGGCGATTCGTTTGACTAAACCGGAAGCAAGATTTTATCAAGCCTCAAGCAGTGAAATGTTCGGTAAAGTGTTAGAAACACCACAAAAAGAAACGACTCCTTTCTATCCGCGAAGTCCATATGGTGCTGCTAAAGTTTATGGTCACTGGATTACTGTTAACTACAGAGAAAGTTATAACATGTTTGCCTGCTCCGGGATATTGTTCAACCATGAATCTCCACGCCGCGGTATTGAATTTGTAACCCGTAAAGTGTCTGATGCTGTTGCGAGAATTAAGCTGGGTCTGCAAACCGAACTCCGGATGGGGAATCTGGATGCCAAAAGAGACTGGGGCTTCGCAGGCGATTATGTAAAAGCAATGTGGCTGATGCTTCAGCAGGATAATGCGGATGATTTTGTCATCTCTACGGCAGAGACTCATTCAATTGAAGAACTTGTAAATATCGCATTTAGTCATGTAGGATTGAATTGGAAAGATTATGTTATGGTTGATCAGAGATTTGTTAGACCTGCTGAAGTGGATTTACTGCTTGGTGATTGCTCCAAGGCTAAAGAAAAGCTAGGCTGGGAACGGGAGGTTCCATTTGAACAATTGGTCAAGATGATGGTGGATAGCGATTTAGCACTTATCCGGTCCACTAAGTCCACAAAGGCCAGCCAAATCAATCACGCATAATTACAGCATGTCCGCCGTAAGATTCAATGAGAAGCTTTTACGTTGAATGGATAGCAGCAGCTGTAGGCTGGATTGAGGTGGATTGGCTCCTTGAAAATTAAAAAAACAACCGCAGTCAATGATAAATATCGCCAATCCGAGGCGTGATTTAGCCATAAGGAATATTTTTTGTGACAAATACACCGTTTTTAAAATTTTTCTATTGCGTGACGGAAATGGTAACGATAACATAGAAGGTGATATGGATTAGAGAAACTTGCTTGACAACACTCTCAGGGAGGGATTGCCATGCTGCTTGCAGAAGCTGCCGCGCAAGAACCGTCTAAATTTCATACCTTCGATGCGTTTATGATTGTATTCACGATCCTGATACTTATCGGTGTGGTCCGGCTGCTTAGAGCTCCGCAGAAGAACAAATTTGCTATCGGTTTTGCAGTGGTAAGCCTGCTGGTTTTTGTGGTATCCGATTATGCAATGATTATGAACTGGTTCAGCTAGAGTAAGGCACACATAACCTCAGAGGCAAGCTCATCTTAAAGACACCTTTACCGCCTGCGGCGATCCTAAAGGCGTCTTTTTTTGAAGATAAGAATTCATATGCTTCGCGTGCAGGAAAGAAGGGGAGAGCCATGGGAATAGGGAGGAGCGGGACGGCCCGAGGCAAGGTGGTACTGCCGGGTATTCTGCTATTATCATTGTCGGGATTCATAGGTCCAGCCGGTGTCGTTCATGGGGCGGGCTACGGCGGGACAGGAGCATTAGCGGCTGAGAGAGGCACGGCTGTGAACGTAATGAAGGCCGGACAAGCAGGTAAGGTGCAAAAGGAGAGCAAGGGACAATGGAGCCAGTCCGCAGCAGCAGATCCGGTTCCGCAAATCATAAGCAGAGTCTCGCCGTCAGTAGTCGGCATTATCGGCAAAGCGGGCGGAGAAACCGGCGGGCCGGATGACCGTTACAATCTGACTCATGGCTCCGGGATTATCGTCAGAGCTGACGGATGGATCATTACCAATGCCCATGTCATAGCAGGCCTGGAGAAGGCAGTAGTGGTCACCTCAGACGGGACGAGCTATAACATCACAGATACATACTCGGACGAATTCAGTGATCTTGCATTGGTCAAAATCAAAGCCAAAGCCTTAAAACCTGCAACCTTCGCAAGCAGCGCCGCCAATCTTCAGGTAGGGGAGAAGGTTATCGCGATCGGGACGCCGATCTCCTTTTCCCTGAGAAATTCGGCTACTGTAGGCGTGATTAGCGGTCTTAACCGTTCGGTGGATGCGGCATACCGGCTGATCCAGAGCGATACGGCCATCAATCCCGGCAACAGCGGAGGACCGCTGGTCAATATGAAGGGCGAGGTGCTCGGGGTCAACAGTATGAAGTTCGCAGCTGTGGGTGTGGAGAATATGGGCTTCTCGATTCCCGCAGATACGGTGAAGTACATCATGAATCAGCTGCTCCAATATGGAGAGGTCCGGCGTCCGAGCCTCGGCATTGAGCTTGAGGAGAGCTGGCCCGTGATTGTCGGACTGCCGGGGCAGGAGCCATTGACGGTGACGAAGGTGCTTACGGCAGAAGCGCGCAAGGCAGGAATCACGGCGGGAGATGCACTATATGCCATAGACGGACACCGGGTGACTTCGCTTGTGGATGTCAATGAATTATTCAGACAGTACAAGCCGGGGGCAGTGGTCAAGCTGCTGATGCAGAGTGACGGCGATATCGTAGCCAGAAGCCTTATTCTCGGACAAGGTGATCCTTTGGTGAACGCTGCTAAGACGGAGGGGGAGACCGATGATCAGACGACAGAGTGAGGAGGCGTCAGGTATAGCCGGACCGGGCAGCAGGGCGGGACATCTACAGCGCGGAGTTTCTGTTATTGCAGTCCTATTGTTGCTGCTCAGCCTATTTCCTGTGGGAAAGGCCCAGGCGGCGGAGGGGGCTCTGCTACAGCTTAGTCTTCAAGCGGGCAGTGCTTCTGCAACGGTTAACGG